>CAIKMX010000024.1 GCA_903828655.1 uncultured archaeon | reverse complement strand
TCTCTAAGAAAAATAATAAACTCGGAAAAGGAAGAGCTTAAAGAGATATTAAAGACTAAAACGGAGGATTTTCAAAAGTATATTAATTAATTCATAAAGTAACCTATTCCCCTGACAAATCATGAGAGCTTCTTGAGCTTTCCATTGCCCTCATACGATAGTCCTCAGGCATCAATCCACAAGAAGGATTTTGTAAAAAATGCTCGACATATCCATTACCAAAGATTTCTTCAACAGAGATAATATAATCTCCAACACAAGGTAAATAAAATCTTCTTTCAACAACATCTACATGGCTAGGAAAAGATTCATCTAGAAGATTAGCTAAAGTATTTGTTAAATCTCCAAAAGCAATCATTTCTTCCAAGTCCTTATTCAATAAAATGATCCTCGGGGGATTGGGTTGTTCACTTTGAGAAATAGAAGCTACAAAATTCCCCGCAAGCAGCGCTATATCATCTCTAGTTATCACCTTCTTCATCAAAATAAACTTAATCGCTGCTGCCTTTTAAGTAAGATTGTATTAGAACATATATTTTTGAAAACAATAATAATATAAAGCTTCAAATTCTTTCTAGAGTATATTTTTATTCTAATTCAAACTTCTCGAGAATAGTATATTCTGGGCCAGATGGCTTTAGCTCACTTTTGATTAAATAAAATGCATCAACTTCAAATTTAATTTTCTTGGGGATAATTTCTTTTAGCTTTTCTATGAATATTTTAGGATCATAGACTTTCTTTACACGAACAATTGTTAGGTGAGACATAAATCTTTCTTCCTCCTTGAATAAGTGTTTTAAGGAGGCGTCAATTTTATTTTGGATATCATAAACTCCCTTGCCAAGAATCTTTAACCATATTATTCTGATAAACTTCGGAGAGAAGATTCCTAGCTCTCCAATGCTTGTTTCGAATTTCTTTTCTCCTTTTTTTAAATTGTGAAGTATTTGTTTCGTTTTTTCAATGTCTGAATTTGAAATCTCCCCAAGAAATTTTAAGGTTAGATGCAAATTTTCTCCTTCGGTTAGTTTTCCATCAAAGGTTTTCTTTTTTATAAGTTCTTCTTGAATTCTTTCAACTTCTTTTATAATTCCTCTTGGTAAATCAATTGCTATGAAACATCTGGTTTTTTCTTCCATCTCCTCAAAAATAAGAACCTATTTAAATAAGTTATTCCTTCAACTATTAATAAAAGGAGGCAAATAAATGGCAAAATTAACGGCATGGCTTGTAACCATCTTGGGCGTTTGGTTAGTTCTAGCACAGCTAGGAGTCCTACCAGCATCATTGCTTAATTTACAAGGTTGGATAGTAGCAATCATTGTCCTTGTAATAGGTATTGGAAAGCTAATGAGAAACTACAAGAGTAGATAAAATCCATTTTTATTTTTTATTTTTTATTTTTATAATTTAGTAAAATAAGTAAAAGGCGGTTGTTTGTACTAGTAGGCATCCCATAAGGAATCCCCTCCTACAACCGGAATATATACAAAGTAATCCTACTATGCTCGAGATAATAAAGATTAAGATTCCTAGAAATCTTGAAATAATAAATACTATTATGGAGAGCAAGATTAGAACAAATTTTGAAATTTTTGAATAGCTAATCTTTTGCACGTTTTTAGAAAAGGATTTAGAAACAACGCTTGTTAAGAATAGAGAGATTAGTGAAGCAAAGACAATTGCAGCCAAAATCCATATTAAATCTGAAAAACCTATTTGAGAAATACTCATAATTGCACTTGCTGCCCCTGTTCTCGCGCGACTTAGAACGTAAACGACCACAAAAGACATTGCCATAACGAAACTGTTTATCATTCCAATAAGAACTAGGAATTGTTTTCGGTCTAGTGCCTTTTCTTCTTTAAAAACTCCTGAACCTGCGATGGCGGCTTGACTGCTTCCAAGGCCGGGCAAAAAAGAGCAGATTGGCGCCGTAATTGAGGTCACTAGAAGAGGCTTTAGTATATCTTTTTTATCGATGCTAATTTTTTCGAGTTTTTGTTTAGGAAGAGTTACTTTTTGGGAGATTGATTGAATAAGGGCTGATGCACCAAACAATCCGCTTAGTAATGGAAGAAGGGGCTGATTGATGTTCATGTTTAAACTCGCTATACCTAAAAATCCAGAAATTAAAAAAATTAAAATTGCCCAGAGTCTAAACTTCTTTTCTTGGTAAATTAAAAGAATGACTACCCAAATTAAAATCCAAGCCATCATTCTTTGAAAGAATGGATAAATTTTAGGAATAAAAAAAATAAAAATCGGAACGAACAACAAGGATAAGATAATCCCTAAAAAACATCCATAAACGCTTAGCATAACGGCTTCATGGCCCCTTCCTTCCATAAGCAATTCGTGGCCAGGCATTATACTTAGGGCGGTATCTTCATTTGGGGCGCCTAAAAATATTGAGGGAACAAAGTCTACAAATGTGTGGGTAATAGCCATAGAGACAATTGCAACAATCAGGATAATCGGTTCGAAGTAACTCGCAAGAAAAACAGATGAATAAACTAAAAAGCTAGAAACAAGGTTTATGTGTATCCCTGGGAAGAGGCCGGTGAATGTTCCTGCGAGGGTTCCCAGCAAGATTGCCAACATAATTTCAATTAGCATTTTATTCTCCTTATTTTATTATATCCTTTGTAGTTTTATTATTTACTATCTTAGTTTTTCTTTTGAAACATCGCGTTCTTAGTTTCTTTCTTGAAACACAAATTCTTTCTTTTCTAAAGAAAGAAGAGTGAAAGAGTGGAAAGGTATTTAAACAATAAAAATTTTACTAAATCATGGTGATAAATGAGACAACAGTTTCTGCTGAGATTCTTAGGCAGGTATTATTGCCGGGTTTAGTCTCTATAGCTTTGTGGGTTATAACATTATTTTTAATCTTCTTTTTGGCAATATATATTTATACCTCTTTGGCGTATGTTTCAATAGCCAAGAAAAATAAAAGAACTGATGGTGCGTTGGCGTGGATTCCTTTTTTTGGGAAACCTCTTTTATCAAGTAAAATAGCGAATATGCACTGGTGGCCAGTCTTGTTGTTGATTACATTTTTCATACCTTTCTTAAATTTTATAACAGTGTTACTATTTATGGTTTATTGGTTCATTTGGAATTGGAAAGTATTCCAATCTGTAGGAAAACCTGGGGCATGGATACTTTTAATGCTAATTCCTTTTGCCGGAGCAATAATATATTTTGTTCTTCTGGGAGTTGCTGCTTGGGGAGAACAGGAAGTGGTGAAATCTCCTGAGAAAGTTATAAAACCGAAGGTTGCAAAACCTGTTGTAAAAACAACTGTTGTGAAGATTGCAAAAGTTTCTAGGAAGAAATAATATTTTATGTTTTCTGAATAAATAATTTAAATTACATACAAATAATGTTGAACTTTGCTAAGATGAAATGCAGATACTAAAAAGCGAGCCCGAAGGGCGAGCGAGCTTAATCTTCGCTCCGTGCCGGACTTTGTCACAGCACTCCGCTTTACTGCCTTTTTTGCGAATGTGTCTATTTTTTAAATGGCTTGGCAATGTTTTTATTTGTATACAAAATCCTTTTTTATTTTATCTTGGCCATATTTTTATTTTTTTATTATATCTTCAAATGATTATCTTACTGACAATCCCTTGATTTGATATGCCTTCTTCTTTTTTGAAATTAATAGTGATTTTCTCTCCTTCGCGGATGTTGAGAATGATGTTACTGAAAACAATAAATTCGGTGTTTGAGTCCTCTAAGAAGAGGGATATTTTATTATTTCCATATTCTATCTTTTTGACATATCCGGAAATTGCATTGTCTCCAAAAAAGTTTAGTAAAAAAAGTAGAAGTAAAATTCCTAAAAGTGATAAAATGAAAAGAATATTTTTTATGCTCATTTGATTTGAAATTCAACAACATCTCCGTCTTTTAGGACGTGATCTAAACCTACTGCTTGCCCAGAAAATTTTGATGAGGGTCCCCAAACTCTCGCTCTCTCAACTCTCTTAGACATCCCCTTTAGAATTTTTTCAGAGGCTTCTTCGAGAGTTGCGCCTTGTTTTAAAATCATTGGATCTTTGGTTGCGGGTTTTCGCGGTTCTTTTGTATAGACTCTTATAATCGGAAAGCTGCTGAAAAGTTTTTTTTTGAAATCTTTAATAGTTTGCTCATCAGGATTTAATGAGGAAAGAATAAAATAAACATGATTTTTATGTTTGGATTTAAGGTTTGCTTCAACTCTCCTAAGCTCGTTTGAATCTAATAAATCTGCTTTGTTAAAAATAATAAATACTTTTGCTCTGCTTCTTCCCCAAAACTCTCTTGATTTTTCAATTTGGTCTAAATTATCTATGACAAGGAGTAGAACGTCCGTGGAATTTATTAGGCTTCGGTCTATATTTGGAAAGGAAGGCATGTCAATAAGCTGGACTTTGATATCTTCGAAATCAATTGTTCCAAGCTGCGGCGCTGTCGTATTAAATTGATAGGGAGATACTTTTGCATCTAAACCTGTAAGGAGATTAAAAAAGGAGGACTTGCCAGAATTTGTGAATCCTATAAGGACTGCTTGCATGTCGGATTTTTTTATTCCCTGCTTAGTCGAAGATTTTCTAGACTTTTTTTGTTTTTCGACTGATTTTTCTAATTTAATCAAACGGGTTTTAAGATTAGCAAGCATTTTCTCCGAAGATTTGTGTTTTGGGCATTCTTTTATCATAACCTTAAGCGCTTCAATTCTTTCTTCATCGCTTTGAGCCATGAAGAATTCAGCTTCGGCTTTTTTGTAAAAGGGTGATTGATTTGTACTTGCCATGCTAAATAGAGATTAGAAATGTTTAAATAAGTTTTGTGGCTTAAAATCTCATGACAAATAAGGTGATAAATGTTTTAGCTGTTTTAGGACTGTTAGTTGTGCTGATTGTTGTGATAGACATTGCAAATAAAACTATTACTGGAAATGTTGTTGCCGGTAATTGGTGTAATTGGACTGACGTAAATCATGACGGAATAGTTAATGAAACTGATAGAGATTATATCTTCGATAATATTAATATCAATGAGGTGATGGGAAGTTGCAATGAAACCAATAGTTGGTGCAATTGGACAGACGTAAACAGGGATGGAAATGGTTCAAACAAAGATGATTTGGCGGCGGTGGATAATTCTATAGGTACGTCTGGGAACTGTATGGGCTCTTATGCTTGTGATGTGGATGAAGATTGCCCAGGGGATAGTACTGAGGTAAATTATTGTTCTGGTTCGGTTCTTTATACTGAGACAAGAGTTCCAAAATGTATAAATCATACTTCTTCAAGTGCATATTGCATACCCGGGATTATTGCAAATTCTTCTACAAATTGTGCTCGTGGTTGTTCAAATAACTTATGCAATGTTCAGGCAACAAATTGCACTCCTTCTTGGAGTTGTGGAAACTGGTCTACTTGTTTAAACAACAGACAAACGAAAACCTGTACTGATTCAAATAGTTGCGGTAATAACACAAATAAGCCTGCAACGGCCCAAAACTGCACTTCTGCACCCGCCCCGAGGATAATCTGCTCAAATGATTCTGCATGCGGGGCACCTAGGGCAGTGAGTATTTGTCAGGGAAATAATTCTTGTACGAACTCTACTGCCTTTATATGCGTCTCTCCGGGAACGGTAAATTCATCTTGCAGGGCGATAAGTGCTCTAAGTTGTGATAAAACATGTCCTTTTGGATGCGCTGGTGCAGGCGTATGTAATGCTGAACCGGCGGCCAAATCAGAGATTGGTTTACTTGAAGAAATAATTCTCGGACTAAATTCAGGAATGGCTCCGCCAATTGTTGCAAATAAAAGCGCTAAAAATTTCGTTGATTGTGAGGGCGCAGATATAAATTTTGATGGGGCAGTGAATCTTTCAGATTTTCAAATTTTCAAAAATGATTTCCAGAAGAATTCAACAGAGATTAATGATACTAAAACTGATATAAATGGGGACCATATTGTTGACTTCAATGATTTCGTTATTATAAAGAAGAACTATGGCATAAGGAATTGTAATATCAACCGTCCATTTACTTATGATATCTGTGTATTTACTTTAACTTCTCTGGGGGGAATATTAAATTTAGATAGTGGGCAGATAGTTTCCTATTGTGAAAGTTTCGCAGGATAAATAAATTTAAATACAACATAATATAGATAAAAACATGAAAAAAGGCGTGACGGCGGTTGTTCTTATTGTAATTGTAGTTTTCTCTGTGAGTTTTGCTTCAGCAGGATTTTTTTCAGATATGTGGAACAAATTGACTGGAAAGGCAACTAGCCCTGTTCCGGGTAATTACTGGTGCAATCACGCAGACATGAATCATGATGGGCAGGTGAATGAGGCCGACTATAAATACTTGCAAGATAACTACGGGGAGGGGAGCGGGGATTGCTCAAATTCAACAAGTTCCACGATACAACAATACACCAATGGGGACTTTAATGGGGATTGCTTTGTGGACCTACAAGATTTTACTATATACCGTGACAACCAGGGAAGAAAAGACTGCATCGGAGAGCATGCTTGCGATGGAAATTCTGATTGCGGGACTCTAGTTGAAATGCCTTATTGTGATGGAAAAACATTGAGAGTAAATGTAACCACTCCCTCATGTTTAAGCCCTGCGAAGATGAATTCGACATGTCAAAATATCAAAACTCAACAAAGTACTCCCTGTTCATTTGGATGTTCAAATGGGAAGTGTGCGGGGCCTAGTGATGTATCTCCATCCGACGACGTTCCTCTAGTTGGTTGTGTTCCTTCTTGGAATTGCGGTAGCTGGTCTGTTTGTTTAAATAGTATGCAAGCGAGAACATGTACTGATGCAAATGGTTGTAGAAATGACACAAACAAACCCCTAACCTCCCAAACATGCACATCACAATGCTCTGAACTCTGGACTTGCGGTGATTGGTCGCAGTGTTCAAACAATCAAAAGACTAGAACATGTACTGATGCTTATAGTTGTGGGACTGTAAATCCTTATCCTACAACAATTTCTTGCGATGCGGCAAATCCAGATGAAGGTAATGGGACTCCTCGAACTGGATGTGAAGGCATAACCCGTAATTTAACCTGCAGTGATGCTGATGCAAACAAGGATGGTATTTTAGATTTACAAGATTCAAGTTTAATGAAAGTGACTTTCGGAAGAACCGATTGTGGAAGCGTCAACAGTTGGTGTAATGGTACCGATATAAATCAGGACTGCATAGTGGATATACAAGACTTCGGCGTATTAAAGGAAAGATTCGGAGAAACTTGTGGAGTGCCTTCTCAAAATGTATTTGTAAGAGTTTATGAGGCCGCTAGGGATGCCGTTTTGAATCTTCTGGGGATATAGGATTATTTATAAATCGGTTTCTTCTTTTCATTTTATAAACTTAATTGGGTAATTGACATACTATGAAACTTGCGGCATTGTTCTCTGGAGGAAAGGATTCTTGTTTAGCTTTGCATAAATCTCTTGAAGTGGGAGATGAAGTTTTGTATCTTTTGACAATAATTCCTGACAATTTTGATAGTTTCATGTTTCATAAACCTTACATGAACCTTTTGAAAAAACAGTCTGAGGAATTGGGGATTCCTTTGGTAATTCAAAAGACTAAGGGAGAAAAAGAGGAAGAGTTGGATGATTTAGAAGAACTGATAAGAAAGGTAATCGGGGAGGTAGAGGGAATTGTTGTCGGGGGAATAGCTTCGGAATATCAGGGTGAAAGGGTAAAGAGAATCTGCGAAAAATTTAAACTAAAATTTATAGCTCCTCTTTTAGGATATAATCCGGATAGATTATGGCAAGAGTTGTTGGGGGAGAAATTTCAGGTGATATTGACAAAGCTTTCTTGTGATGGGCTAAAAAAGGAGTGGTTGGGGAAGATGATTGATAGAGAAAATTTAGAAAAGTTGAAAAAACTTTCAGAAAAGTATAAGTTTCGAATGGATTTTGAAGGGGGAGAGGCGGAGTCTGCGGTTTTGTTTATGCCGGAGTTTAAATCTAAAAAACCTATAAAAATAAAATTTGATATAAAAAGTGAGGGAGAGTATAGGCATTTTATGGAGAAACTGGAGATTTTGTAATCACAATAATATGGAATGTCGAGAACTAACTCAAAGGAAAGATGAACTTCAAGAAAACCTTGGTTTTCTTGAGAAAGTAAAGGAGAAGAAAGAATTTTCTATGCTTCTAGATTCTTTAGTTTTGAGAGTTTCAAAAAAAGCGAAAGAAGATGTAAAAGGGACTCGCGCGCTTTTGAGAAAATATTTTACTGTATTTTTGACAAATAAACTTCTAAATGGAAAGTTAGCTCCTGAAGAGATGCTGGATAAACATATATCTTCAAAAAACAGGGATTATCAAAAACTTTATGAAAGAATTCTAAATCCCTCCGAAACAGTCATAGATCTGGGGGCGGGGGTAAATGGATTTTCATATAGCCTTATGCCCCTCCATACAAAGTATGTTGCAATCGAAGCTACTGGGCAGCTTGTTGTTTTAATGAACGATTATTTTAAAAAGAATAAATTTGATTCTAGGGCCGTTCATTTAGATGTTTTTGATCTAGATGAGGTGGCCAATATAATCAAGAACCAGAAAAAACCTCGAATCGTTTTGATGTTTAATATAATTGACGCTCTTGAATTTTTTGAGAAAGATTATAGCAAAAAACTTTTGATAAAGATTAAAGAATTGCTTTCTTCAGGTGAAAGAATAATAATCAGCTTTCCAACACAAAGTCTTAGTGGGAAGACAAAATTTCATACAACAAGGAAATGGCTTATGGATTTCTTGGAGGAAAATTTTTCAATTGTTGATACATTCGAAGAAAATGGTGAAAAGTTTATAGTTCTTGAGAAATGAATTGATTTTTGGTATCTCTTGTGGAGGAGTCGTGGTGGTAGGAGCAATTTTATGTTTTTGTTCTTCTTCATATCAACTTTATTCTGCTTTGATGTTTAAGATTCTAGATACTAAACTGAATAAAAAATAAAAGAAAAAGAGGGCATCTTTTTTTAACTCCGACACCCAAGAGATTAAATAAAAATTTATTTGAAAGCCTTTATAAGAGCATATATACCACAAAGAGCTACGATCCAGTAAACAACTGTTGCAGCTGTAGCACTCCAACTACCAATCAAAGCATCTACTGCATTCCAATTAAGTTGTACTAGTCCCCAGTTTATCGCTCCAATAGCAGCTAAAACCAAAGCAAGTTTTTCATACCAAGCCATTTTTACACCTCCTTTTGTCGGATATCTCCTTTAGTTTAGCAGGAGAAAGTTATTTAAATAGTTTATGTTTTTCGTCGGTATGAACTTCACAAAAAAGAAACTTAAGAATGGCTTAACAATTCTTTTTGAAAAAAGAGACGTTCCCGTAACTACAGTAATGCTGGCAACAAAGTTTGGTTCGATATATGAAACTGAAAAAGAGAAGGGAATTGCGCATTTTATTGAACATTTATGTTTTAAGGGAACAAAAAAAAGAAATACGAGACAGATTGCATTTGAACTTGAAAAAGTTGGAGGAATCTTGAATGCGTTTACAAGTGAAGAAGAAACGGCATATCATGTGAAGCTCCCTTCGCAACATTTAGAACTTGCAATGGATGTAATCTTTGATATCTTCTTTAATCCTTTATTTCCTGAAGAAGAGGTGAAAAAAGAGGGCAATGTAATTTGTGAAGAAATAAAAATGTATAATGATAATCCTTTAAGACATGCGCTTAATAAAATCAAATCAAATTTATATGAATTTCCCTTTGGGATGGATATAATCGGAACTAAGGAAAATATAATGAGTATGTCTCGTGATGTTTTAATTAAAAAACATCATGAAGTTTATACCCCCCAAAATGCTGTACTCTGTATAGTTGGAAATAATAATCTTGAGGAGATAACTAAACTTGCTGAAAAATTTTCTGTGTCTCGAGAGGGGAAGAGCCTGAAGATCCCAAAGATTATCCCAAAAATAAGAACCACTACCGAGACTAGACAGGATATACAGCAGGCAAATGTAGTTATCGGATTTCATTTTCCTAAATCCTCCGATAAAGAAAGGTATGCTGCAGAAGTCTTTACGACTATCCTTGGGCAGGGAATGTCCTCAAGATTATTTACCGAAGTAAGAGAAAAGAGGGGATTGGCTTATGCAGTAAAAACAAGTTTGGATTTAGGAAAAGAGTTTGGTTATATGGTTATTTATGTAGGTACTGAAAAAGAGAAGGTGAAGGAAGTTATAGAAATTTGCACTAAAGAATTTGAAAAGATGAAAAATCTTAGTGAGAAAGAACTACAAGAAGGAAAAGAACAGGCAATAGGCAATCATGCTGTTGAGGCCGAGGGTTCAAATGAGACCGCCGTGAATCTTTTAATTGAAGAGATTTCAGATAGTGCTGAAAATTATTATGAGTATAATAAAAAGATTAACGCCGTAAAATTGGGGGATATTAAGAATCTTGCGCTAAAGTCCGAATATGCTTCTTTTGCTTTAACGCCGTGAGATTCGAGATTATTAATTGCAGCAATCTTTTTCTAATACATTTTTTTGCATATAAATAATGTTAAACTTTGCAATGATGAGATGCAGATACCAAACCTCGCTCGCACCGGCATTAACTTGCAAGAAGCTCTGGCTTCAGTATGACCGCAGGATGCTCGCTCTTGCCGAACTTTTTGGTAATGTGTTAATTTTTTAACGACTTGTTCAACTTTTTATTTTACGTTTTGGCTGAGTTTTTCTTTTGTTTTTGATGGAAGGCGTATTAGGAATGATATACTAAATTCTCGTGGGGGTGTTGAACCCTATTTATACCGTCATAAATGCAAAACCGAAGAATATTGCAACAATGACCGCTAGAACAAACCAGAGTATTCTGCTTGCCATTAGAATTCTGCTTCCATCCATGTCGGATAATGGAATTAGGGACCATACTGCAAAATAAATATTCAGTTTGGCAAAGAATTCAAATCCTAAAAGATAACCCGCTATTGCAAGTGCGATATTGATGATTATTCCGAATGTGGCTATCCAGGCAATATGCCATTCGGTCATTTCTGTGAATCTATAAAGTCCATGACGTTTTGATACTCTTTCTGTTCTCGGCTCAACATCAAAAGATAAAATTCCTAGCCACCAGAACATTCCTCTTGTGATAAATGAAAGAACAATTGGAAGCCAGATCATCGGAACCGCTCTTTTGAAGTGGGCATCCTTTCTCCAACCATACTGATACCAACTCCATAGAGTTATTGAGACTTTTGATTCAAGAATATATGCGACAATATGTTTTGTTATGAAATTAGCTCCGAGGATTATAAGAAAACTTATTAGTGCAACGACGAAAATAGGTATATTCGTGATTGAAACAGTTATTGCGAGAACTATTGCTGAGAGGATTATAGTAAAAATCTGTATTCCTAACTTTTTCAAGTCCATTCTTTTATTAATATGAAGTTTTTTATAAATCTATTGGATGTAATATTGGAGGTTTTTGGTGTTTTGGATGAGCGTATTTTGATTTAATCTCATTCATGAAGGTTTAGATGAATAATGGAAATATACTTTGGAGTATAGAAATATATTTAAAGGGGGATTTTTTCAACTAGTCATGTTAAAGATAAAGAGACTGAGCGAGGTTATTGGTAAGAGAGTATTCACTGATGCTGGCGATATGTTCGGTGTTGTTGAAGAGCTTAATCTTGCAGATAATAAGATAGACGGGTGGAGAATTGTTGTTTCTAGAGATAGTGGAATGATGTCTTTGCTTGGTGGTGCGAGAGGAATTATTGTACCTCATCAATTTATCAAGGCTATAGGCGACGTTATTGTTATAAGCAGAAATGCTGTTCCAGTACAGCCAGAAGAGGATAGTCTTTCTCTTCAAGAAGAAGAATTGAACTAATTTTGAGTTTTTTAATGATTTTTTGGGAGATATTGCATTTTACATATAAACACACCCTTTTTCTTTAGAAAAGAAAAATTGGTGTTTCATTGGTGTTTCAAAAAGAAACTAAGATACAAAATATAAACAATCTGAGTTGCCAAAGATGTGAACGGATTATAATGTTACTAAACAATTATCGCTCGAAACCTGACTACGTCAAGGTTTCTCGCTTTACTGACTTTTTATGGATGTCATTTTCTTAACATCCTTGGCTAAGTTTTTTGCAAGGGACTTTTAAAGGAAATGTATTTAAATGAAGTATGAGTTAATTTTTTGAGAGGAACATGATATTTGATAATCCTATATTCACAGAGATGATTTTACCGTTCTTACTTGTGTTCGTGCTTATATTTGCAATATTGCAAAAAAGTAAGATACTTGGAGATGGAAAAGCACAGATTGATGCTCTTGTTGCGCTTGCTGTGGGATTAATATTAATTGGTTTTCCTGTGCCTCGAGGAATCATTGTTAACCTAATGCCTTGGATGGCTGTTGGCGTTGCAGTTATACTTGTATTTTTGATCTTGTATGGATTTGTTGCTGGAGATTTATCTGGAGATAAGACGCCTAAATGGATGAAAATAACTTTTGGAATACTCGCAGGATTGTTTGTTATTGGGGTTGTGATGAAAGTTACTGGTTTGTGGAGCTATGTTCTTGGGGGGTTTTCATTTGGAGGAGAATTCTGGGTTAATGTTGCAGTGATAGCTCTTATTGTCGGGGCGATGATTGTCGCGGTTACTGGTGCGAAGAAAGATTAAGCAGTTTTTTTAAGTTGCGAATACATTAATTGTTGAGTTGCCAAGTTTGTGAACGGATTGTAACATTACTAAATCCTTATCGCTCGAAACCTGACTACGTCAAGGTTTCTCGCTCTTGCTGAACTTTTTTGGTAATGTGTGGAGTTCTTAACACTTTGGCATTGGTTTTTACATAATTGGCGAAGTTTTCTTTTATGACGGGGGATTTAGACTTTAGTTATTAGAATTTACAAAACATGTTTCTTATACGAAACATATTTAAATGAGAATTGTTTGGTTTGATTATGGTGACATCGATTAGCGGAATGGCAGTTTCTATTACTGATGTGTTAAATACCTGGGCTGACTTGGGTGTTTTTTCGTATATAATTCCTTTTTTACTTATATTTGCAGTTGTTTATGCTATTCTTGAGAAGACAAAGATTTTAGGGGATAAGAATAAGGGAGTCTTGGTTATAATTGCTGCAGCTGTGGGTCTTTTGGCGTTGCAGTTTGATCTTGTTTCAACATTTTATGCAACAATATTCCCGAGATTTGGTGTAGGGCTTTCGATATTTTTGGTTTTGATAATTTTGATTGGATTCTTTATGCCGGAGACTGATTTGCATAAGCTTTCGTGGATAGGATGGATTGTGGGGATTGGAGTTGTTTTATGGGCTCTTGTTAATTGGAATATGTGGACAGATAATTTTAGTTTAAGTTTATGGCTTGGAGATTATTTCTGGCCCATTATAATCCTTGCTGGGGTGATTCTTGCTGTAGTCGCTGTTGCGGGGGGATTTAGTAAGAAAGAGGGCAAATAAATTATACAATTTTTTTATTAATATAATATGGTAACTGCGTCATTATCCGCGTTGAATTATTTTATTCCAATAGTTGCCTTTCTTTTAGTTTTTGTTATTATTTATGCTTTGTTAAAGAAGACGGAAGTTTTGGGGGGAGATAATTGGGTTGCTTTGTTCCTCTCATTCATTTTTGCTACCATTTTTATAGTCCGTGTTTCGCTTGTAGATTTTATTGCGTTTAGTTCGGCATGGTTTGCAGTTTTTATTGTTTGTACTTTTATGATAATGCTTTTGATTGCATTTACTCATGGGAAGATTGATGTTATACAAAAGCCTTGGTTGGCGTGGGTTTTGCTTGTCGCTCTTGTCGTTTTCTTTATAATCTCTGCATCATTTATGTTCAATTGGGCGATTACTTGGGATAAATTGAAAGTGTGGTTTGATACCGACTGGTTTGGATTTGTTCTTTTGATAATCGTCGCAGCTGTTGTTTCTTGGGTTTTGACTAAGAAGAAGTAGATAGAAAACTTTGCTCTTGAGGATTGAATGTACTAAATCTTCGCTCGAAACCTGCTCACAATTTGCTCTTTCGCTATTTAGTAGAGATATTGTCTCTTGAAAGAGCGAATTGCTCTGACTACGTCAAGGTTTCTCGCTTTACGGACTTTTTATTAATTTCCTTTTCTTAACATCATTGGCAACTTCCGGTCTTGGCAACATTAATCTTAACAGGAGGGTTGAACTTGGTCATACTGAAGCTGGAGCTTCTTGCTTTTTCAGAACCTTGGTGCTATCTTAACAGGAGGGTTGAACTTTAAGGGAACCTTGGTGCCCTTAAGAAGTAATATATTTAAACTATCAATTCATAATCTATCTATGCCAGAGCAACAAGACATTTCGAGTCAAATACAATTTTTACTCTCGGAACTTAATACGCGGCTGAGAGACTCGGAAGAAAAAAACAGGTTGATGAGAGAACGAGTTCTTCTTCTAGGACAAAACCTTATTTCTTCTCGTCAGGATATGGAAGAAGAGTTAAAAACCCTAAAGAGAGATTCAGAAGAGAATAAAAGAGAGATTAAAAAGATAAAAATATTAACTGAAAACATTTCTCAAGAGATTGGAAAGTTTGTAAGGAAAGATGAAATGGTCGTAATCGAGAGAATGTTAAAAGATTTCCAGCCTCTCGAATTTGCAAGAATGAAAGACATAGAAGAAATTATTGAAAAAAAGCTAAAAGAAAAACATACAAAAGAAATAAAAACTACAAAATCGGATGAATAATATGGCCATATTAGACCAAGTGATAGAAATGCAAAAAAGAGGGATGGATGATTCAGAGATTTCTAGGCAACTTCAAAACGAGAGAGTTCCAACATCAGAAATTTATGAGGCCTTAAATCAGGCGAGAGTAAAATCTGCTATATCCCCCGAAGCAGAGGAAATGCAGCAATCAACAATGCCTCCCCAGTACGAACAACCAATGCAAGGCCAAATGCCTGACGCTCAACTAGCCGCGCCGCAACAGCAATACGCTCCAGAATATCAACAGCAACCACAAGATCAATACTACGCCCAAACTCCTCAGGCATATACAGGACAGGAATACTATCCGCCACAACCTAATATAGACCCGGATACAATTTCAGAAATAGCCGAACAAGTAGTAGCAGAGAAATTTGCAGAATTCAAAAAGAAAACTGGAGATCTGGCATTGTTCAAGGAAACAATTCAAGATAAGGTAGCTGACATTGATGACCGACTAAGGAGAATAGAAACCTCGATAGATAAATTACAACAGGCAATAATCGGAAGAATAGGAGAATTCGGCGATAGTGTTTCAAGCATCCATAAAGATCTAGAAAACTTGCATGACACAACTTCAAAACTTATGAATCCTTTAATTGATAACTATCGTGAGTTGAAAAAAGGAAAGAAGTAATACTCGTCTTTGGTGGGTCATCGCTCGGAATTGGACTCTGTCTCAATTCCTCGCTCTTGCCGATTTTTTTAGTAATGCCCTGGGTTTGGGATAGATTGTTAGGAATTTTTTGTTTATATGCAAAATGATTAATATTTTAAATTGCTAAGTCTTAAAATAAACTTTTCAAAGATGTTAGGAATATGCAACATTACTGAAAGGTTTTGTAGAGCGGAGCATCGTGGCGAAGCCCGATGCGGAGCTTAGTTAAAATTTAAAAGCCCTATTGTTTAAATAAAATTATGAGACCTAAATGGCATATACTTTTTGGATTTGTATTTTCCTATGTTCTACTGTACTTTTTTAACTTTCCATTAATTGCAGGAATAGTTATTTTTCTATCCTCATTTTTAATTGATGTAGACCACTATTTTTTATATCTCTACAAAACAGGAAATTTTAGTCCTAGAGGCTCTTACTTTTGGTGTATTGAAGAAGGAGAAAAATTTGAAAAACTTCCAATAAAAGAAAGGAAGAAATACAAATTAGAGATTATGGTGTTTCATGGCCTAGAGTTTATTCTTATCTTAATTCTTCTTTCATTCATCAGTAAAGTTTTTCTATGGGTCCTTTTTGGGATTTTAATACATATGGTGGCAGATCTTCTAGACTTATATTTTAGAAATTGGCCTATTCATGAAAAGGTCTCTCAGTTATACACTTATCAAAAAAATAAGAAAAAGAAAGAATTAAAATAAAATCAGTGAGAATATCCGATTAAGCAAAAACCAATAACCGGTTATAACCCTCTCCTCATAAGATCTACTAAACGTTTAGTATCTTCATAATCTGTTGACATAATCGTCAGGAGCAGTTTCATGTTGTTAAGTATTTCACCTAAAAATAATATTAAAAAAATATGGACCATAACCAGATAATGAAAAGAGAGTTTTGATAACCCCCGGAGGCTTTTTTGCTAAACTTATTTTTTATCCTGTAGAAACTTATTCTATTCTTGGAGGATAATAATATTTATATAGTCCTTTAACAAATAGTTATTATTCTAAAGGTGACTAGAAAGTATGAAAAAAAAGAAGAGTGGTGTGAAGTCTGTTTCAAAGTCTCGTGGAGCTGATTCTTCTGATGTAAGGAAGGGTTTTGGGAGATGGATGATTAGTGCAGGGGTTATTGTTATTTTTGTTTTTGTTGCCTTTAGTCTTTTGAATTTTAAATCTACGGGTTATGCAGTTTTGCAAGGGGATGGAACTCCCTTAAGTCCTTTTCAAATTACAAATTGTACTGATTTGAATTTAACTCGAGAAAATTTAACTGCCAGTTATGTTTTGGTGAAGGATATTGATTTTAATGCGCCAGGATGTGAGGCATTTACTAGTGCTGGAAGCGCAACAGGGTGGGTACCGATAGCTCCTGACGCGGTGCCAGATGAAATGTCTCCTGAATGCCAAGGTTCTGCTTTTAGCGGAACTTTTGATGGAGAGGGGCATGTTATTTTTAATTTATATATCCACAGACCTTCGGAAGATTGTATAGGTTTGTTTGGGCATATAGGAAATTCTACTAGTGTGGAAGACTTTGGTTTGGTTAATGTTTCTGTTGTTGGAAGAAGCAATGTTGGAACTTTAGCTGGTTCTTTTGAAAACGGGAATGTTTCAGAAGTTTATAACATCGGCTCCGGAAGTGTTGAGGGACTGTCAAATATCGGAGGGCTTGTTGGTTATATGGGTTTCGGCATGACCGTTCCTGCGGTTTCTGAATCTTCCGCCTTTCTTGAAAACGCATACTCTTTTGCTAACGTAACAATTGGAAGTGGGGAGAATATCGGAGGACTTGTGGGAGCTATGGACTCAGGAACTATTTTTGCAACATATTCTAATGGGACTGTTGATGGCTCAAGCAGCTCGGGAAATATCGGGGGGCTTGTCGGATATTCTGATGGAATTATTATAAGCTCTTTCTCTGCTGGGAGGGTTATTGGGACAAATAATATCGGAGGGCTTATAGGGATGGCAGGAAATTATTTTGCCGGTAGCTTTGATGAGGACTTATCTGGGAACCTTTATTATCATAATCTTACAAGTCCCCCTCTTCCTTGTGTGGGAAATATAATCCTTTCTTCAACGACATGTGCAAGAAAAAATTTAGAATCTTTTTTTTATGATACTAAGAATGGTTTTGCCCTTTTATTGAGAATGGAGTGGGGATGGTCTGGGGCATGGGAGACTGTGAAAGGAAACTTTCCAATGTTTGCTGGGCAATCTTATGTTAATGGATGCAGGAATTTCGGGATTAAAGGCAGAAATTATACTCTTTATAGTGATATTTCTTATGCCGGAAGTTGTTTCAGCTTTAGTGCGAATGACAGTTTCTTGGATTTAAATGGGCATGTAGTTGATGGAGTAAGCAGTTCTGGGAGTATAGGAGTTGCAACTTTGGTGAACAGTGCTGATAATACAAAATGCTCTGCAGATTTTAATGGAGATGGGAAGGTTGATTTGCAGGATTTTGGAGCGTTAAAAGATTACTTTGGAAAGTGTAGTCCTGAATTTTTCCCCGAAAATCCTGATTGCGATTTGCCTTCTCCCACGCGACCGTTTGGCGATGCAAATGTCGACGGGGTTGTTGATTTGCAGGATTTTGGAGCGTTGAAGGATGATTTTGGGAAGGAGGTTGGACCCCCTATGACTTGTACAAAGACTTTTACTGTTGTAGAAGATTCTAATGGGCTTGCAAATAATATCCATTTGTCTAATGGTGTTATTCAGAATTTTGATACTGGAATTAGGGTGAGATTGAGTTCTGGCGTCTTAGTGGAAAATACTTTGATAGATGCTCTTGGTTCAGAGGTTGTGCTTGTGGATTCTTCAGGCAACATCTTTTTGAATGCGAGTTATGATAGTGAGTCGTTAGATGCTGAGAGCGAGCTGATAAGAAAATGGTATCTTGATATTACAACAAATGCTGATGCTGATGTGACAATAAAGAATGTTAGTGGCACTCAAGTATTTTATGGGGCTACGCCTGTTGCAAGACAGGAATTAGTACAATATGTGAATAGTAGTGGAGTTACAACTTATGCAACGCCTTACAATATCAGTGCTTCAAATTCGACAGGGGCTTATGCTGAAAATTCGAGTGTTGATTTGATGATGGGTAATCGGGTTGTGAGTTTGAATTTGGTTGGTGCTCCAGATACTACTCCTCCAAATATCGTTGTTAGTTCTCCGGTTCAGGGAAGAATCTATGGTCCTAGAAATCAACCCCAGTACATTCAGGTTAATACGACTGATGCAAATGGGATTTCTTTGTGTAGAGAATCTTTTGATGGTATAAATTATGTTGATATGGTTCTAGGAAGTGGAGAGATTTGGTATGATTGGAATATTTTTAGTAGTTCTGGAACTAAAACTATCACTTTTTGGTGTAATGATAGTTACAATAATATAAACAACAGCGTTTCTGTGAATTTCATTTTAGATGATATTGTGCCGAGCGTTAGTTTTGATTCTTCATCTACCCCTGCTGGAACAACTTCAAATAGCTGGGCATTTATGAATCTGACAACTTCAGATAATAATGGAGATCATTTTGCATTTGTGAATGATGGCTCGCTTGTATCTTGGTGGAGAATGGATGATTTGAATGGTTCAAATGATCCTGTTGATTATTTTGGAAGAAATAATGGTTCTATAACTGGTGGGGCTGCACAAACTGACGCGGGAAAGTTTGGAAAGGGATTTGCGTTTGATGGAGATGGGGATTATGTTCATTCCGATATGAATCTTAACTACACTCAATCAAGTATTTCTCTATGGGCGAGTCCAAGAGATACAAGTGCCCTTTTTATGGGGATTGTTACTCTTTATAACTCTACAGGGAGTGCATTGATAAATATCCTTCAAAGTTATGCCGCCGGATCTTTTTATTCTGAGAGTGGCGTCACGACGTTAGCTATTTCGGGAGCATCCTGCACTTGGAACAACGGGGAGTGGCATCATATTGTTTTGGTGATTAATGGTACAAATGCAACTCTTTTTAATGATGGAATAGTCTGTGCTTCGGTTTTAGGACTTGTTGCGGGTCCTGAACCTTTAGTTTCTTTAGATATGGGAAGGAGAGGGGGAGGCAATTATTTCAATGGAACGATAGATGAGGTGATGGTTTGGAATAGAAGTTTATCTTTTGTTGAAGTAGCCGCATTGTATAATGCTACGGCGAATCAGTATGCTCATAACTTTACAGGATTAAGTTCGGGGACTTATAATTTCAGAGGTTATGCTGTTGACTTGGCGGGTAATGTAAACTCCACTGCTGCGAGAAGTGTGACTGTTGCTTCTTCTTGCGTTCCTGGAGAGACTTGCTGCGGAACTTTGGATCAACCGAATACGGTTTATACTTTGCAGAGTAATGTTGGTCGTATGGATTGGTGCTTTAATATCACTGCTATAAATGTGACTCTTGATTTAAATGGGCATGAAGTTGCTTTTAGTGGTTCTGTTCCGAAGGAGGATTATGGGGTTATTGTAAGTGCGAATAATGCGACAGTGAAGAATGGGACTATTAGGTATTTCAATGCGGGCGTCAAATTGGATTCGGTTAATTATGCTACTCTTACTGATTTAACATTGTACCAAAATTCTGGTGATGCTCTTCTTCCTGTGTCGGGTATTTCATTATCATCTAGTTCTTATAACAATATATCCAATATTGTTGCAACTTCAAATGATGATGGGATAAGTTTGGCTTTATCAAATTACAATGTTTTTTCAAACATAAGAACTTCTGGAAATACGCCTAAGGCAGGAATGTTTATTGATCAGAGTTCATCACATAATATCATAAGAGATAGCAACTTGTCTGAATCAGGTTCTGGGGCATCTGCGCCAGGCATTGCTTTGTGTCTTACGGGGGGTGCATGTTTGAATAATACTTTGATAAATACTACGATTGGTTCTGAAAATGTTAATTCTGGAAGTCAGCTAATAAGAAAATGGTATCTTGATGTTTCAACGAATACTGCAGCTGATGTAACGATAAAGAATGTTACTAAGGGGGTATTGTTTAATAGTCCTACTACAGGTAATTCGATTCCGAGACAAACATTGATACAATATGTAAATAATGGGATAAGCAAGACTAATTCAACTCCTTATAATTTAACTGCTACAAATTCTACAGGGGCGCATAATTCTACTCTTGTTGATTTAACTACAAATAAGGTTGTGAGTTTGAATTTGGTTGGTGCTTCATGCGTTGAGAATCTTATGAATACTTCATGGAGCGAATGGCAAAATCAAGGACTGTGCGACGTAACGGATTCACAGGGTCAGAGCAGGAACCGAACGCAGTATGATTCTAATAATTGCGGGTATGTGAATATAACTCTGTGGGATTATCAGAACGTTCAGTGCAACTATTGTTCCTATAGTACTGCAAATACTTCCTGGAGTGATTGGGCAAATATTTCATGTATACCTGGAAATCTAATGAATCAGTCGAGAAGTCGTGTAGAGTATGACTCTAACTATGAGATGTGTTACGCCATTACAGGAATAGTAACTGATTTATGGAATAATATAACCCATTATGAATATAGACAGACAGAATTCTGTGATTATACTGTTGCAGTTAGCTTATTGTCTCCGGTTGAATCTTATGTTTTGGATGCTGATTCTGCAGATGTTACATTTAGTTGTTCTGTGACTTCGGAGTTGGGTCTTGTAAATATAAGTTTGTATTTGACTAACAGTACAAATGGCGATTTTAAAATAAATAAAACAAAGATAATTAGCGGAACGGAGAATTCTTCAAGTTGGATAGTAGGACTTGGGGGCGGAGATTATACTTGGAGTTGTCGTGCGTTTAACATTGCAGGAAATAATGTTTTTGGACAGCCAAATAGAACTATTTTTATTGGAGTAGTAGATGATGATCATGATGGGGTTAGAAATACTGAAGATACACTCTTTGGAAATAAATCCGATGTATCTTCTTGGGGTGTGCTAAACTTAAATATCTCTGTAGGCGGGGATATTAATCTTACGTCTTTTAGTGGAATAAAAGAGGTTGCTTTTTATGATTCATCTGACATGATGTTTAATTTCACATATGACTTCTCCTCCGGGCTTCTTGATTTGAGCAAGGTAAGAGTTATACTTCCGGCGAATTCAATAATTGTGAATCTTTCAGGACAGTTGCAGACGGGCTATAATAAGACATTATATTTGAGAGATAATAATTTTGTTTCACTTTGTGTAAAAGATGCAGAAATATCGGATATAAGTGAGATGAGTTCTTCTTGCAATGGTGCTAGCGAGATAGATTTCAGTTCCTGCTTAGGAAGTTCTAGTGAAGTCTCCTTTGAAGGGAGAGTTTGCGTTGATCATGGAAGTGTAATTGAAATCCGTAATCTTAGATATTCTGCTGTTCGTGGTGTTCCTGTTGTTGTTCCTCCAGTAACTCCTCCGGGCTCTAGTGGTGGGGGCGGAGGTGGGCCGGTTGTTCCTCGTAATGTAACTAATCAAAGTTTGGTTGATAGAATTATTGGAAGTATAGAGGGCGTTTTAACCGGTGGACAAGCTAATGAAACTCCTGCGACCGATGGAAGTGGATCTAGTACGGGAGCTCATAAAACTTCGGTAGTCATATTCTATACAATTTTTATAGGAACTAGTGTTTTAATTATTGGTGCGGCGGCATTCTTTATAATGAAATTCTGGAAGAATAGAAAAAAGAATGTGACTACTGCAAGTATTATTAAGGATTTTAGATCTAAGATGTAAATGAATTTTTTGGAACTTTTATAATAATTTATTTGGTATCTCTTGTGGAGACACTCTTTTCTTTTTAGAAAAAAGAAAATTGGTGTTTCAAAAGAAAAACTAAAATAGCGATGTTGTGGTTGTAGGAGCAGTTTTTATTTTGTTGTTAAGCATTTTACTTACAAATAATCACATTGCCAAGATGTTAACGGATTGTAACATTACTAAACTGGCGCTAGGTGTCTGGTTAACTTGCAAGAAGTTTCGGCTTCAATATGACTGCCAAGACACCTTGCTCTTGCTTAACGATTTGGTAATGTGTTTCGTTCGATGGTGGCTTTTTGGGAGTTTTTATTTTTCTTGGTCAAGTTTATTCTCCTTATTTAATTAAAAGTTTTGCACCAAACTGGAGCATACAAAACTTTTAATACACTATTTGCTGTTTAATTCTATAGAGGGTGAATGGACAAAAAATGAGGATGATAAAATGATGTTTAAGCAGGGCACGCCGTTGTATTCTTATGAGGTTGTAAAAGAGGCGGGAGAGAGCGTTATGTATATTAATTATCTTGGGGCGAACTTTGTACCTTCTCTTGCGGATTCTGCGGAGGTTTTTTCTAGGACTGTTGATAACTTAAAAGAGGATGCTAACGTTTCTAGAATTGTTTTTGTTCAGCAAAGAAATTACAGTTATGATTTTGTTCAAGTTAATATGTTGTTAGAGGTTTCAAGTGTTTATGACTATTTGATAAATCAGGAGAAGGTTGTTTCTGCGGATAAGATGGCTTCCTTGGGAGAGGTTTTTAATGAGGCTTATGCGGTTTTGAATTATGAGTTGAATGAGGTTTTCAAAAGAGATCCTATTCGGGCGTATAGAGAATTAAAGGGAGTTTTGTTTGAACAAAGAGCTTTATTTGAAAAAGGTAAAAACAATTCTGCATATGTTGCTCTTCTTGAAAAAGTTATATCTAGGCTTGAGGGTCTTGAAGTGGTTAGAAGACTGAAGGATTATTTCGATAATTATGCTAGTGGGGATAGGGGAATTTATGGAGAGGTTTTTAGGGCAGACATTATGCCTAATTTTACGTTTACAAGGATGGTTTCTCAGATTCCTCCTGACGCAGAGATTGTTAAACAGTATGAAATTGCTGAAGGATATGATAAAAGTTTAGTTACTGTGTTTAGGCAAGAGAATAAGGCAAAAATGATTTATCATCTTAATCCTCCTGAGTACTCTTTGAACGAGGATCATCATATGTTGCTTAATCTTGCAAGAAATGTTTTAATTGAGCATAGACCAACACAGGAGGAGTTTAACGATCCTGAGAGGACTAGGCAGGTCTTTTTTAATGTAGCAAGGGATTTGCTTAGGGATTTAGCTTCAAGCAAGAATGTGAGTTTAAATTATGGGGATATGAATAAACTTGCGACGATATTAGTTAGACATACTATTGGTTTTGGAATTGTTGAGGTTTTGTTGCAGGATGAGAATTTGCAAGATATTGTTATAAATGCTCCAGTTTCACTTTCACCGGTTTTTGTAAGGCATAATGAGTTTGATGAGTGTGAGACCAATCTGATTCCGTCACAGGAGGATGCAGATTCTTGGGCGGCGAAGTTTAGAATGATCTCGGGGCGTGCACTAGATGAGGCAAATCCTGTTCTAGATACTAATTTAGATTTAGATAAAATAAGTGCGAGAGTTGCGATAATACAGAGTCCTTTATCTGCGGGAGGATTGGCTTATGCAATAAGAAGACATAGAACGAAGCCTTGGACTTTGCCTTTGTTTGTAAATAATAAGATGATCTCAAGTCTGGGGGCCGGAGTTTTGAGTTTTTTAATTGATGGAGCGAGAACGATGCTTGTTGCTGGAACTCGTTCTTCTGGAAAGACCTCTCTTCTTGGAGCTTTGATGTTGGAGATAATGCCACGATATAGAATTATTACAATTGAGGATACTTTAGAGTTGCCAGTTTCTGCAATGAGAAAGCTAGACTACGATATTTTATCTATGAAGGTTCGTGCGGCGCTTGCTGGAGAAACGACAGAAGTTCCTGCTGAGGAAGGGATTAGGGCTAGTTTGAGACTTGGAGATTCAAGTTTGATTGTTGGAGAGATAAGAAGTCAGGAGGCTAAAGCATTGTATGAAGCGATGAGAGTTGGTGCTTTGGCAAATGTTGTTGCTGGAACGATTCATGGTTCTTCACCCTATGCAATATTTGATAGGGTTGTAAATGATTTAGGCGTGCCGATTACATCGTTTAAAGCTACAGATTGTATTGTTGTTGCTAATCCAATAAAAACTCCTGATGGGATGCATTCATTTAGAAGAGTTTTAGAAATTGCGGAGGTAAGAAAGCATTGGACGAAAGATCCTCTGGACGAGGGAGGTTTTGTAGATTTGATGAAGTATGATGTTGAGAAAGATGAATTAAATCCCTCCGAAGATTTAATGAATGGAGATTCTGAAATAATAAAGAGTATTGCTGGAAATGTTAGAGGATGGGCAGGAAATTGGGATGCGGTGTGGGATAATATCATTTTGAGGCAGAAGATAAAAGAGGAAACGGTTAAGTTTGCAAAGAGGATGAATAAACCCGACCTCCTAGAAGCTAATTTTACTGTTTTGAGCAATAATGCTTTTCATAAGATATCTGATAAGGTTATGACTGAAGTAGGATTACCGGTTTCTGACAGAGTTTTTCCTGAGTGGAAGAGATGGCTGGATAACGAGAGTAAGAAGTATGGGTTGTAACATTTGATAATACGCCGTGAGAATATAAATATTTAAAAAGTAATTGTATTTACTTATTTTATGGGTGTTTTTAGAATTAGTTATTCTGCGGCTTATAAGCAGGCGGATATGTTTAATCACAGTTTATTAAGAGATGCTTCGAGTGAAACACAACTTTTTAGGATTGTTGATAGATTAAGGCAGCAGGGGTTGATGTCCACAGAAGGATATAGTCCTTCCGAGGAGCATGTTAAAAAATATAGGGGCATAGTTAATCATGTTTTAAGGAAGTCTATTCTTGATGCCCCGACAGCGGCTAGAAGGCGCAGGGTTTTGCATATAACTCTCTGATTCTAGATTTAGTTATTTATTTTTTATCATGGGTATTTTTGTCTATAAATCTGGACTTAAGTCTATAAAATGGGACAAAGAATGTTTTGAGTGTGTGAAAAGGTTTAAATATTCTTTTTGTCTATAAATCTGGACTTAAGTCTATAAAATGGGACAAAAAGATGAAGAGAAAGTGATGGAAGTATTTTATGAGAATCCTAATAAGAATTTTACTGTGAGGGATATTTCTAAAATTACTAAAATACCTAGGGCAACAGTTCACAAAAAGCTTTTTGAATTAAAAAAGCAGTTTTTAGTCAGCAAGGATAACTCTTCTATAGATAGTTTGTTGTTTAAGACTAAAAAGATAAATTATTATGTTGAAAAAATTGTTAGTTCTGGTTTGATTGATGAAATTGTTGAAAAGCTTAATCCCTCTTGTGTCATTCTATTTGGGAGTATAAGCAAGGGAGATTCTGTAAAAGAGAGTGATATTGATTTGTTTGTTGAGAGTTCTGTTTCTGGAAAAAAAGTGGAACTTTCAGGTTTCGAGAAAAAGATTGGACATGAAATTCAGTTGTTTGTTGAGGAGAGTGTTATGGGAATGAAAGCAAAAAATAAGAATTTATTGAGTAACATCATAAATGGAATTAAATTATATGGATTTTTGGATTTAAAATGGTAATTGAATGGGGACTCTGTGAAAGAGAATTTGTTCGTATTGTTAGTCGAGATGAGAAAAGAGTTGAATCTATAATTGCAAGAGCATTAGAAAGATTAAAGCTTTTTGACCAAATTAAAGTTAGTGATAAAAATGTTTCATTTGTTGTTGAAAATTATTATGAGGTGATTAAAGAACTTTTGGTCGCATATTTGCTCAGGGATGGATTAAAGTCAAGCAATCATCAGTGCCTTATTTCTTATTTTTACAAAAAGAATCAAGAATATGAAAAGCAAGTTCTTTTGATATCTCAGATGAGTTTTTTTAGAAATAGATTAAATTATTATGGAGAAAGTATACCTCAAGGATTTTATGATAATAATAAAGAAGAGTTTAATAAGATAACTAAACTGATTTTAAAAATATTAAAAAAAGAGGTAAAAAATGGTAAATAACTTTAGTGGTAAACCTAGTACGGATGACATAATAAAAGAGTATGGGGCAAAGATAGAGAAGGAGATGAAAGGATTCAATTCTGTTAATACCGGGGCGGTAATTTCAAATGGTTCGGGTGAAGGACAACAAAAGTTCTCACAAAGTTATGAACGTTTTAGACAGAGTATGATGCCTTCTTTTACTCGTTATGAAAAATGGGCTAAGGCCCTCGGGGGCATTTTTACAATGAAGGTGGGGGAGAAAGATACAAAGAAAATTGGGCGTGCGATTGAAATTGCGCACTTGAATGTGACTGTTTCTGAGGCTGTTGTGTTTGCTGCTGTTGCTTTACTTCTTACGTTGTTTGGAGGAGTTTTATTACTTGCAGGCGTATGGTTTTTGACGGGGGCTTTTTCAGTTATGGTTCTAGTGTTAGTATTTTTCTTGGGAATATTTTTGTTTTATTATGTTTCTGGAATTCCTGCAAGACTGGCGATGATATGGCGTCTAAAGGCGAGTGCGCAGATGGTGCCTGCTATTTTGTATATTGTTATTTATATGAAGCATACTTCAAATTTTGAGAAGGCAATCGCATTTGCTGCTGAACATTTAGATGAACCTCTTTCTTTGGATTTCAAAAAGATATTCTGGGATGTGGAGGTTGGAAGATTTTCAACAATAAAGGACAGCGTTGATAGTTATCTTGAGACTTGGAGAGATTATTCTATGGAGTTTATTGAAGCTTTTCATCTAGTTGAATCTAGTTTGTATGAGCCCTCTGAAGACAGAAGGGTTGCTACACTTGAGAAGGCATTGCAAGTTATCCTTGATGGAGTTTATGATAAGATGCTAAAGTATACTCATGATGTAAAGTCTCCATTAACTAATTTGTACATGCTTGGAATCGTTTTGCCTACTCTAGGATTGGCAATTTTACCTTTGGCCTCCACAATGTTACAGGGAGCAATAAAATGGTGGCATGTTTTAATTTTGTTTAATTTAGTAATCCCTTTTGCTGTTTTCTTTTTAACACAAAAGGTAATGATGCAACGTCCTGGAGGATATGGTGAGACCTCCTTGATTGAGAGAAATCCTCTTTATCCACAGTATGTGAGTAAAAAACCTTATCTGATTGCTTCATTAATGATGTTTCCAATGTTTGTTGTTGGATTGATTCCTTTTTTATGGAGATATACTGATTTGCCTTTGTGGTTGAATTTACAGAGAGATTATTCTTGGAGTGCAATTGGATTAGGATTTTTGGGTAACGGAGGAATTTTTGGGATAATGCAAACTTCTTCAGGGTTAGTCGGGCCATTTGGGGCCTTGTCTTTAGTTTTATCTTTGTTTGTGCCTTTGTCTGTTGCGTTGATGTTTTCAATGGCGTACAATATGAAAACAAAAGAGTTGATTAAAGAAAGGGAGAAGTATAAACAGCTTGAGCAGGAGTTTAATTCTTCATTGTTTCAGTTGGGGAATAGAATTGGGGATGGAATTCCTGCAGAGATTGCGTTTGCAAGAGTTTCAGATTCTACAAAAGGAACTGCGACTGAAGGATTTTTTAGGTTAGTTAATGAGAATATACAACAACTTGGAATGTCTTTGGATAGAGCTTTGTTTGATAAGAGAAGGGGGGCGGTGATATTTTATCCATCTTCTTTAGTTGCTACTTCTATGAAGATTTTGGTGGAGTCTGTTAAGAAGGGATTGAAGGTTGCGGCGCGTTCACTTATGTCTATATCGGATTACGTTAAGAATATTAAAAAGATAAATGATAGATTGAATGATTTGCTTGCAGACATTGTTTCTGATATGAAGTCTAACATGACTTTCTTGGCACCGTTACTCGCAGGAATTATTATCGGTTTGGCTGGAATGATTACTACAATTCTTGGGAGTTTGTCTGCATTGTTTGAATCGGGGCTTGGGGGAGGAGATATTAGTGGTTCAGCTCTTGGGGGGGCTGGGGGGTTGCAGGGAATTATGAGTATATTCGATATAACCAAGATGATACCAACTTATTGGTTACAGGTTATCATTGGAATTTATCTTATTGAGATTGTATTCATACTAACCGGAACTTTGGTTACAATAAAATCTGGAAGAGATAATTTGCAGGAAACTTCAGAGATTGGGAAGAACTTAAAGACCTCAATGATACTTTATTTCATTGTTGCTCTTGGGTCCATTGTTGGATTAAGTTTGATAGGGGCGATTGCGCTTGCGGGACTGGGGTAAAACTTAAAGATTTGCTCTCCTCGCAATTTGCATTTGTGATTTTGTGTAACTTGTCAAAAGCGAATTGCTCGCGCTCCGCTCCTCTGTCGCTCTCGCGCTCGCACAAATCTTTTAGGAATGTCATAAATCCTTAACGTTTTGGCAATGTTTTTTTTCATCTTGGCGGTTTTTTGTTTGTATGTAAAATGCTTAAAAATACAATAAATGCTCCTACCAAGGTTGTCAACGGATTGTGTTGTTACCTAATATCGCTCGCATCCGCCTTAACTTGCAAGAAACTGCGGTTTCAATATGACTGCAGGATGCTCGCTCTTGCCTTTACGATTAAGTAATGTGCTCTATTCTTTGGTGACTTGGCTGAGTTGTTCTTTAAACTATATGTTCATTCTACACCAACAATACTTAAAAACCATAATCTTCTTTGTGAAACATGCAAAATTATGATGCGTTAATAAAGAGGATAGCGGAAGGTTCTGGGCTTGAGGCTGCTGAAGTTGAAAGGCGGGTGGAGGCGAAGAAAGCGAAGCTTTCTGGGCTTATTTCAAAGGAGGGAGCTGCTCAAATTATTGCTGCTGAGCTCGGAGTTAGCTTTGATAATCAGATGTTGAAATTGGCGGAGTTGATGCCTGGGATGAGGAAGGTCAATGTTGTTGGAAAAATAATAACTATATTTCCGGTTAGAGAGTATGAGAGGAATGGAAGAAAAGGAAAGGTTGTGAATTTCTTTATAGCGGATGAGACCAACAATGCGAAGGTTGTTCTGTGGGATACAAATCATATTGCTCTGATTGAAGAGGGGAAGATAAGAAAAGGAGATGTTGTTGAAATTAGAAACGGGGGTATGCGTGAACAGGAGATTCATCTCTCGGGATTTTCGGAGTTTAAAAAAAGCAATGTAGTGATTGAGAATGTTAAAACTGAAAGATCTGTTGTTGAGAAGAAACTTGTAGAGATTCAGGAGGGGCAAAGTGTTCGTATTCGTGGATTGGTCGTTCAGATGTTTAACCCTCGATTTTATCCTGTGTGTCCTGAGTGTGGGAAGAAAGCTACGCCGGATGCTAACGGGTATATTTGTGCAGAGCATGGAAAGGTAATGCCTAAAGAACGTGCAATTTTGAATTTTGTTCTGGATGATGGAGAGGATAGTGTTAGAGTAGTTTTGTTTTCTGATCAGATTTCACAACTTATTCCTGAAGAAGAGTTGAAGGATGCTGACAAGCTGAACGCTTTTAGAGACAGCATCATGGGAACTGAAGTTTTTGTTTCTGGAAATGTTAAGAAGAATCAGCTTTTCAATAATGTTGAAATTGTGGTTAATCAGATTGAAAAAGTGGATGTTGAGAAGTTGATTGAAGTGTTGGAGAAGAAGAGTGTGTGATTAATAGAATTTTTTAAATAAGGGTTTTAGCTTTTCTACCGATTTTTTTACTAATTCTTCTTGAGGATATGTTCTCCAATCCCATTTAAAAGGTTCCTTGGTTTTTGAGGATATCACTTGTCTAAGATACTGCGAGGGGATTATAGAGTTTATTTCAAATACATATTTGTCACCTTTTTGATTCTCGTAATAAAGATAAGGAACCTGTCTTTCATTTTGAATTCTTACTTCCTTTAGATTAGATATTTTTCTAGGTTTGAAATTTTTTGCTATGTCTTCAAAGATGTCTGTTTCAAATGGAACAACGTGGAGATGTGCATGATCTATGCAAGCGCCTGCCTTGTTACACTCCGTTATCGATCCGTGTTCAAAAAATAAAGGAGAAGTATATACTTTTCCCAGAACTTCTTTGCATTTTTCTTTTAAATCTTCTAACTCTTCTAAGAGTTTTTCTGGAAGATGGCTTAGACCGATATAGTGTTCTTTGGTGCAGATTACTAGGTAGCCTTCTATTATTTGTCCGAGTGTAGGCATAACATAGAAGTTTTTTGTTTCTAGTAGAATCCTTGACGATTCATTTTCTCTTTTGCAGAGATCGCATTCTTCCATAATTTTCTAAGTTTAATATAATTTAAAAAGAAATGTGTTGTCAAATGCATGAAGTTCTAAGAAGCTTTTACAGTTGGCCTTGCGAAATCTAAAAATGCTTGTTCCAAACCAAAACGTTCTGGGGGGAATCCAAAACTGGTTAGTAATCTCATGTAGTGGAAGGGTTCTGACATTGCAGCTAAATCTTGGGGGTCTGACTCTTTTAGTAGCTTCATCCAATCCTTAAATTGTTCCGCCCATTGTGTTAGTGCTCGAGTATCTTCATAGAAAGGTCTTCCATGTCCTTCATAGTTGTGGTCTGCGGTTGAGGAGGTAAGTATTGCGGCTGTTTGTCTTATGCCGTCAGAGACAGTAGTTCTTGTATCTCTTTGTGTGTGTCCTGGGAAGTTATCTCTGTAGCATCCGACCCCCTCTCTTGTGATAGTTAAGGGTCCATGAAGTAGTTGTGGCTGTCTTGCAGAAATTCCTTCAAATCCCGCGCCCCTTAAATTAGGTATGAGAACCATACTTCCTTGAATCATCTTCAATCCCCATTGCCCATATAGTGCTTCCTCTGCTTCACTGAAAGCATTAGTGCTCCAATCTGGACGTAGTTTATAGTTTCCTTCTGGCATTATTTTCTTTAATAGTTATAGTTTAAAAAGAAATGTGTAGTTGAAAATATATAATAAAAATTGATGTTAAAAAGAGGAAACATGTTAACAAGAACGCATTTTGTATTTTCAGTATTTTTATGTTTGGTATTGTTCTTGTTGAATGTTGTTGCTATCCCTAACGAGCTTTTGTTTCTGCTTTTTGTTATAATTGGAACGGTTATTGTAGATATTGATTCGCGGAAGTCTTTTATCGGAAAGATAATACTTTTTAGGCCTATTCAGTGGGTTTTTTCACATCGTGGCATGTTTCATACTATTCTTTTTGGTGTGTTGTTTTCTTTGATTATTTCATTTTTTGACAAATGGTTGGGCATTGCGTTTGCTTTTGGTTATTTATCTCACTTGATAATGGATTGTTTTACTCCCGCAGGAGTTAGATTATTTTGGCCTCTTTGGGATGGAAAGATAGGTTTTGGGGTTCGTTCTGGGGGTTTGATTGAAGAAATTATGTTTGTTTTGTTGTTACTCGCGGATTTGTTTCTTGTTTATAGGATGTTGTTGATATAAACTTGCATAAAATTATATTGCCAAAATTGTCAACGGATGAAACATTACCTAACTGTCGCTCGATATCGGGCTTCGTCACGATATCTCGCTTTAAGGATATTTTTGTGAATGTGTTGTAATTTAACATACTTGGCTAAGTCTTTTTTTCTTTGTTTTTATGTTATGTGTTGCTGGGAGTTACAGCATCTGCAACATCTATTTTTCAGCACATAAATCTTTATAAAAGAGAGCGTGTTTTTGGGTTGATGGCTGACGATGAAGAAGTTATTGAGGATTCTGAAACTGAGGTGAAAAAGTCTAAGAAAAAGTCTAAGGATTCTGCTTCTGGCGAGAAAGAAACTCCGCAACTTATTGATATTCCTGGAATAGGTCCTGGAGCTGTTGCGAAGCTTGAGGCTGCGGGTATTTTTGATTTGATGGGTTTGGCGGTATTAACTCCACCAATTCTTGCTGAGATGGCTGGAATGGGGGAGGCGGCTGCTAGAAAAGCGATACAGGCTGCGAGAAAGATGATGGACTTGGGTTTTTCTGATGGATTAGCATTTGCTGAAAAGAGAAAAGAAATTTTTAATATTACTACTGGCTCTAAAAATTTAGACAATCTTCTGGGAGGAAAAGGAATAGAGACTAAGGCGATAACTGAGGCTTTCGGAGCTTATGGTTCTGGAAAGACTCAGTTGGCTTTATCTCTGGCTGTTAATGTTCAGTTACCCGTTGAAAAAGGTGGAGCTGAAGGAAAAGCGGTATATATTGATACAGAGGGAACTTTTAGACCTGAAAGAGTAAGACAGTTTGCAGAAGGAATGGGCGCAAATGCTGATAAAGTCCTTAAGAATATTTTAGTTGCTAGAGCATTTAATTCTGATCATCAGATTCTGCTGCTTGAAAAAGTTTCTGAGATGGTTAAGGATGGAGAGCCTATAAGATTGATGATTATTGATTCTTTGACTGCGCATTTTAGAGCAGAGTATTCTGGAAGAGGGATGCTTGCCGATAGACAGCAAAGACTTAACAGATATATGCATCAACTAATGAAATTAGCAGAACAACATAATCTTGCGGTTTATGTTACAAATCAGGTTATGTCTGATCCTGCACAAATGTTTGGAGATCCAACGAAGGCCGTTGGAGGGAATATTGTTGGGCACTCTTCTACTTATAGAATTTATTTAAGAAGAGGAAAGAAAGATTCAAGAGTTGCAAAGCTTATTGATAGTCCTAACTTGCCTGACAATGAAACAGTTTTTATGATTGAAACTGATGGTTTGAAGGATGTTGAGATTTAATTCTAAAATTTTTATTTTTAAGCATTTTACTAATGAATAATTTAAATGGACAAAATTGTGAACGGATTGTGCTGTTACATAAAAGCGAGCGAAGCGAGCGTGAATAGTCGCTCCGTGCTGGACTTCGTCACAGCACTCCGCCTGCTTAGACTTTTTATGAATGTCACTAGTTTTTAACATTTTGGCAATGTTCTTTGTTTTATTTTGGATAAGTTTTTTCTTTTTTGATAGTTTTTGTTAAATCTCGTTTGATTTTTTGTATCTAAGTATATATAAAGTGTTGAAGTGCATGTATTTTATGGTAAAGAATGGATTATTACACCCTGAATTGTTAAGGAGATGTTTTGGAACTAAAGAATGGTCGGAGAATTCAGGTATTTGCTGCAACTGCAAGTTAAAGAATGCTTGTGGAAAATCAAGAAATGCGACTGTGAGATGAGCGTTCTCCGGAGAAGTTAAACTCTGATTAAAGATTATTTACTAAGTCTTCCGTGTAAAATCTTTCCAAGATAATATGCTGATCCGAATACAATTATCCCTGGAAGAAGAGAAACTCCTAATGCCGGAACCAATAAGCCTGTGCCAATTGTTCCTAATGTCCCTGCACCGATGGATTCCATTATATTAACTGCTCCGTGGACGGATTTTTCTACGTTCTTTTGCAATGCGTCTATTTGCATAATTAATTTTCCGTCTTTGAGAATCTTTACTTTTTTGTCTTCTTCTGAAACTAAAACTACTAAATTTCCGTTTTTTGAAGCTCCAAGCGCTGCGGCGTGTCTTGTTCCATAGTTTTTGAAAATCATACTTGATTTTATCTTAACGCCATATGCAATTACATAGCCTTGTTTATCTAGGATTACTGCTCCATCGATTAATGCTAGAGATTCTAAAAGTTTAGGATTTTCTGTCGCTTTGAACTTCGGAACTGATTGGTCTATAAGGGGTTCGTATTTTACTTTTCCCACAACAAATAGTGCGCCCTCGCCACGCTTGGCTATTCTTAGTCCAACTTGAATTAACACTTCTTCTATCTTACCGGGTTTACTTGGTTTTTTTGGTTTTTTATTTGAAATCATAAAATTTTTGAGAGATGAGTGTTTTTAAAGATTATGGAGTTGAGATTTATCAAAATTAATACGCCCCCGCCATGCTCGCAAAATGCATCTCATAATTATTAGATAAGCTATTTGTTATTCGAAGCGTTTTGCTCGGAATCGAAGTTCTTTGTTGATTACTGGTGAAGCATATCTGCGATATGCTAAAACGCCCCCACCAGGAATCGAACCTGGGTCACAACCTTTTTGCCAGATTGAAACTATTGTAGTTTCTTTCTTGACTATTGTAGTTTTTCTACCTACCTAGAGTCTCTTTTTTCTAAAAAGAAACTGTAGTCCGCAAGGTCATATTCTATCCACTAAACTATAGGGGCCTTAAGACAACCAAGGTTTTCTTAAAGTTCAACTTTCCCTTAAGATTGTCTTGGAAATGTTTATTAAATACTCCTTTTATTCTTTGTTATGGCAAATGAAAGCAATAAAAGTGATGTATTTGATTTTCCGGAGGCAGAGCTTGTGAAACAAACAGAACTTTTTAGGAATTGCACTAATATTGTAATTGGTGATGGGAGTTTGGATGCCGAGATAGTCTTCGTGGGCGAAGCCCCGGGTCGTAACGAGGATTTGCAAGGTTTGCCTTTTGTTGGCGCTGCGGGGAAGAATCTTGATAAACTACTTGAGAGTGTTGGATTGTCTAGAAAGAAAGATGTTTATATTGCAAATATTTTGAAATGCAGGCCCCCAGAGAATAGAGATCCCCTTCCTGAAGAGATTAAAGCTCATACTCCTTGGTTGTTAAAACAGATTCGTGAAATGAAACCTAAGGTGGTTTGTTCTCTTGGAAATTATGCGACAAAGTTTTTTTTGGCTGGATGTGATGTTGATAAGATGAAAGATCAACAAGGTATCACTTCCTTGCATGGAAAGGTTAAAATGATTGAGTGTGAGGGCTTGAAGATAAAGTTAATTCCTTTGTTTCATCCTGCGGCTATAATTTATAACCGAAAACTTCTGCCTTTATGGGAAAAAGATTTAGAAATTGTGAAAGGTGAGATTGGGCAGAAAGAATTGTTTTGAATATTTTGTATGTAAAATGCTCAATAATACACAATTGTATTCTTAGAAATTAAATCACTTCGTCCTTATAAAATTCTTTGGTGCATCACGGACATCTTTGAATTTGTAATGAGGCGATTTTGTTTTTGAGTTACATTTCTTACAGATATCTGCGAGGGTGTATTCATTGCACTCTTTGTTTTCACATTTTTTAAGAGACATGGTATTTTTTATTTACTATTTTAGTTTTTCTTTCTATTGTTCTGCGAATTCACATTCGCATTTATTCTTCTTAGAACTTTCTTTTATGGCGTCAAGGATGTCTTTCATTGCTTGTTTTCCCTTTTTGAAATCTTCGGCAAATAATTTTAACTGAAAGTTTCCTGCGGAGATATAAGTTATTTTTACACTTTCATCTGTTGGGAAAATTCTTCTTATTCTTTTAAGTCCATCATCTTCCAAACATTTAAGTTTGACAAGATGAGATAACTCTACCTGTTTTCTTTTCTTTTGAGTTATCTTTTTTATTGCTTCATGATATTCTTGGGGGATATACTTGTCCACCAGAGAATCTTTTTCTCTTGCCTGGGTTAGAAACTCAAACAGCGACGGAAAGTCTGAAAGAATTTTTTCTTCAACAGCTTTTGCATTTTCTTTTAAAATAGAATGTATCGCAGATTTTGAGGTTTGTTCTTGTTTGTACTTATCCATTACTTCTTTTCTTTCTTTTGTGGTGACTCTTCTTAATGATAGATCAATGTGGTCTCCGCTTAGACGTAAGATCTTGCAAACAACTTTTTTGTTTGGAACCACATATTGTCTCATGTTCTTTATTCTTCCGGGGGCTATTTCTGAAGAAAGAATTGTTCCTTTCCCTCCATTTGGCAGATTTACAAATACTACGTTATTGTCAATCTTTTCGACTTCGCACAAAAATAAATCTCCTTGTTGCATTATTTTATTAGATTGTGTTGGTTTTTAAGGCTATTTGTCGCTCGAAACTGGATTTCATCACAGTTTCTCGCTCTCTGAAGAATTTTTAGTATTGCCTATGTTTTGAGCATAATTGGTTAAGTTTTTTACAAGCCTTATTAGAAGTGTTAGTTCTACCTAGAATTTGGATTATAGAATTATAAAACTTCTTCTACTCTTGCTCTTATCTTTGCGTTTCCGCCAGATGGAACTGCAAGAATGCCTTCACATCCTAAACATCGAACTTTTGTTGATGCTTTTCCAAATATTGTTTGTATGTTCTTACATTTTGAACATCTTACCTTTACAAATCTGCTTTTTGCCATGAAATAGGTTAATTTTGGAGGTTTTTAAAGATTGTTGTTAGTGTCTTTAAGCATTTTACATATAAATACACTCTTTTTCTTTAGAAAAGAAAAATTGGTGTTTCAAAAAGAAACTACGGTAGTAAGTTATAACCCTCTGAATATGTTGAGCTTTGCACTGATGAATTGGAGATACTAAACTTCGCTCAAAATCCGCGTTCCGCAGGATTTCTCGATTTACTGCTCTTTTGGTAATGTATCTGTTATTATA
>CAIKMX010000023.1 GCA_903828655.1 uncultured archaeon | reverse complement strand
AAGAAAGTAGATTTAGTAGAGTATTCTGCCTTGCATCCTCTTTTAAGAGAAAGGGTTTTGAAAGAGGAGGCTAGAATAATATGAAAGACGATATGATATTCATAGGGCATATTTTGGATTCTATAAAAAATATAGAAGAATTTTCGAAGGGAGTCTCTAAAGAAGAGATTATAGGAGACAAGATGAGACAAAGCGCGATTATTAGAGAACTGGAAGTTATAGGGGAGGCAAGTAAAAATCTTTCTGAGGATTTTAAAAATAAATATGGGGCTGTTGAATGGAGGCTTATTGCAGGATTTAGAGACAAACTAGTGCATCATTATTTTGGTGTGGATTTAGAAAGAGTTTGGAATGTATTGGAAAAGGATTTGCCTCATCTTAAAAGAGAAATTGAGAAGATAAGAAGTAATTGAGATACTTATTTCATATCTGTTCTAATCGGCGGAATTGGTCTTGCTGTACTTGGAAAGAGAAGGATGGCTGGAAGAACAAAGCAAAGCGGGCTTGAACTGAAGTTGTGAAGAGAGTTCTGGGAGAGAGCTTATAATCCCTTATTCAACATCATGTTAAATAAATCTTCTGTTTTGTATACCTCAACTAATGATTGTTCTCTAAGATGCTGGTCGTTGGACCAGATTGAAGCATTAAGTGATAGTGCCAATGCCAGAAAATCAATATCATCAATGTCCGATATTAAGTCTGCGGATTGTTTAAGAAAATTTTCATAGTCTGAAGATTTAATGAACTTAATAAGTTCTTCAACCTCTGTCTGCCTAAGCTCAAATTCATGCTCTGAGAGTTTGGATTTAATCATGCACTCTTCTCTATGCTCTTTTAACTCCTGTTTTATGTACTCGGGAGCAAAGAAGTCAACATCCATAATTGAGAATATATATGAAGCTACCGAGTTAGGGTTCATTAATGAAAAGAATATGTTATTATCTAATATCACCCTCATTTTACTCGTTAGGAAGAATTAGTTTAATAATTTTTCTTTTTTTTCAGAAGATATAGATCTTAGTAATTCTTCTCTTTTTTCAGGAGAAAGCTCAGATAGTAGTTTTTTGAATCTTCCTTTTTTTGCTCTTCTTCCAAGTTCAACAGACCATCTGACTAAGTCCTGTTCTTCTTTTGAATTCAGCTGTTTCTTTAATTTCTCAAGCAATTCATGTCTTCTCAATAACTCCTGTTTAACTAATGCGGATAGATTCAGCCATAGAAACTTTTTTATTTCTTTGTTCAATTCTTCATCTATTGCGAAAGTTATTGATGCCATTTATACTCTTCCTTGGGACTTAGTTCTTCAAGCTTTTTAAGTTCCTCAATCTTCTTTTTTATTACTCTACGGGCTACTTCTGCTACGTTTATCTCAGGAAATTCTTCTTTAAATTTTGCTAATAACTCATTTGGAACAGATATTGTGATTTTAGGCATTTTGACTCCTTCAAGTATTTATGTTAGTTAAAGTAAAGGTGTGTATTTAAACTTTTTGGTTTATTATTTATTTGAGTTGCCAAGTATGTCAACGGATTGAGAGGATACCAAACTGTCGCTCGAAATCGGACATTCGTCACAATGCTCGCTCTTGCCTAAATTTTTGGTAATATGTCTGGTTCTTTGGTGGCTTGGCAATGTTTTTTGTTTTGCTATCTTAGTTTTTCTTTTGAAACACCAATTTTCTTTTTTCTAAAAAGAAAAGAGTGATTTTCTCGTCGGTATTGTTCGATGTTAAGATTTAAATAGTTTGAATTACTTTGTTTTTTATGTTAGAAAAGAGGGTGTTTGTTGGCGTTTTTGTATTAGTATTTTTAGCTAGTTTTGTTTCTGCAAGTCCTAGTGTTAGCGTTTCTGATGCGGGAGTTACTTCGGTTAGTGGAGCTGAAAACCTTTATGCATATGAAGTCCAATTTGATTATACGGGGAGTGCGAGCGCGAGCTTTGGAACCTTTTTAGGTGGAACAACTTCTTCTGGAACCAACACAAAAAATACTATCTTTTATGTTTATGAATCTAAACTTGACTCTTCTAAAACTGGAGTAAGTGGTTCTGGGACTTTGTTTACGGTAACCCATGATGGCGCGTTGAATTTGACTTATGCGACGTTTATTGATAATGCTGGGCTTTCGTATTCTATTGATTACACTTATTGTGGAGACCGTAGTTGTAACGGGGTGGAGAATTGTTCAACTTGTGTTACAGATTGTGGAACTTGTGGTGGTGGAACTTATTGCGGTGATGGAACTTGTAATGGGGGCGAGACTACGGCAACTTGTTCTGCCGACTGTAAAGTCGTTGGCGGTGCCGGTGGCGGTGGCGGCGGAGGCGGTGGCGGCGCACCCACGGTTGTTATTCCTGTTATAACAGGTTTGGAGCTTGATACTAATGAGATAACTCTTGATATGGTTGTTAGTTCTATAAGGGAGAAAGTTATAAGAGTTACAAACACTGGAACTGCTGATGCAAAGATTGAAACTTCTTCGGGGGATTTTGGTGAGAAGGTTGTGTTTGCGGATAAATCTTTTGTTTTGAAACCTGGAGAGAGTAAAGACTTGAAGATATTCATTTCTGGGGGAGATAAAGCAGAGATTCTTACTGGAAAGTTGAACATTGGTGGAAAGGAAATTCTTCTTGCGGTGAATGTTAAATCACAGAAGTTACTATTTGATGCGATGATTGTTATTCCTGACTCTAGCAAGCAGATAAAACCGAATAGTAAGGTAAATGCTCAAGTTACTCTTATCCCTATGGGAGATAATCCTCGAGTTGACGTTACCTTAAATTACATTGTAAAAGACTATAATGGGAAGGTTTATTTGAAGGAGAGTGAGACCGTTTTGGTAGATCAACAGAAGAGTTTTAAGAAACAATTTTATACTAAGGATTTGCCTACAGGAAACTATATTCTTGGTTTGGAATTAGTTTATCCTAATGGCGTGGCCACGTCTAGTTCTCATTTTGAGATAGCGGAGAATATCCCTATAAGTTTTAAGACTATATTAATAAGTCTTATTGTGGCTAGCGTGGTAGTTATGGGACTTATAGTTTATTTTATTATTAGAATTGGAAAGAAGAAGAAAATTATTTTAAGGAGAGCTTGATGGCAATTAGTAAAACTAAGAAAATTGTTATTATTGTTTTAGTTTTAGTTTTTTTAGGTCTTGCGGGTTGGGGGAGTTATTCTTACTTTAGTCCAAAAAATTCTCCAAATTTTGATGTTGATTCTATTTTGATAAAGTCTAACATAAAAATTGGTGGCAGTTATGAAACTGACGTTAGAGTGACGAATTTGAAAGATTCTGAGAATAAGGTGAATATGTTTCTTTCTGACGTTCAGGGCTTAACTGAACCGATAACACAAGAGCTTGTTTTATCGGCCTACGAAACTAAGGCGATAAAGGTTTCTTTTGTTAATTTGAGTGTTAGTGAGGGAATTTATGTGGGGGTTTTAGAAGTTTCATCTGGAGATGAAAAGAAAACTCTTCCTATAATTTTAGAGATTGAGTCTGATAAGGTTTTATTTGATAATAGTGTATCTTTATTTCCTTCGGGAGTTGTTCAGCCTGGTGAGAGGGTTAATGCTGAAATAAAAGTAAATGATTTAACTTTTTTAGGCTCGGCAGTTGTTGAGTTTGAATATTTTGTGAGAGACTTTTATGGTGGAAAAATCTTTTCTGAAAAAGAGACTGTTCCGGTTGATAAAGACACTTCATTTACAAAGTCTTTTGAGATCCCTAAAGGTGCAAAGCAACAGGATTATGTATTTGGGGCCATTGTAAGATATAATAATTCTACTGGAACATCTAGTTCATTTTTTAGCGTTGAAAAGAAGCCTTTATTTGCGGGGGCTTTTGATAATATGTACTTTTTTGTTTTGCTAATATTCGCAGCCTTGGTTTTAGTTCTGTTATTATTTGTTTTCTATTCGGTTTTTTCAAGAGATAAGTTACTCGATGAACTAAAGAATCAATATAGAAATGAATTGAGAAGGCAGGTTGATTATATCCATGAGAAGGAACATACTGTAGAGGTTAAGCTTAAAACTCCTGAAGAGAAGAAGGTAAGCAAGAAGATATTTGCTAAAGTTAAGAAGGAAAGAGTGAAGGCGATAAAAAAACTTCATGTTGAGAGAGTCAAAAAATATAAACAGATGAAGAAGGCGAAGAAGCCTGTTGATACAATGAAGTCTCAAATTGAAAAATGGAAGAATGAGGGTTATAATACTTCGGTCTTGCAGGGAGAGACAAAGATACCTGATGTAGGAGATATTAGAAGGCAGATTAATATGTGGAAGAAAAAGGGATATGATACTAGTGTGCTGAAGAATTGAGGATATTGAGAAGATTTATAAAATAAAAATACTTGTTAATAGTGATAAATAAAAGATGGTGAAAACTGCTGAATCTAGTTTGAGGAAGGACTTTGAAATCTTTAGTAAGGGCGTTCAGAGACTTGAGGAATTAAAGGTAGAGTTGAATGGGCTGAACGTTAGAGGGCATGAAGCTGAGGCGTCAGTGATTCGTTCGAGATTAAAGAGTGTTTCTGATATTCCTATTATTGAGAGAGAGCTTAAAATTCTAAAAGCTAAAATTTCTGGAAGATATAAACCAAAACATAGGAAAACTGTTAATGTTAAACTTGAAGTAGATAAGAAAATAAGGGCATTAAAAGAAGAGATTGAGAATAAAAAACATGTTAGCGTTAAAAATAAAGCTTATGAGAAGGAAATGGATTTGTTGCATTCGGAATTAAATAAGCTTCATAGGGAATTAGAGGCTCATAAGGGGGAGGAGGAGAGAAAGAAGGAAATCCTTAAGAGAATAGATCCTTCAGTTAATTTGCTTACTAATGAAGCTTTTGATATGTCATTAAATGACATAAAGATTGCATTATCTGATAAAATAAAAAATAAAGAGTCTATGATTCAGAAGCAGTTGCATGAAGATTTAATCTCTAATGAAAAAATCTTTAATGAAAAATATCGTGCATTAGAACAGAAGTATCATGAGGATTATGAAAATAGAGTTGAAACTACTTTGAAGAAAGATGTTGAGAGGAGATTTAAGAGTTTATTGGATAAAGCATTGAAAGATCAAAAGGTTAAGCTTACAAAGGAAGAGACAACAATTCTTAGACATCGTGCAGAAAAAGAGTTTGAGGATGCAAAAGTTGCTTTGAAAAAGAGAATGGTCCAAGAATTGACTGATGAAAGAAAGAAATTAAGGCAGAAGTTTGATGAAGAATCCTTGTTGCATAAGAATGAGTTACATGAGAGATTTGAGAAGGAGATTGCCTTGGAAGTTGCAAGATTAAATAAACTTCATTATAATCGAGAGAAGCAACTTAATGAGCAAGTTGATAGGGAGATACGGGAGGCTCATAAAGTAAAAAGGGAAGCTGAAGAGAACTCGAGAAAGAAAAATGAGAGACTTAATGAGATAGTTCTTCAGAAAAAAAGAGAAATCGAGGAACAGATTCAAAAGAGGCTTTCTGAGCTTGAAAAGGAGAAATTGGAAGTGAGAAAAAAATCTGCTGCGGAGCATAACGCGTTGAATAAGAAGTTAGCTGAAGAAGAAAGAGGGTTTAGAAGAGAGTTGTTTGAAAAAGAAGAAATCTTGAGAAAGAAGATTATGGAGAAAGAGAATGAAGTTAGGAAAAATTCTGATTCTATTAAACTACGTGAGGATGCGCAGAAAAAATTAAAGAAAGCTTTAAAGGAAAAAGAAAAAGAGCTTGAGATGCATATTGTTAGTGTGAAAGAGAGAGCCGAGAGGATAAAGAAACAGGCGGAGGAGGAGGCAAGGAAGATTTCTTCCCATAAGGAAAAAGAACTTGAAGAAAGGATTAAGAAAACAAAAGCTCGTATAGAGAATGAGAAGGAAGAGGCAAAGAAAAAGTTTGCTTCCGAGCATGAGATTCTTGAGAGAAAGCTTGCCGTAGAGGAGAAAGAATTTAAGAAAAAACTTTTGGAAGAAGAAAAAGAGCTTGAAAGGAAAAAATCTGAAGAAGAGAAGAAGATGAGAGAGGGTCTTTCAAATGAAGAGAGTAAGATAAGGGCCGAATTTTTAAAGAAACAAATTGAGATGAAGAAGGGTCTTTCATCCCAGGAAAAGGATTCTAAAGAAAAAGAAAAAGCATTTATGGAGAAACTTTCTAAGGAAGAAAGAATAGCCAAAGAAGATCTTGCAAGAAAAGAACAGAAAATGATGAAAGCTCTTGAAATAGAGAAGAAAAAAGAGCATATTCTTAAGAAGATGTCTATGATGAAGATTTTGGAAAAGAAAAAAAATTTGGGTCTGAAAGAAATGCTTCTAAAGAGAAGAGTTAAAAAAATATTAGAGGAGCAGGCTAGACTAAAAAGGGCTTCTAAAGAGAAAGAGATTGAACTTGAGAGAAGGATGGCTCTTGAGATTGAAGATGCTAGAAGAGTGAAGGCGGGAGCTGAAAGGGAAGCGCAGAAGGTTATTTCTCATAGGATTAATGAACTTGAAGAACAGGTTAAAAGAAAAGTAGAAGAGCTTCAGAAAGAAAAATTGGAGGCAAGGAAAAAATCTGCGGAGGAACACGAAGCATTGAGTATAAAGTTGGCCGAGGAAGAAAGAGAGTTTAGAAAGAGTCTTGCAGAGAAAGAGGAAGCCTTGAGGGAGAGTTTTGCAGAAAGAGAAGAGGGGCTTAGAAAAGATCTTTCGGTAAGAGAAAAGGAGATGATGAGGGATTTTGTTGCGATGAAGAAACATGAAGAGGTTCATGAAAGGACTTCTATGAGAAAAATCATAGAACAAAAGAAAAATTTGATTCTTAAAGAAAATCTTCTTAAAAAGAAAGTAAAGAAGATGTTAGATGATCAAGAAAAGTTAAAAACTGATTTGAGAGAAAAAGAAAAAGAACTCAATAGCAAAGTTGCTAAGGAGATAGATGAAGCTCAAAATATAAAGAAAGAAGCAGAGGAAGAGGCAAGGAAGAAAGGGGATAAGATGGATAAGGTTGTTTTAGGCAGGAAAAAGGCATTGCATGAAGAGGTTCAAAAGAAGATTAATGAACTTGAGAAGAGAAGAGAGGAAATTAGAAAAAAATCTGCGGAGGAACACGAAGCATTGAATAAAAAAATTGCTGAAGAAGAAAAAACGTTCAAAAAGAAGCTCGCTGAGGGAGAAGAGCATCTCAAAAAGAAGCTCGCTGAAAAGGAGCAGGCAATGATGAAGAGTGCGGAGATTAGAAAGATGAGAGAGCAGGCGCATAAAAAAGCCGTGGAGAGGGAAATGATTCGGGCGGTTAAGATGAGAGAAAGAAGAGAGGACGCTCGTGAGAGGATGTCTATGATGAAGATTTTGGAAAAGAAAAAGAGTTTGGGTTTTAAAGAAATGCTTCTAAAGAGAAGAGTTCAAAAGATGTTGGAAGAACAAGAAAAATTAAAAAAGGTTTTGAAGGAAAAAGAAAAGGAGATAGAGGGAACGGTTGCTCAAGAAAAAGGAGAGTTTGATAAGATGAAACAGAAACATAATGAGGCATATTTGTTCTTGAAAAATTCACTTAAGGAAGATTATGATAGAAAGAAAAAGGAAGTTGATAACAAAGTTGAAGAGTTAGGATTTAAAGAGACTGCTTTGAGAGCAAAACTTGAGGCTGAAAAGGAAGCGCAGATAAGAAGAGAGTTGGGGGAGAGAGCGATTAAGCTTAAAGAGGAATTGAGAGAAGAGTATAAGGATAAACTTAAGACTGAGATGAAGAAGAAGGAAGCTGAGTTGGATGCTAAGAAGGTTGCACTTGAACAGGAAATACAGAGAAAAGCGAAGATGTTATTTAATTGATAATTTTGATTAATCTGCCAATGCTTAAAATTTGAATTGCCAAGTGTGTAAACGCTTTGATTGTTACTAAACTGTTCGGTATCTCTTGTGGAGGAGTCGTTGTTTTAGGAGCAGTTGTTGTCCTTGGCTAAGTTTTTTATTTTAAGTTTTTTCTTTTTGTCTATTTCTCCGTCGATAATTTTATTTTTAGGAAGGTTTAAAAACTAGTTCTATTAGTTATCTTTATGGTACATGGAATAGAAAGACCACTTGATTTGCTGAATTCAGCCAAGGGTAAAGAGATTCTTGTACAGTTGAAAAGCGGTAAGCAACTTGTTGGAACTTTGCTAGCTTTTGATATCCACATTAATGTGGTATTAGACAGCGCAAAGGAAGTAGAAAACGGAGAACAGACAAGAAGCTATGGCCTGACTTTTTTGCGTGGAGATACAATAATCTTCATTAGCCCTTCAGCTGTAAAAGAATAATAAGAGTAATAGCGTTAGTCGTTTTGGTTTTCGCTACGGCACCGGGTTCTTGGTGTTAATGATATTAGTGTGAACTCTGTTTGTGCGAAAACCTAAAATGTATAAAACCTAAGTTGCTTAAATCTTGGAGAGTGGAGAGACTAAATGTCGCTCGCATCGGGCTTTGCCACGATGCTCGCTTCACGGAACTTTTTGGTAATACCCGGGGTTCTTTGGCATACTTGGTGAGTTGTTTATTATATTCTTTGTTATCTAAATCTTTATAATCTTTAATCTTATACTGAAATGATGGTTGATGGAAAAACAAAGATAGATTCAGGAGATTTTTGGTGCAAATGTCAGATGAATGCGGTTAATGATGATAAGAGTGGTGTTTTTAGAGATTATAAGGTTGGGGAGGTAGTGACGTGTTGTACTGCTCATTTGGCAGAAGGGCTTGTTTTTCCGTGCAGGTATTCTTCTAGAGACGTTGTTTATGATTCTTCGAGACCTTACCATCAGGGTTTATCTATCCCTCGCGATGAGGATTTTGAACCTGTTCCTGGGAAGGTTGAATGGTTGAGGGAACATTCTGGAACAAAACGCGGGCCAAACAAAACAGCGGCACTGCTTCAAAATTATTCTATTCGTGCTGGAGAAATTCCTCCGACTAGAAATCTCTTGGCGGGTTCTGTTATGACGGTGCGTTTTCAATCTAAACCTCAAAGAGATAAAGAATAATTGTCGCTCCGCATTGGACTTCGTCACAATGCTTCGCTTTACGGAACTTTTTTTGGTAATGTTTTGGGTTCTTGACATTGTGGTAACTTTTAATTTTTTAAACCAAAAAAATATTTTACTTAAAAATAATGTTGAACTTTTCCAAGAGGGAATGTAGATACTAAACTTTTGGTAACTCTCCGGATTAAGTGAAACATATACTTTTGAGTTTGTTATGTGTTTAAAAACTGTATAGCAATTGGATTGAGATGGAAGATGTAAGAGCTAAAGGGGAGTGGCAGGATGAAGATGGAAATCATGTGATAATTGTTCCTTTCTTTTCGCATCTTTATGTTGATGATGCTTCTCAGGCATTGAGTGCGGCCTACAGTCTAGGTGCTCCTCCAAGGAGAATTGGGGGTTTGGGTGAGACCGAGTTAGAAACTGCTGCAGATTCTATAATTAGAGTGTGCCATCTTGTTAGAAATGTTGTGGGTTTTGATCAGGAAGATTTGCTTAACATTGGAAAATCTAGCTATTTTAGCACTCGTTGTCTTTTTGGAAAGACGTGGGATTATGGGTCTTTGACACAAAGAAAGTATTTGAGGCCTAAGAAGGTAGCAGGGATTAATGTTTTATTTCCCGCAAAAAAGTTAATTGAATTAGCTTTTGATAGAAATCCTTCACAAGCTTAAATCTCTAGACTCATTAGATCTTCGGCTAGTTCGGTGTTCTTGAAGACTTTTTTTGCTTCTTCCAGAATTTGCTTTGATTGGGCTTTTGTTTCGTATCTTTGACTTAGATGAGTCAAAATTAACTTTTTTGATTTTGATTTCTTTGCAATATCTGCTGCTTGTGCAGATGTAAGATGTGCATGTTCTTTTGCAAGTTCGGTTTCCTCTGCAGAATAACTTGATTCGCAGACTAACAAGTCTGAATCTTTTGCTAAGCTTATTGCATTTGCATTTTCTCTTGTGTCTAAAACGAAAGTTAACTTTCTTTGTTCTTCTCTATAGATCAGTTTTTTACCGTCTATCTTTTTTCCTGCAATTGTAACTGTTTTTCCCTTCGCAAGTTCTCCAATTAGAGGGGAGTTTTCTATCTTTAACTTTTTGAGTTTGTCTTTGTCTATTCTGTTTTTTTCTTTTATAATGAAAGAATATGCCAGTGTTGGGGTGTCATGAGACATTTGTTGTGCTTCTATTTTGAATTCTTTTTCTTCAATTACGGGTTGTTTGCCTGATAAGACTTCGTGAACTTCAATTGGAAAATTAGTTCCTTTATGTGCAAATAATCCTATGTATAACTGCATCATTCTTTTTGTTCCTTCTGGACCATAAATTTTAAGGGTTTTATTGTAGCCATTTAGCATTAGTGTTTGCAATAGACCAGGAATTCCTAGGACGTGATCTGCGTGCCAGTGTGTGATAAAGATTTTTGTAACTTTGCAGGGATTTAGTCTTGCATGTCTGAACTGTCTTTGAGTTCCTTCACCGCAATCAAATAAAATGTTTTCATCCTTGTATGATAGAAGCATGGCTGTGTGATTCCTTCTTGATGTTGGAATCGCGCTTCCAGTTCCTAAAAAAGTCAGCTTAATTTTTTCCATGATTGTTAATAGAAAGAGAAGGGGGTTTTTATTTGTTTTGAGTGATGACTATCCTCTGAAATGATAATCATTATGAAATTTCATTATATCTGTTCTTACACTTTGGTATGCTTCTGGCTCTCTTTGTCTTAATTCTTCAAATGTCTGAACACTTTTTGCATGATTGTCTAAATCCTCTGCTATGCCTGTTGTTTTTGCCATTTTATGTATGAGAACAGATTCTCCGATATCTATGCTTAGACAATCAACTCTTTCTGGATTTTGATATTCTAATCCAAGATCTCGAAACATTCTAAGAGCTCTTGAAACGTCTCTTAATCTTCTTTGTGCATATGCTTCATCGAATTGTTGTTCATTCATGTTTGTTTCTTATTGTTCTGCTTTTTATTTCTATCGAAATAACAAAACTTTAAAACCCATCAAAACCAATTATATTCATGCCCGTGTAGCTCAGCCTGGATAGAGCACTGGCCTTCTAAGTGCGAAGCGAGTTCGCTCGTTCTTCGTTCGTAGAACAAAGAAAGTCAGGGGTCGCAGGTTCAAATCCTGTCATGGGCGTGTGTTGCTAAAATGGATTCTATAAAATTTCCAAAAAATGAAGAGAAAAAAGTTCTAAGGATATTGGAAAAGGACGGGATGATTACAACAACCAGGACGGCAAAAGAATTTGTTAGGTTTAAATTAGGTCGAGCGTATAAGTTTAAGAGACTAAATCTTAAGGTTGTGAAGATAAAAACTTATGAAAACCTTTCGGAACATCCATTTTATAGATTATTAACGAAGCAAATGAAGGAAAGCATAAAACTTGGAAAGAAGTATAGCGGTAACAAATATAAGGTGATATGGTTGAAAGTACAGAACAAATAATCTTAAAAAGTCTAACAACCACCAAAACTTAGGTCGTATGCAAGTCAATTGCATTGACACGTCGCAGGCATAGCCAAGTAGTAAGGCAAGAGGCTGCAACCCTCTGATCCCAGGTGCAATTCCTGGTGTCTGCTTTTATTTCTTGAAGTTCTTCCGTAGTGCCTAAAGAAAGATTTAAATAGTATTTTGTAGTGGGTAAGATATAAGGAAGTATTAATGAGGAATGGCATTTATTGTTAAGAAGAAAATTTCTGGGAAAGAATATTATTATCTTAGGGAATCGAAGAGAGAGAAATCTAAAGGAGATAAAAAGGGAAGAGTTGTTGCGAAGACTATTGCTTATCTTGGCAAAACTAAATCTGAGGCGGAGAGAAAAATGAAAGAGATTTTGAATAAAACTACAGGTGTTAAAAATAGTGATAAAGTTAATAAACCGGTAAAATCAGAGATAAATATGAGTGATAAAAAGGAAAAAGGAAATGAAAAGAAAAATTTAAGTGAAATTTCTATAGATGAGATGGCGAACTTTTGTAAGAGAAAGGGATTTGTTTATGCTTCGGGTGAATTGTATGGAGGATTGGCTGGCTTTTGGGATTTTGGGCCTTATGGTAGCGAGATGAAGAAGAACTTGAAAGATGCTTGGTGGAAATATCACATACAATCTAGAGAAGATATTGTTGGTATTGATGGTTCTATTATAACTAATCCAAAAGTTTGGAAAGCTTCGGGACATGTGGATTCTTTTGTTGATGTTGCTGTTGTTTGTAAAAAATGCAAGAATAAATCTAAAGTGGATAAGTTTGAATTAAAAAAAGGTGATGCGAGATGTGAAAAGTGCGGTGGAGAGTGGGAAGATAAAGGAGAGTTTAATCCGATGTTTACAACTCAAGTTGGGCCTGTGAAGAGTGATTCTACGGAAGCTTATCTTAGGCCTGAAACTGCACAGTTAATATTCGCTGATTTTAAGCAGGTTGTTGAGAATGCAAGATTAAAATTGCCTTTTGGAATTGCCCAAATGGGAAAATCATTTAGAAATGAAATTGCTCCAAGAAACTTTTTATTTAGAAGTAGAGAGTTTGAACAGATGGAGATTGAATATTTTATTGATCCGGATAAAAAAGATGAGTGTCCTTATCTTGATGAGGTTGAGGACTTTGAATTGAATGTTTACTCTGCAGATATGCAGAAACATGAAAAGGAAATGGAGAGAATGAAAGTTCGTGATGCATTAAAAAAAGGAATAATAAAACTTGGATGGCATGGATATTGGTTGGCTAATGAAACAAAGTTCTTTTTGAGTCTAGGTGCTAATCCTGAAAAACTAAGGGTAAGACAACATCTTCCTGAAGAGAGAAGCCATTATGCGACAGATACTTGGGATGTTCAGTATAAGTTTCCATTTGGATGGCAGGAGTTACAAGGAGTTGCAGATCGTGGCACGTATGATTTATCTCAACATGAGAAATTTTCGGGGAAGGATTTGAAGGTTGTTGAAGAATCTGGAGAACCTGGGCAGAAGCCAAGAAAGATTTTGCCGATGGTGGTTGCTGAGCCTTCACTTGGAGTTGAAAGAGCATTTTTGGTTTTTATGTTTGATGCTTATCATTTTGATGAGAAGAGGCAGAATATTATTTTAAAATTGAATCCAAGACTTGCACCAATAAAAGCGGCAGTTTTTCCATTAGTTAAGAATGATAAAGTTCTTGTTAAAATGTCTAGAGAAGTTTATGAAATGCTTCGGGAAGATTGGAGTGTTTTGTACGACGAGAGTGGAAGCGTTGGAAGAAGATATGCAAGAAATGATGAGTTGGGGACACCATATTGTGTTACAATTGATTCTGATTCATTTGCTGGAAAGGATGTAACAATTAGAGATCGGGATAGCACGAAACAGATTCGTGTTAAAATCTCTGAGTTGAGAGATGTTTTTAGGAAGATGATATCTGGAGAGTTGAAGTTTGAGAAGGCTGGAAAAGTTGTTGAGACGAGAGTGAAAGGCGAAGAAGTTTGTGAGTAAGAATAGTTTTTTTCTTAAAGTAATCTTTATATATTCAGATTTGTTAGTTATCTTGAGGTGATGAGAAAGAATGAATTATATTCAGGAATTTGATGAAAAAGAGAGTGTAAAAAGTGTAAAAAAAGCTCCTATCCTTGCGTTTGTTTCTATAAAGGGGGGCGTCGGTAAAACGACACTTGCAATTGAAACTGCGTCTTCACTTGCTAATCATTTTGGGAAGCGAGTTTTATTGGTTGATGGAAACTTTTCTGCTCCGACTATTGGGCTTTATCTTGATTTAACGGATAAAGATAGGTACGATGTTACATTACATGACGCACTTTTTGGTGTTGGATTGCACAATGCTATTTATGAGTCTCATGGATTTGATGTAGTTCCTGCTGCTCAAGAGTATAAGAACGATATTGACGTTTATAGACTCGAGAAGATTTTGAATAAAATGAGGTATAGGTATGATTTTATAATACTTGATTCTTCACCAAATTATGAGGAGATGAAACCAATAATTGCGGCTGCTGATAAGGTATTTGTTGTTACGACTCCTGATGAACCGACACTTATTACTTCCTTGAAGGCTGCAAAGATTGCGAGGCAACAGCAAACGCCTGTTGCGGGAATTATTGTAAATAGAATAAGAAGTCCTAAACACGAGATGGATTTGGATGAAATAGAAAAAGCTTCTGGAATTCCTGTTGTTGCAAGAATAAAAGATCATGATAAAATTGCTGCGGCAACTTATCATAAAGAGCCTATGACGATTCATGATGAAGGTAATGTTATTTCTCATGAAATAAGAAATTTTGCTTCTGCTTTATGCGGAACGCCAGAAAAGCCAAGAGGATTTTTTGATAGATTGCTGCCATTCAGAGATTTGTTCAAGAAAGAAGAGGTTAATAGAGAAATAATGAGACAGAATATGTATGAAGAGCAGATGTGATCACTCTTCTTTCTTTAGAAAAGAAAGAATTGGTGTTTCAAGAAAGAAACTAAGTTAGTGTTGCCAATGCTTTAAATTCTGAATGGACAAAGATGTTAAGGGAGTGAGACGATACTGAGAAGCGAGCCCGAAGGGCGAGCGATAATGGTTTGGTATCTCTTGTGGAGGAATCGCACTGGTAGGAGTATTTTTTTAATTTTTAATGAGGGTTTTGATTTGTATTCTTGGGTACAATAATCTTTAAATATGCTTAATGTTTCTTTGTTTTATGAGTTTGGTTGATAAACTTAAAAATTTTGGAAGAGGTTTAGCTTTGGCTGGCGCTTTTTATCTCCCCGTTGCTGCAACTCAATCTGGATGTATTTCTGTGAGGCAAGGTGACACTAGAGCGACTGTTTGGATGGGTGGTGCTATTTTGGAAACTTATGAAAATGAGAAAAGTAATCGGGTTATTAGAAAAGAGATAGGGGAGTATAATGGGATTACTGGAGAGGTTAAGACGAGGGTTGAAAATTATGATTCAAAAGGGAATCTTATAAAGGAAGATTAGTATCATAATGTTTAAATAATTCTTGATGTGTGCTTTTTTATGGGATTGGTTGAGTTAGTTAAAAAAACTGCAAGAGGATTGGCATTGTCTGCGGCGCTTTGTGCTGGTGCTGTTGGTTTGAGTTCTGGAGTTGGGGGATGTGGGGGAAGATTTGATTCTGAGATTGAGAGGTTTTCTTATAGAGGGCCCTATACTACTCCTCTTAATGGATGGTATGACGCGGATCATGATTTAACAAATCTTGAAAAGACGCGAGTTTTGGCTTCTTTTGGAGTCCATGCCAAAATTGACTTTTTGGCTAAACAGGCCCGAGTAAGAGTTGATGTGCGGGGGATGGATAGATCTCAACTATGGGGGTTTGAAACTTATTCTGTTATAGATAAGGGGGAATTGTATCCGTTTAAAACTAAAATTTTTGATCGTTCTGGAAATGAGATAAATGAGATAAAGGGAGTGCCTCTAAATTTTCCCTTGCGGGTTAATTTTGATACTAAAAATTCTGTTGTGTCTTATGTAGATTCTCGAAGAATGCCCATAGATCCTAAAACTTGGCTGAATTATAGGATGATGATGCACTATGTTAACAATAAAAATGGAGAGCCTTATGTTGAAAAGAAGTTGGATTTTCTGATACCACAAACTAGGCCTAGAGATCTTTTGCCCTTGCCTCCAAAGCAGATTCCGCCCGCTCAACCGGTGATTCCTCTTCCTCCAATTCCGCCAGAAAAACCTTGGAGAAATGATTATAAACCTGTTTTAGTTTTGAGATAAATAAAATGGAAGTATGTCGTAAAGACATCCATACATTTTAATAAAAATTAAAATGGAAAACTGTATTTTTTGCAAAATCGTTAAGGGAGAGATACCTGCTGAAAAGATTCTTGAAACTGAAAATTTTATTGCTATAAGGGATGTTAATCCTAAAACCGAAGGGCATTCACTTATTATTCCTAAAGAGCATTACAAGAATCTTTTGGACATTCCTGCTTATTTGAATAAGGAATTGCTTGAGACGGCAAAAAATGTTTCTTTGAAGTTAATGGAAGAAACTTCCTCGGAAGGCTTTAATTTAATGATGAATAACAATCCTGTTGCAGGGCAAGTTGTGATGCATGCTCACTTGCATGTTCTTCCAAGAAAAGAGGGAGACGGGTTTAATACGAGAGTTTAGCTATTTTTGGATTATTGATGTTATGAGAAAAATGGAGAAATCTGTTTGAAATGTTTTATTATGTAGATTCCTAGGGCTAGCGAAATAGTCACAAACAAGAAAAGGATAATATTCAGTATAAGAGATATTTTGGTTATCTTGGTTTTTTGATTTTGTCTTTTGAGTTTTACTATATAGACTATGGACATGGTAAGGAGTGTTACATTTATTCCCAGAACGATTACTGCAAATAAAGGTTTGAATATAGAAAGGGCGGTAAATCCTACTATTATCCCTGAAAAATCTTCGGTATAATAAAGGCTGTATCCAAAAGTTACAATATAGAGTATAATTGTTAATAAAAGAATTATCTTGGCAAATCTATTTGAGCTTGTCGCCTCGTCTTTTAACATACAGATTATTGAGTTTTGAGGTTTATAATTATATCTTCGGTATGCTAAATGGCTCTGGGTCTCGCAATTTGCATTTCGCGATTATCTTAATTCTCTAGTCGCTCAAAGCGAATTGCTCGGTGCCGACTCGCATTTAGGTCTGTGAGAATCTTGCACTGAACTTTTGTCCAGACCTAAAAGCTCGCTCCCGACCTCTGCCTTATGATTTTTAACTTTTTGTCTTCGATGTTTATGAGCGCAAAGTATTTATACTTAAGGGTATTTTATTTAGTATGTCTCTTAAATTAACTAAAAACTTTGCGTTTTTTTATGGGGTAATGCTGGGAGATGGCTGTTTGAGTTTGGGCTGTAAGAGGAGGAAGACCGTATTTGTTGCAGGTAGTATGGCTGATGATATCCCTTTTTTTGAAGAGGTGCTTATTCCTTGTGTAAAAAAACTGATAGACAAAGATATTCCAATCAGATTTAGACCCTCGATGGGGGCTATTAATCTACACTTTATAAAAAACTCTTTATTTGATTTTGTTTCTAGTTTTGGATTTCCTATTGGAAAGAAAGGAGACAAGTTATTTATCCCTAAAGTTTTTTATGAAAAAAATCTTGTGAAGTATGTAATTAGTGGGTTTTTTGCTACGGATGGTTCTTTGGTTTTAACGGATAATAATGGAACTCTTTATCCCCGGGTTGAGGCTAATGGTATCGCAAGAAGGTTGATTAATGAAATAGGCATTTTTCTTAATTCTAGAGGAATCAATTGTAAATTCTATAAATCTAAACGTCGCAAGTTTGATGGACTTGGGAATCCTCTTATGCGTCAAGACCAGTATAGACTCCAAATGAATGGAAAAGAAAATCTCAAAAAATTTGTTAAAGAAATTGGATTCATAAATCCTAAACAAATAGAAAAACTAGGGAGGTATTATGGCTGCACCGAGAATTGAGCTCGGGACCTCCTGCTTATGAGACAGGCGCTCTACCACTGAGCTATGCAGCCTTCATATTTCTTATTTTAGTCGGTTTAAAAGTTTATTGAAAAGCTGGTGATGTGTTGCCAATACCTTTAATTTAAGTTGCCAATGATGTGAAAGCAGGGGGGTATTACTTACTACCGCTCCGCGCCGGACTTCGTCACGGCGCTTCGCTTCCCAGACTTTTTTCGAATGTGAGGGGTTTTAATGTTTTTGGCTAAGTCTCTTTGTCTAGGTGATAGCATGCATGTGAAAACAATTAAAAAGCACAAGTTCCTTGTGCTTTAATGGTGATAAATGAGTCTTTGCAGGAAATTGCGAACAAAACTGTTGAAGCAACTGCGAGCGTTAGTAAGGATTTGACGGGGCAGGCGTGGTCATATTTACTTGATCAGCTTAAGCCGTTTACTACCGTGTTTAAGACTGTAGGGGTTATTGTTTTAATTTATGTGATTTATAGAATCTGGAGAGGTATAGTGTCTATTAAAGATAGAAATCGCTTGAAGAATATTGAGCAAAGATTAGATGAAATTGATGATAAGCTGGATAGGCTTCTCGGAAAAAGATCTTCTGATAAATTAAGTAAGGATAAGAAGAAGTAATTAAGTTGCTAAGTCTTAAAATTAAATGGACAATACTGTCAACGGATTGAGATGTTACTAAACTATGCTCGAAACTGGGCTTCGCCGCAGTTTCTCGCTTTACGGCTTTTTTGGTAACTGCACAACTTTTTTACACTGTTGTGGGCAATTTTATTCAATTAACGGATTTTCTAGAAGCAATCATTTCTTAAGTGTTATTTCAATTGTGGAAACGTTAACTTGCTTTCCTTCTTTATTTTCGAACTCTTCACTTTCTATCTTGATTTTACCAATAGAAACGCCTTGTTCTTTTAGGAACTTTCTTCTTACTACTTCTGCTACGTCTACAGCCTTGGAGATGAATTTTCCTCTTGCTTTGATAGTTACTTCTTTGGCAATATTGTTGTTAAATTGAACAACTACTCCCGTAACATAGTTCATAAAAGGCTTTGCGCCTATGAAAACAATTCCATCATCCATCTTGTTTGACGATTTAGATTTTTCACTTATATTAGTCTCTGTTGTCATTTGTCCTCTGTTTTAATTTAGTTATTGAGTGTCACTGATTATTGTCTTTGCGTTTCTTTTGAGTCGAGTTATATATCCTGCGATAATATTCCTCATTCTCTTGCTGGGCATCGTACTTCCAAGTACCTTCTTGTTCTGGTCAAAAGTCTTTGCAAATGAATCTGAAGATTTCTCTATGAGTCTTCTTGAGGTTCTCTTTGCAAGCATTATTTTAATACGTCCCATCTTAAGATAGGTTAAGAATGATGGTTTTTAAAGATTATTGTTATTGGTTTTGCTGCTCGGCATCTGACTTTGTCAAGATGCCTCGCTTTACGGACGATTAGGTAATGTGTTGTGGTTTGATGGCTTGGCAATGTTTTATTTGTATATGATATGCTTAATATGCTGAATTGCTAAGTCTTTAAAATTATATTGCCAAGTATGTTAACGGATTGTGTTGTTACCTAAAATTAGCAGTATGTTCTAGGGTTCCAGGTTATCGATTTCAAGTAGTTGTTTATAGGCATTAATCGTGTCAAGCATCTTTTTTGTTGTAGAACCCTTGAAAAGTATATAATATGGGAGGTTAAGGGATTGGGCTTTTTTGTATGCCTTTAGAATGTCTTTTTCAGATACCCTCTTTCTATTATATGCTACAAGGAGGTGTTCTCGTTCTTTTTGCCTTATTATTGCAGTTATCTCGTCCTTTTTTATGTCTAAAGTGTTGAGCATTTCGATGTTTTTCCCATATAAGTAAGCGCGGATTTCTTCAAGGAAGTTAATTGATTTTTTGTCCTTCTTATGCAAACCAAGGTTTTCCTGAAGTTCACCTTTCCTTTGAGTTAGTTTTTCTATGTGGATTTTTGTTTCAATTGGCTTTTCGAAGATTTGCTCAATTTTTTTCTCCAAAGGTTTCTCAATAACTTCTACTATTTTTTCAATCTCTTTTTCTGCTTTTTCTTCGATAGCGGGTTTTTCAATTATTGCTGGAATAGGATCTTGAGGTAATTGTTCATTAGTGGGGGGAGTTATTTTTTCTCGGGGAATTTCTTGTTGCGCAGGTTTTCTGTTCTTAAGGATTTCTTGTATTTCTTCTGTTGGTGCGAAAGTGTACTTCCAAACTATCTTTTCTTGATATCTTAATGGTGTGGCAAAATCTTTTATTGCTCTAAGGGCGACACGGATTGCAGGGGTTTGTTTTTCATCATCTAAAACCCTTCTTTCTTTTAGTATCATGTAGGCTTCTTTTTCTACTCCTGAAAGATTGTCTGAGAATTCTTCTAGTTTCTTTTCTTGACCTGGAAGGAGGTATAGGTGTGATGAGCCGATTCTTAGTTTTGATAGACTTACCTTCTTTTCATGAATAAGTTCTGCTAGAATTGCTGATGTAAATATCGTGGATAGCTGGACATCTTTGGATAAATGCATTGGAAGACTTGGCCCCTTTTCATCCAGAAGCTTTAGTATTTTCTGTTTTACCTCTTGTACGTCAATCATCTAATTTGAGGGAATATTAAGATTTTAAATATTTATGTTGTGGGGGATTATGAAAAATTCATATTTACGGCCTTATCCATTTGACTTCATAGTAAGAAACGTCGCCTTCGTCATCGGCTATTGCGATTAGAAGGTTTTTCTTTGTGCTATGGGCTACACGATTTTTCGCGGAAAAATCATGCCAGGTCAATTGTTCGGTTTCTGAGACTGGAAATAAAATCCACTTCGCGTGATCTTTTCCTATTGATTTTCCTTTCTCGTAGACACGAAACTCTGCTCCGAACTTTAATGCGGTTTTTACAATGTATCCCTTTTCTCTTAGATCTTTGAAAACCATGTATTTTGTTTTAAATTTTTTATCTATCCTTTGAAGTTTTGTCATTAAATCCTTTTGAGATATTTTCTTGTTCTTAAAATCGTTTATTTGCATCTTTCCTTGTTCAACTAGGAAGAGTGCTTCAGACATTGAATAGAATATTTTCTCTCCAATTTGCTCTCCGAATCTTTGACTTGCAAAAAGGTTTTGAGCTTCTTTGGAGTTTGAGAATATCCTATCCCCAATAAGGTTTGCAGCTATTTTTTCTGTTACCATGATTAATTGATGAATTTTGTAGTTATAAAGTTTTTTAAAATAAAAAACTTTGAAAGATGAGTATTTTAATAGCAAAATCTCCGCTCATAAATTCACTCACAATTTTGCCTAAACTACTTTGTTAATGTTGCCAAGATGTTAAGGGTGGTGTTACATTACTAAAAAGTTTGAATTAGCAAGATTTTTAAAACTAGTCAGGTTCGTTAGTTTGAAGCATCTTCATAGACTAGAGATGTTTTATCTGCGTAAGCAGGTCTAGCCCTGTAGTCTAGCGGTCAAATTCATGAAGCCAATAAAGGTGTAATGGAGACTATGGATACTGGCCTCTGAAGCCGGTGACCCAGGTTCGAATCCTGGCGGGGCTATTTACCTTTTTGTATATTGAACTATATCCTGGATAATCTAAATGCTTAAAAAGGATTTTTTGTTTTTAATGAGAGGCTCCATTTATGCCTACAAATATTAATGAAAAAACCGAAATAACTAGGGAAGATTTGGCTTGTTCTGTGGACGGTTTCAATATGCCTTTTATTCGTGGAGAGATTGCAACTTGCAGTTGTGGATGTGGTCAAAGAGTTCTTGAGGGTCGGGGTGTACAGAGCAACATTGGTTTGCCTTATGCTTCTAAAGAGCATTTAGATGAATTCTACAGAGCTGCAGGGATCTATGATTTGATCTATAAACCTTCAAAACTTATGCATAAGGACCGTTCTGCGAGTGGAAGATAGCTTTAGATAACCTTCATCGGAAGTTTTATATGGCGACGTTCAAAAACGTCTTATATAAACCTTCATCGGAAGTTTTATAAACCAATTTTTGAATTGAATAACTATGAAAAGAAGTTCTAGACGTTGGAAGAAGAAAGGCCAAATGAGATGGAAGTGGCAACGTAAAAGATTAAAGAAAGAAAAAAGGAAAAGAAAACTTAAGAGAAGTAGATAGTTCTGTAGTAGAAAAATATAATCTAAATTTTTATAAAGGAGCTTTGATTAGTATTTTTATGGGTTCAGATTTGGATAGAATAAAGAGTAGATTTAGATTTGAAGGTTCTTTTTATGATCATCCTACCTGGGAAGCTTATGCAAAATTAGCGGAGAGTATTGAGAGGGTTAGAAATAAATCTGGGTGCGGGGAGATTTCTATAGAGGATCAAGAAGAAATTTGTTTGGGAAGTCATTATTTTTCTGCGATGTTTAACTCAAATAGTCCTTATGTTTCTGAAGAAGCAAGAAAAGATTGGGCCGAGGCGATGCAGGTTTTGATTGAGGCGGAGTTTTTTTGCTTTGGAAAATACAAGCGATTAGTTAGAGAGTCTTTTGACAGAATTATTTGTGAATATGATGATCATAAGAGAGAGATTAGAGAAGAGAGTGCATTGGACAGGGTTGCGAGGGAAATGCTGGGTAGAAAACCCCCCATGAGGCCACCTAAGAAAAAAGGATTCTTTAGAAACTTAGTTTCAGCTTTAGGTGGTTGAGAACTTGTAGTTTATGGTTATGTATATTTTACAACATAAATCCTTATAAACCAAATTTATGATACCCCTATATGGCAGATGGTGAGTTTAATTCTGAGGTGTGGACCGAGAGGTATAGGCCTAAGAAATTTGAAGATATGGTTGGGCAAGAGGAAGTTCTTAAGAGAGTGAAAGCTCTTACTAATTCAAATAATATCCCCCATTTATTGTTTGCTGGACCTGCTGGAACGGGGAAGTCTACTCTTGCTTTAATTGTTGTTCATCAGCTTTTTGGAGAGTCTTGGAGAGAAAACTACTTGGAATTGAATGCTTCTGATGAGAGAGGAATTGATGTTGTAAGACAAAAAGTTAAAGACTTCGCTAGAACTAAGGCTATAGGGAATGTTCCTTTCAAAGTTATATTCTTAGATGAGGCAGATGCTCTTACGAGAGAGGCACAACAGGCATTAAGAAGAACTATGGAGAATTATACTTCTACATGTAGATTTATTTTGTCCTGTAACTATTCTTCTAAGATTTTAGATCCGATTCAATCTAGATGTGTAGTTTTTAGATTTCAGCTTTTGGAAAAGAAAGATATTAAGAGAAGAATTGATTTAATTGCTAGAAATGAGGGTTTAACTATAACGCCGGAGGCGTTTGATGTATTGCACGAGTCCTCGGAGGGCGATTGTAGAAGGGTTATAAACCTATTACAGGCAACTTCATCAATATCTCCGAATATAACTCCTGATTTGATTAATACGATTGTAGCGAGGGCAAAGCCGAGTGATATAAAGATTGTTTTAGATTATGCTCTTGCAGGAGACTTTAATGGGGCTAGAGGCAAGTTGTTAGATATAATGCTGAAAGAGTCTATTTCAGGGCAAGATGTTATAAAAGCTATACAAAAAGAGATATGGACGTTACCAATTGATAATTCTTTGAAAGTGCGTTTAACAGAGAAGACAGGAGAGATTGAGTTTAGATTAGTTGAAGGAAGTGATGAATTTATACAATTAGAATCTTTATTAGCTAGTTTTGTTTTGGCGGGGGAAGGAAAGTCTACAACTCTTGGAGGTGTGTAGGGATGGGAATTTCTGTAGAGTTTAATCCTGATTTAGCCTTAAGAGTTTTTGGAACTCGTGGTCGTATGGATAATGAGTGTCTTCCAGAAAAATTAGAAAAAGGAAGGAGTTATGAGTTTATGAAATCTGGACAAAGAAATTATTGGTTAGAGGGAGAGGTTCCTCTTTTAGAAACAAAAGGTAGGCAAAGATTATCCAGACCTTTGGCAAGTATTGTAATTTGTGAATATACTCACCAATTATTCAAGGGAAAGCCCACTACTTTTGGGTTTTATGAAGTTGTAGAAGTTTTTGATCCTAAAGATCCAACGATTCAGTTTGAAAGCTATGCTCGTGTTGGTGTGGATGGAGATGAACGAAGATGATAAATCAAGAAAACATGCCTTGGTGTGAGAAACATAGGGCGAGCTGTTTTGCTGACGTGAAAGGACAGGAGCTTGCGATAGACAAGGTTAAACTATTCTTGAGAAGTTTTCCAAAGAAGAAGTCTGTAATTCTTTATGGTGGGCCGGGAACGGGTAAAACTTCACTTGCTTATGCAATTGCATTTGAGATGGATGCGGAGATATTGGAATTGAATGCATCTGACTTAAGAGATAAGCAAAAGATTGCTGAAATAATTGGGCCTGCTTCGCAACAAAGAAGTTTATTTAGAAAGAACAAAATAATTCTCGTTGATGAAGTCGATGGGATTTCTGGTTCTGACCGAGGAGGATTGGGAGAATTGTTAGTTGTAATTGAGAAGACTGCTTTTCCGGTTATTATCACTGCAAACGATATATGGCAGCAGAAGTTTGGATTGCTTAGACAAAAGGCGGAGATGGTTCAATTGAAAGATGTGGATTATAAGGTTGTTTTAACCTTGATGGATGATATCTGCAGAAAAGAGAATATTGTTGTTTCTAGAGATATACTAACAAGTATTGCGATAAAGGCTAGGGGAGATATAAGGGCAGCGTTAAATGACTTGCAGATACTTTCTAAAATGGACTCTCCGCAGCTTATAAGGGAGATTGGAGAGAGAAATAAAGAACAAAGTATCTTTGCTGCATTGCAGTATGTATTCAAGAATTCAAAGATTGATGATAAGATGACTAAAATATATGATGAGGTGAATATGCCTATCGATGAAATATTTTTATGGGTTGAGGAAAATATTCCTACGGAGTATAAAGGAGAGGAGCTGTTTAAGGCTTTTGAGGCATTAAGTAAGGCAGATGTTTTCCGTGGGAGGATTATGAGGCAGAGACACTGGAGGTTTTTGGTTTATGAAAACTTTTTTTTAAGTGGGGGAATTGCGGGGGTTAAAAAATATAATCGTGCGGGATGGACCTCTTATAAGAAACCAACGAGAATTTTAAAAATCTGGTTGCAGAATCAACGCGCGAAAAAAAAGAAAACTATATGTGAGAAGTTTGCAAAGCATACACATATTTCAACAAAACAAGCAATGAAAGACTGGCTTATGATTAGAATTCTTTTGAAGGGCGATGATATTCGTAAAAGGCTTAAAATCTCTGACGAGGAAATAGAATATTTAGAGAAACCGCTGGCGGTGTAACGGATTTTTAGCCACGTGCCATTCTGATTAATTTGCTATCTTTGGGGATTTCCTTAAATCCCAGATCGGTTAGTCCTCTAACGAGTTCATCGGGGATAGGAAGTTTTGCTGGTTGGGAGTCGATGCAAATAACTTTTGAATAAGGGGCAGGGATTCTTGCTTTGGGATTTTGCTCAATTTGATGGCTTATACTCATTATATCTCCCGTTTCTGCTTCTCCAATAAGTCTTATTTCGCATTGTGCTCCATTTTCTCCACTAAAATTATAAATATCTTCCTCATACGTTCCCCTTGCATTTTCAGTCATCCATTCACGGGTTTTATCATTATTTGCTCTTTCTCGGTGAGGGTCTCTCATTTCATGGACTACTGTTCCTAAGAAATCCGCGGCATAATAGGTTACTCTTTTCAATGACATGTAGTTCTTATCTTAAAAGACTTATTAAGGATTATTGTTTTGTAAAATATACATTAAAACATACAAATGTCCTATTGACAGTTCAATTAACTTTTTTAAAAATTAAAAAATTCTTTTTAACCGCAGCTAGCTGCACTTGCCGCATCAGAAGATGTGGATGAACCAAATCCTGCTGAAGGTTGTACTGCTGAAAGTGTTTGTGAACACTCTGCGGGTGCTGTTGTGAATGCAGAACAGATAGCTTTAAGATATGAAGCGGAATCTCTTCCTGCTTGTGCATCAACACCGTTTATTATTAATGTAGGTGAGCCGCTGACGCTCTTTGCTTGTGCGTTTGCTTCTTCTGCAGAATATAATGCTGCTCCGTTCTTGTTCATACATGAATCTATCTTGTTCTTGTCAATGCTTAAGCTTGTGTATATCGCATTTATCTTTGGTGCTACACATGTTGCTTCTCCGCCGCATGTTCCAACGCCTGCATCAAGTGCAAACTTAAGAGCATAGTCGAGGTATTTTGTAGGATAGTTTTGTTCAATACATAGTTGTCTTTGAGCTTCAATTGCTTCAAATTCTCCATGCATTGCTCCTATTTGTCTTATCTTAAAGTCTATCTTGTCGCCTAGTAATTTTGCTGCAGGGATTAATCCTTTTTCTGATTGAGTTCCATAAGGGCAGTAGCTGAATACATATAGCTCTACTTTAGGTTTATCAGTTTGAGGAATTTCGGTAGTTGAAGTTGAACTGTCTGAAGTATCTGTTGGACTAGATATTTCACTTAGAGGAACCATCCCTTGCGCGGAAATAAAATATTTTCCGTCTTTTGTGATATAAGTTGGAACTGTCTGATTTCCGATAGATACAATCACTTCATATAGGCTTCCTTGACTTGTAACGTTAACGACTTGTGCATCGACTCCTTGGGATTTAGCAAAATCAACAATCTTTTGTCCTGCGGATTTTCCACTAATGTTTCCAAAAGGACCAATGAAATAAGAAAGTGCAAGTAATATAGCTAGAACAACAGCAGCAATAGCCCAGTAGTTTCTAAAGAATTTTTTAACTTCCTTGCCTGCTTTTTTTGCATCATCATCAGCCATGTAATGTTTTATTTTGGGGTATTTATAAATGTTGTGGAAGTTTAGTTCATTTATTTTTATTAAAAATGTTTATAAGTTCTATAATCTTTTTTGTTATATGGAAGAGAAGATTTTTGAAAAGAGGTTGGAGGCCTATAGTTCTTTATATAGGGTGTTGAGTAATTTCATAAAAGAGATACAATTTGATAGTATTGATTCAAAGAAGATTAAAACTTTTTTTGAGTCTCTGCAAAATATGGATTCTTCTTATGGAATACTTTATGGTGTTGATGTCGGATTGAGGATGTATGATATCCGTTGGGTCATTCATGGATTAACCATTATGTCCCCTAAGCAATCTGAAGAATATTCTCATTCAGATGAAAAAACTAGAAAGCTTCGGCTTGAAATTCAGAAGGTGGAGATTGCTTTGAAAAGAGAACTTGGAGTTTATGATAAAGATTTTGATTCTTATAGGGATATTGCGGATTCGGTTAGAGATCAATGATTGTATGTGTTGCTCGCGCTCCGTTCCTTAAGGGCACCAAGGTTCCCTTGAAGTTCAACCTTCCTGTTAAGTTAGACTCCCGCGCTCGCACGGGCGAGTTTTGTGAATGTGCTATGTTTTAACATCGTGGGCTAAGTTTTTTGTTTAAATTTGTTAGGAGCAGTTTATTTTTTCTTTCTCCTTCATCTTTAAAAAGTTGTAATTCTAAATTATATTATGGACATTGAGAAGAAAGTATCCGAGACAATTGTGAAGTATAAACTTTTTAGCAAGGAAGATAGAGTTTTTGTAGCCTTATCTGGTGGAAAGGATTCTACTTCCGTATTGTATATATTGCACAAGCTTGGATATAACGTTGAGGGATTGATGATTGATTTGCATCTTGGGGAGTGGAGTAAACTTCACTTGAAGAATATGGTAGAGTTTTGTTCTAATCTTCGTGTTAAGTTGCATATAGTAGATCTGAAGAAAGAGCTTGGGCAAGGGATTTGTTTTATCAAGGCTGTTCTGAAGAAAAAGAAAAATCTTACGGGATGTACTGTTTGTGGAATTATTAAGAGGTGGATATTAAATAAATATGCTAAGAAGCTTGGGGCTGACGTGTTAGTTACGGGCCATAACCTTGATGATGAGGTTCAAAATGTTTTGATGAACTTTCTTAAGGGAAATATTTTACTTGGAGCTAATTCTGCGCCGTCTACGGGAGTTAAACAAATTGGCTTTGTTCAGAGAGTTAAGCCGTTGTTCTTCATTCCTGAAGAAGAGATTAGAAGTTATTCTTTGAAAAAGAAATTTAAAATAAATTATGATAAATGTCCTTGTGCCTTTGAAACTTATAGAACTGATACAAGGGCGTGGTTGAAAGCCCTGGATTTATCTGCTAAACAAAAGCTAAAGATTGTTAATAACTTTCAAAAGATTGCGCCTAAGCTAAGAAGCAAGAGAGCAGAAGAAGGATTTGAGATAAAGAAGTGTGATGTTTGTGGTGAGCCCTCTACAGGAAATGTTTGCAATGCTTGCAAGATATTTGAAAGTTTTAGAGAGTGTGATTAGTTGTCGCTATGCATCGGACTTCGTCACGATGCTCCGCTCTTTTTTATTTTGGTAATGTGTTAAATTTTAACATCTTGGCTGCATTTTACTGTTTATGTTCTGCTTTGCCACAACCTTGGACAGTGCAGTTACCTAAAAGCGAGCCTCTAACTTGCAAGATGCAATCGTGCATCAAAATCAGGGCGAGCGTAAATTGGATTGCGCTTATTATGTCATTTTGAAAAAGTAAATGTTGATTCTTGAAAATTATTTTTTATTTTTATTTTTATTTTTTAAAATTTTCAATTATATACTTCATCACAGAAATATTTAAATAGCCCCTTTTTTTGTAATGGTTTGCAACTACCACTAGTTGTGTTAAAAAGAGGTACAGTATACAATATATTGTATGTGTTGAATAAATGCTATGTCCATACTGCGGTCATGCTGAGACGAAAGTTACTGATAAACGTGATAGCGAAGGCGTTACAAGACGTAGAAGAGAGTGCTTAAAGTGCGAAAAAAGGTTTACAACATATGAGCGAGTTGAGTTTGATTTGACTGTTGTTAAAAAAGACGGACGCAGACAAAAGTTTGATCGCGATAAACTTAAGGTAGGCGTTGAAAAAGCATTTGAAAAGAGGCCCGTGAGTGTTGAGAAGATTGATCAGGTTGTTTCGGAGGTTGAAGCTAAGATTCATAGGGTTGCAAAAGATAAGGAGATAGCTTCAGATAAAATTGGGGAAATTGTGATGGCAAAACTAAAAATGGTTGATAAGATTGCATACATAAGGTTCGCAAGTGTGTATAGAGAGTTCGCAGACATTGAGGATTTTAAAAAAGAATTAAAGGAGTTGAAATAGTAAAATATGGTAACCGGTGATGGTGTTGGAGATGCTTATCCTACAAGTTCGGGTGCTGGTGGCGGGGCGATAATGCCTACTGGGGCTGCGGAAAGAAGAGGGATGAAATGGGATAGACTTTTTTCTAGAGATGGGCAGGATCCTTTTCATACAAATTATACTGATGGAAGTCCTCTTGAATATGAATTAAGAACTGCAACATTTCATAGAGGAGAGGAGGAACGTAAAGTAGAGCAAAAAGATGTGGAGGTTCCAGCTTCATGGAGCTTGAATGCAACTAACGTTCTTGCAGGAAAATATTTTTATGGGGATGTTGATAAGCCTCAAGAAAGAGAGCGTTCATTAAAGCAAGTTGTTGGAAGAGTTGCCAAGTTTATTTCTCAGAGGGGACAAGAAATGGGATATTTTGCAACACAGGAAGATGCTGATAGATTTAGAGATGATGTTGAAGTTTTGATGGTTAATCAAGTCGGATGTTTTAATTCTCCCACGTTGTTTAATGCGGGGATATTTCATGAGTATGGTGTTCGTTCTGGAAGCAGGGGACATTATAGATGGGATAACAAACTTGAAAAAGTTGTTGAGATGGAGAGAGGAGAGTCGTATGAGTTCCCTCAACCTTCTGCGTGTTTTATTTTAGGTGAAGAGGACAGTATGGACAGAATAATGGATGTTGCTAAAGAGCAGGCAATGTTGTTTAAGGGGGGTTCTGGTTCTGGTATTGATCTTTCGCCCTTAAGAAGTTCGCATGAAAGACTTGAGGGGGGAGGAAATCCTTCGGGGCCTATGTCTTTTCTTAATATTTATGATGTTATTGGGGGTGTTGTTAAATCTGGAGGGAAAACAAGAAGAGCTGCAGAAATGTTCAGTTTGCTTACCTCTCATCCAGATATAATGAAATTTATTGGTGCTAAGAAAAGGCAGGAGGAACTTGCGCATATACTTATTGCTGGTGGTGTTGATGGTAGTTTTGGTGGTGAAGCTTATTCTTCTGTTGGTTTGCAGAATGCAAATCTTTCTGTTAGAGCGACTGATGAATTTATGAAAGCTGTTGAAGAAAAGAAAGAGTGGCAGACTACTCCCGTTCATAGCAAGGATTTAGCAGATGTGATGCCTCACTGGCCTGCTCCAGATATGATGGACGCTATCGCCGCAGCGGCTCATTTGTGCGGCGATCCTGGAATGCAGTATCATACTACAATAAACAGATGGCATACTTGTAAGACTTCTGGAGAGATTATGGCTTCTAATCCTTGCTCGGAATATATGTTCTTGAACGATTCAGCTTGTAATCTTGCTTCGCTAAACTTGATGAAGTTTAGACTTCCAGATGGAAGAATAGATCATGGGAGAATGGCCAGGGCTGCGAGAACATTTATCATTGCGCAGGATATTCTTGTTGATGCAGGGAGTTATCCTTCTCGAAAGGTTGCTCTAAATTCTCACGAGTTCCGTCCTCTTGGTTTGGGGTATGGTAATCTTGGTGCTTTAGTGATGTCTTTAGGTTTACCTTATGACTCTGATGAAGCAAGGGCAGTTGGTTCGGCTGTGACTGCCCTTTTGACCTCGGAGGCTTACAAAGCATCTATTGACATTGCTAGACATCTTGGAACTTTTAATCGATTTGAAGAAAATAAAAAATCAATGCTTGAAGTAATGGTTATGCATAAGGATGCTGTCGGGGGAATAGATGACTCTAGGCTTGGCGTTAACAAAGATCTTAAGAGAGTTGTTGCGGAAAATTGGAGTTATGTTGTTTCTGAAGGGGCGAAGGTTGGATTTAGAAATGCTCAGTCAACAGTTCTTGCTCCTACAGGAACTATAGGATTCTTTATGGATTGTGATACTACTGGAATAGAGCCGGATATTGCATTGATTAAATATAAACAACTTGTTGGAGGAGGAGGAATGAAACTTGTTAATCAAACTGTTCCTCTAGCTCTTAGTACCCTGGGGTATACTCCTGCTCAGGTGGATTCTATGATTGAACATATGCAGAAAACAGGAACTATCGAGGGTGCTCCACATCTGAGGGAGGAACATCTTCCAGTTTTTGATTGCTCTTTCAAACCAGATAATGGAAAAAGAAGTATACACTACAAGGGGCATTTGAGAATGATGCAGGCTGCCCAACCATTTTTGTCTGGGGCCATTTCTAAGACGGTTAATGTTCCTGAAGAAACTACTGTGAAGGAAATTTCAGATATCTACATGGACGGATGGAGAATGGGTTTAAAGGCAGTTGCAATCTATAGAAATAATAGTAAAAAGATACAGCCTCTTAATACAAAGGAACAAAAAGATGTAAAGGGCCTTGAAGGAAAAGTAGGGGGTGCGCAAGGAGTTGTTGGTAAACCTTATCGAAGAAAGCTTCCTCAAACTGCATCTACTATAAGGCATAAGTTTGATGTGGCAGGTCATGAGGGTTATATTCACGTCGGGCTTTATGATGATGGTACTCCTGGAGAGCTTTTTGTAAGTATGTCTAAGGAAGGAGGTTTTATGGGAGGAGTTATGGATGCGTTTGGAACGTCAATTAGTTTGAACTTGCAGTATGGTGTTCCTTTAGAGGACTTAGTATCTAAGTTTAGATTCCAAAAGTTTGATCCTCAAGGATGGACTAACAATTCAAAAGATCGCGGATCCTTAGAAGAAGGATTTGAAACTATTAACGATGCGACTTCAGTAATTGATTATATATTCCATTGGATAGGAGATCATTTTGTTGAGGGAAAAAAGAATGGAAAAAATCATCATGATGATGTTAGTGATGTGCATGACCAGGCGACGCAAAATGGGACTAACGGAGCGTCCAATTCAGATTCTCCTAAAATGGAAGGGGTAATTGGTGTTTGTAAGGTTTGTGGCGGTGCTTTAGTCAAATCAGGAAAGTGCGATAAGAGATGTACTGGAAGTTGTAAACAAGAAATTAAGGGTGAGTGTGGCGGCGGGTAGTTTCACTCTTCTTTCTTTAGAAAAGAAAGAATTGGTGGGCGAAAGAAACTAATTTAGCAAAATAAAATTAATATAAAAAAGTAGTTTTATTCTTTTTGTCTCATTAAAACTTCTTCTAAATCTAGAATGCCTGCGAGTTGAATTGTTGCTGCGCTGTATGCTCCAATAAAAGCCGTTTTAATTCCTAATCCGTTTGGAACATCAATGTCTGTTTTCTTGTTATCTCCGACGTAGAGATGTTGGTCTCTTGGTTTTTTTGTATCTCTTGTCCACTTTCTGTACAAATCTCCATTTGATTTTGAACCATCTTCATCTGTATAAAGAGTGTTGAACGTGTCTTGAGAAATTCCTATTTTTTCTAATTTTTGGATTGCAAGTTTTCTTGCTGAGCCGGTAAGAAGATCTAATCTTCTTTTTTTTGAAATTCTTTTTAGCATTTCTGCAAGTTCAGGATTTTGTTGTATTAAATCAAGAATGTCTGCTTGTTCAAGAGAACGTTGAACTATATCTTCTTTTGGCAACGGTCTCCGAAGATTTGTTGCTATCTCTGCGATTGTTTGTGAACCTGAGGAAGTTCTTGAGTAACCTTGTTCGAATAATTCTGTTGCAGTTTGTACCGGGATCTTAAAATATTTTGCAAGTTTTTCGTAAATCTTTCCTCTAATCCTCTTTTGAGTTTCTGCTGTTGAAGGATAGAGCGTTCCATCAAGATCTAATCCTACAACGCTAATTTGAGAATTCATTTAATCCACCTTCTCTTTTGTAGGTCTAATATTTCCACTTTTTATTCCGCCCGTTGGGAAAACTCTATAGAGAGTTTTATGTCCAGGGTTAGTTAGAATGTGAGTTTTATCGAGCCTTTCTTCGTCTCTTACTTGTTCTACGTGAACTAGTCTGTAAGGTTTTGGAGCTGCGTAGTATGGAAATCCTGGAGCAGTGTTTCCTATTACTAAAACATGTTGGTTGATTATTCTTCTTCTTGCGACTTCAATTCTGTGTGAGCCGTCGCAAATTTCTAAAACGTCTGTAGCTGCTCCGGTGTTTGGATATTCTGGATGATTTAATTGCCCTAGTTCCGGATTTGGCCTGTAACCTTTTTCTCTCATTACGGCTCTTAGTTCTGGACCGATGAAACTATCAAAGTCAAGGCCCATTCCTTCTAAGTGTCTTATTCTTGCAACTTCAACTACTGGAGGGACTACCGTCCATTCTGTTGCTTCACCTTTTTCATCAAATGCGACATAATCAACTCCACCGTCTAGTCTGAAAATGTCAACTCCTTGCTGCTGGAATAATGCAGCTATTTCTTCTACCTTTTTTAATTCTGGAGCGTAAACTGAAGGTTGTGGCGTGAAAACTTCTGATGCGATTCTCGTGGGAGTGAATCTTTGGATAGTAATATCGGACTTTTCATAGGCTCTTACGTTTGGAAATCCTCTTAGTTGTACTCTTCTAAGTCTTGCGTCGAGTTCATTTATTCCAAATCTGTTTGTTATTTCTATTCTACTTATCATTTTATCCTTTTGCGATGTATTTAGTCATCCAATCATGTATTTTTCCTAGATTTCCCATTTGTGTTCCTAACTCTTCTTCAAGTCTTCCTCTTTTGTCTGGATTTCTTACTAATCTTTCTTCGTGTCTATCTTTTATTTGTCCGGCTATCTTTGCATTTATTTCTTCAGTTATTGTTTCCATATATCCGAATGCCCAACCCCTCTCGTAAGATCTATCTTCAATAGTTTTTCCAGCAGCAAAATCTTCTCTATGTATTCTTAGAAAATCCTGGAATAAGGGTTGATCACGATTCGAGATGTGGTAGGAATCACTCATGTCTACTAGTCTTCCCGCAGTAACTACCTTGCCCATTCTTAGGCCGATTTGTTCAGCCATATAATCTTGTAAAACTGATTCTCCGAAGAGATTCATTGGAGCGGCGGTCATTGGATTTCTACTTCTGAAACTATAGTTTGTGTTTAATCTAAATGAACCATCGGGCATTGGAACTAAGAAACACCAAACCCTTTGCATGCATGCGGGATCAGCAGATCCTAGATCTGTTGGAGGCTGCCAAGTTATCATTTGTCCGTTTCTTTTATCTGGATGATTTGCAAGTCTGTTTATTACTTCTTCAATCTGATCAACGGGGGGTAGGCCTATGTCCTTTCCCCATGCAACAAGTCTTCCATGATAATCATATGGCCAACGAGTGTCCGTTTCTAAAGATTCTCCATAAGCTGGATTGACAACGAGTCCATCTTTTGCGCCCAAGAATTCATAACCATATTCAAGTAAACTATCTGTAGGTACCTTTGGAAATTTATGAATTAAGTGTCTTGCTCTGGGATCTTTTATAGTAATAATCATTGTAGAATCGACTTGCATTCCGCCCTTGTCCTTTTCACCGCCTCGGGCATACCATATTCCGCCCTGGTTTAGTGCAAGTATAGATTTCTCCCAAGCTTCTGCAGGACTATTGCCTCTAACAGATATAGTAGGAATATCACCATCAAAAGGTTTCTCTTCATCACCCATGTTTTGTTTTAATTATTGGGCTTTATAAAAACTATTGTTGTTTGATATATATATCTGGATGATAGAATTGCGATTATGGCTCCGACGTGGATTTTACTCGTCTAGACCATTTTGTATATACTCTAAGATTGTCAAAAAGCTCTAAACTCGCCCGCGACAGTCGCGTTTTCAAATCAGAATTAATGTTATTTCACTTTGTTCAATAACATTATGGCTCCGACGGGATTTGAACCCGCGACACCTGGATTAAAAGTCCAGTACTCTAACCGGGCTGAGCTACGGAGCCTCAATTTTATGGGGGCGAATTTGTTTTATAAAGTTTTGTGATTTGCCAGGGTTTGGTTTAATTTGTTTTATACGGAGATTTCAAGGATAATTGGAAAATTTAATAAAATTCATAAAAGTTGGTTAAAAACATCCGTTTTCGCCCTAAACCACTACATAATGGCGAAAATCAAAAGGTTTTTAAACCAACTTTTTGATGTATTTAGTATCTAAATTGTAATGGATATTCTGCTTTATGCTGCTATCCTTCCACCTGAAGATAAAATGCACGTGCTACAACCAAAACATACCAAGGTGAAAGATGAAGAGGTTCAGAAAATTCTAAAGAAGTTTGATATTTCCTTGTCGCAATTGCCTAAAATAGCGAAGAGAGATCCTGCTTTGCCGGAAAATTGTGAGAAAGGCGACGTCGTGAAAATTGAAAGAAAAGGCGACGTGGAAGAAGTTTATTACAGGGTAGTGATATGATGGCAGAACAGAAGATTAGTTCTAAGGTGAGTGAAGTTAAAAAAGTAAATCACGCTCTTGTTAAGAGTTTCTTGAAAAGTCATTCGCTTGTTGAGTCTAATATTCGTTCTTTTAATGATTTTATTGAAAATAGAATGCAGGAAATTGTTAATGATCTTTCTGCGAATTTACCCAAAGAAGATTTTGAAATTTCACTTGGAAAGATTTCTGTAGGAAAACCAAATATCACTGAAGCTGATGGTTCTACAAAATTCATTAACCCTGCTGAAGCTAGACTGAGAGATTTAACTTATTCTGCTCCAGTTAAAATAGAGATTACAATTAATTATGCAGGACAGGTTGAAAACGCAGAAGTTGATTTGGGAAGAATTCCAGTTATTGTTAAGAGTAAGGCATGTAATCTTGAAGGAATGAATGAGCAGGAGTTGATTGAAAATTATATTGACCCTAAGGATCAGGGTGGTTATTTTATTGTTAACGGGAATGAAAGAGTTATGGTTTTATCAGAGGATTTAGCATCTAATCAGGCATTTATTGAACATCAGAAATCAAGAAACAGATTAATGCTAAGATTGTTTTCTCAACGAGGAGCATATAAGATTCCTGTTTCTTTGGCAGAGAATAAAGAAGGAATTTTAGAAGTTTCCTTTTCAAGATTTAGAGATTTGCCGGCAATTGTTTTATTGAAAGCATTAGGATTAACATCTGATGCAGAAATATCTAAGTTAATTGGAAAGCAGAATGATTCTTTGATTGTTAATTTATATGAATATGCAACAATAGGAAAATCTGAAGAAGCATTAATGTCTATTGCTGAAAAAAGTTCTTTGCAAGGAACTGCTAAGGAGATGCTTGATAGAGTAAAGCAGAGAATAGATTCTTATTTCTTGCCGCATATTGGACTTACAAAAGAAGATAGAATAGAGAAAGCAAGAACACTTTGCAAGTTCATAAAACAATTTTATGTTGCAAAAGAGCATCCTGAAGATTCTATAACTGATAAAGATCATTATGCAAATAAGAGAGTTAGATTGTCTGGAGATTTATTGGCTGATTTATTTAGAGTTCATTTGAATATTTTATTAAGAGAAATACAGCATTCTTTGCAAAAGACTGTTAAGAGAAGAAAGTTTTATTCAATAAAGACTATTGCAAAGTCTACGTTATTTTCAAGAAGAATTGAATCGGCTATTGCTACTGGAAGTTGGATTGGAGAGCGTTCTGGAGTTACACAGAATATGGATAAGACAAACTATCTTGCTATTTTATCTCAACTACAGAGAGTTGCTTCTTCATTGCCTGGAGAACAAGAAAATTTCCCTGCAAGAACTTTACATCCTACACATTATGGAAGATTTTGTCCTGTTGAATCTCCTGAAGGAACTGAAATTGGTTTAAGAAAAAATTTATCATTGCTTGCTAGAATTTCAACACGTTCTGTTTCAGATTATGAAGTTATTGTTAAAATCTTAGAGGGTATTGGATTGAATGAGGAAGGAAAGGTAGATGTTTTCTATAATGGAAGATTTATTGGCGGAACAGATTCTACAAAAGATTTTGTACGGGCAGTTAAGGAAGCAAGAAGGGAGGGCAAGCTTTCAATGGAGACCAGTGTTAAGCATGATGATTTTTTAAATAGTGTATTTTTATCAAGCGAAGTTGGGAGAGTATTGAGACCTGTTATAGTTGTTGACAACGGGGTATCAAGATTAAAACCAGAACATATTGCACTTGTTGAAAAGGGAGATATGCATTGGAGTGATTTGATTAAGGAAGGAGTAATTGAGTATATTGATGCTGCTGAAGAAGATGATTGTTTCATTGCAATGTATGAAGATGAGCTTACCCCTGAACATACTCACGTTGAAATTGATCCTGTTGCAAGTCTTGGATTAGTTACATCGCTTGTACCTTATAGTAATCACGATCAGTCTGCTAGACTTATGCGTGGAAGCAAGACTCAAAAACAGTCTTTGGGTATTTATGCCGCTAATTTTCCTGTAAGAATGGACACAGATGTTTCAATTTTACACTATCCACAAAAACCTATTGTTAGAAGTTTTGTTTATGATACCTTGGATATACATCCTTCTGGACAGAATATTATTGTTGCTATTATGCCTTATGAAGGATATAATATCGAGGACGCTTTGGTTTTGAATAGAGCTTCAGTTGATAGAGGATTTGGAAGAAGCTCCAGATTTAGACCTTATACTTCCGTTGAATTGAATTATGCAGGCGGTTTAAGAGATGAGATTTCTATACCTGAGAAAGATGTTTCTGGATATAGACTAGAAGAGAGTTATAGATTCTTGGAAGATGATGGAATTGTTTATCCTGAAGCAGATATGAATGAGGGAGATGTTGTTATCGGAAAGGTTTCTCCTCCAAAATTCTTGTCTGAAGCCAGGGATATTTCAATACAGACAAAGAAAGAAAACAGTTCTGCAGTAAAGCAAGAAGAGAAGGGAATTGTTGATGGAGTTTTTATTACACATGATAAAGAAGGAAACAGAATTGTCCAGGTTAGATTAAGAGATTTAAGAATCCCCGAATTAGGAGATAAGTTTTCAACACCACACGGACAGAAGGGAGTTGTGGGATTCATTGCACCTGAAGCAGATATTCCATTTACATCTAGAGGAATAAAGCCAGACTTAATGTTTAATCCTCACGGTATTCCATCTCGTATGACTGTGGGTTATTTGTTAGAATTGTTATCTGGAAAGATTGCTTCTTTATCTGGAACGATTGTTGATGCTTCTGCATTCTCTGGAACTACATTGGATAGTTTGGAAAATAATATGAGAAAGTTAGGATTTAGATATAATGGGAAGGAAATAATGTATAATGGAATTACGGGAAAGAAAATGCCTGTTAAGATTTACATTGGAAATATGTATTATTTGAAGTTGAAGTATATGGTAGCAGATAAAATGCACGCTAGAGCTTCAGGTAAGATTGCATTATTAACAAGACAGCCTATTGAGGGTCGTTCTCGTGGTGGTGCTTTGAGACTTGGAGAGATGGAGCAGGAAGCATTAGTTGGGCATGGCGCTGCTTTATTGTTAAAGGAAAGATATGATTCTGATAAAGTTATATTACATGTTTGTTCAAGATGTGGCTCGCTTGCTTGTGATGACCAGATACACAACAAGATTATATGCCCATTATGTAATTCAAATCAAATTGAACCTGTTGAAATTTCATATGCATTCAAGTTGCTTGCAGAGGAATTACAAGGTTTGCATGTTTTAACTAAATATGAATTAAAGAATAAATACGAATAAAATGTCAAGTAATAAACCAATAAGAAAACAGATGAAAGCAATGAGATTTGTACTTGCAAGTCCAGAACAAATCAAAAAGATGGCTGTTGCTAAAATCGTAACGCCGGAATTATATGATGTTGATGGTTATCCAGTAGACGGCGGTTTGATGGATTTGAGACTTGGTGCTATCGATCCAGGGGTAAGATGTAGAACTTGCGGTGGAAGATTAAAAGAATGCCTCGGACATCCGGGGATGATTGAGATGGCTCGTCCTACTTTACACATAAAATATTTACCAATTATTGATTTAGTTTTACGTTCAACTTGTGAAGCTTGTGGGAAGATTTTACTTGATCAAAAGTTTTATGATAAAGATTTGAAGACAAGAATAAAGAAATCAAGAGATATAAAGAAATGTCCTTTCTGTGGTATTGTTCAGGAAAAAGTTAAACTAGAAAAACCTTCTACATTTAGAATAGGAAGAAGAAGATTATTTCCTTCTGAAATAAGAGAGAGACTTGTTAAAGTTTCTGATGATGATTTGAAACTTTTAGGAATTAATGGAAAAACTTTAAGACCGGAATGGGCAATTTTAACTTTGCTTATTGTTCCTCCAGTAACGGTGCGTCCTAGTATTACTCTTGAAACAGGAGAGAGAAGTGAGGACGATTTAACTCATAAGTTGTCTGATATTATTAGGGCGAATCAGAGATTATGGGAAAATTTGAATGCGGGTGCACCAGAAGTTATTATTGAAGACTTGTGGGATTTATTGCAATATCACGTTACAACTTTCTTTGATAACTCTATCGCTAGAATTCCTCCAGCAAGACATAGAAGTGGACAGCCATTAAAGACTATCGCTGAAAGAATTAAGGGTAAGGAAGGAAGAATAAGAAAGAATTTGGCCGGTAAGAGAGTTAATTTCTCTGCGAGAACGGTTATTTCTCCAGATCCAAACTTAAAGATAAATGAAGTAGGTATTCCATTTGAGATTGCAAAGATACTTACCGTTGCTGAAAAGGTTACTACGTTAAATAAAGAAAGATTGAAAAAGATTATCTTGAAAGAAGAATATCCTGCTGCAAATTATATTATAAGACCTGATGGGAAGAGAAAAAGAATTACCGCTGATTTGAGAAGTGAACTTTCTGAAGAGATAGACACAGGGTATATTGTTGAGAGACATCTTGTTGATGGAGATATTGTTTTGTTCAACAGACATCCTTCCTTGCATCGTGCATCATTAATGGCACATTATGTTAAAGTTTTACCTTATAGGACATTTAGAATGCATCCTTCTGTTTGTAATCCTTACAACGCGGATTTTGATGGAGATGAAATGAATATTCACGGACCTCAAACTGAAGAAGCAAGAGCTGAAGCTGAAGTTTTATTGAACGTAGAACAAAATATCTTTTCTCCTAAGAATAATATGAATCTTGTTGGATGTAACGACGATGCTATTACCGGAAATTTTGTTCTTGGTGAAAGCGAATTGAGCAAAGCAGATGCGATACAACTTTTACATGAGGCTGGAGTTATGCATGTTTCATTGAATAAGGAAAATTCTGGAAAGGATGTTTGGGCTAAAGCGTTACCTAAAGAAATGCAGTCAATGAAATTTGCTTCTTTAGGCGCAAAAACTTTCGGTGTTGAAGAGGGAGAGATGATAAAGAAGATAGATAAAGAATATGACAGACGAACTACAATTGATGTTTTAAAAACAGTTTATACTCTTGGTGTAACTTTCTTATCCAGAACAGGATTTACAATTTCAGTTTCTGATTTAGACGTACCTAAACATGTTAAACAAATGACAGAAACTATTATAGAAGAGGCAGAAAAGAAAACACAAAAGTTTATTGAAGAATTTTATGACGGAACACTTGAGCAGCTTCCTGGAAAGACAATGGAAGAGACCAGAGAAATTAGAATTTTACAATCTTTAAATGAAGTTAGAACAAAGATTGGTGAGGCAGTTAAGAAAGAATTTCCAAAAGATAATCCGGTTAATAAGATGATTAGTTCTGGATCTAGAGGAAGTATGATGAATATTACACAGATTGCTTGTTCCGTAGGGCAGCAGGTACTTAATGGAAGAAGAATTGATTTTGGTTATACTGGAAGAACATTATCTACATTCAAGAAAGGCGATCTATCTCCAATATCTAAGGGATTTATCTATAATTCATTCTTGAAGGGATTGAGACCTGAAGAATTTTTCTTTGGAGCGATAACAGGAAGAGATGGACTTATGGATACTGCTTTGAGAACACCTAAATCAGGTTATTTATACAGAAGATTGGCTAATGCATTACAGGACCTGATTATTGCTTATGATGGAACTGTAAGAGACGCTTCAAATGATGTTGTCCAGTTTGTTTATGGTGTTGATGGTGTTGATGTTACAAATGAGCATAAGGGACAGAAGATTGCTTCTGGAGAGGCAATTGGAGTTGTTACTGCACAATCATTTGGAGAATCTTCAACACAAATGGTACTGAACGTATTCCACTCCGCAGGAGTCGCTGAGATGCAGGTTACACAAGGTCTTCCAAGAATTATTGAAATTCTCGATGCTAGAAAGACTCCTTCAACTCCAAGTATGGAGATTTATTTGGAAGGTAAGTCAAACAATGAAAAGGACTCAAGAGTTATTGCTGAAAAGATAAAGGAAGTAAAGTTGAAGAATATTATGTCTGAAATTGCTATTGATTTTACAAATAAAAGAATTAATATTGCTATTGATGATGAGGCTTTGAAGAGAGTTCATATCAATTTAGATACGGTTATTGAAGTTTTGAAAGACAAAGGATTCAATGTGAAGAAGAAGAGCGACGGAATTTCTGTTGATTCTGCAAATGAAACTTACAAAGAGATATACAAAACAAAGGAAAAGATAAAGGAAGTTATTTTATCGGGAGTTAAAGGAATCTCTCAAGTTTTAGTTGTTAAGAAAGAAAGAGATTATGTTGTTTTAACTGCAGGTTCAAACTTAAAGGATATATTAAATTTCAAGGGAGTTAATCCTGATAAGGTATTCACAAATGACTTACATGAGATTTCTTCCGTTTTAGGAGTTGAGGCTGCAAGACAGGCGATAATTGAAGAGATAAAGAAAGTTATTTCTTCACAAGGTTCTGATATTAACATAAGACATTTAATGCTTGTTGCAGATACAATGACCACTTCAGGAATTGTTAAGGGTATAACAAGAATGGGGATTATATCTGACAAGAGTTCGGTTTTGGCTAGAGCATCATTTGAGACTCCAGTTAAACATTTTGTAAATGCTACAAGAACAGGTAAGAAAGATAAGTTGGCGAGTGTTATAGAAAATATAATATTAAATCAACCCGTTCCAGTTGGAACAGGATTGCCAGGATTGTTAGTAAAAGTTACTGGACCTTTGGCAGATCAGAAAGATAAATCTGGAAAACTTGTTGTTAAGGTTAAAAAAGCTGAAGTTAAAAAGGAGAAGAAGTAAACGTTTTTTTGTATAAATCTATTTGCTATTAAAATAAACTATGCTATTAATTATGTCAACGGATGAGAGGATACCTAACTGGTTTGGTATCTCTTGTGGAGGAATCGTATTGGCAACTCAAAAGTTTTGGTTGTTATTTACGAACATTTAAAAATGATTAAAGTCAACATTAATCATCGGGAAATAAAGTTAAAATTACTAAAAAAATATTAAAATGAGCTTAAAAGAAATTGAAGAGGGAATAAATGAAGGGAAAGTTTTGTTTGGATTGAAAGAGTTTTTCAAACATTCTTCTGGCAAGAGCAAGGGAAAGATAAAGAAACTTTTTGTTGTTAAAGATGCTAGACCTGAAACTTTGAAAAAACTTGGTGATTCTAAAATCGAGTTTGAAATGTTGAAGGATCGAGTGACTGTGAAGCACGATTTAAATTTGGATTTTGACTGTGAAGTTTTTTCTTTAAAGTAAGATGGGAATGATAAACACAATTGATATGAGGTTGATGAGATATATCAACTTATTTGAAAGAGTTTCTGGTGTTTCTACAAAAAATTGTTTTATCTATAACAACGTTATTGTTTTTGCCGTACCTAAACCTATGATTTCAAAGGCTGTTGGTAAGGAGGGCGTGAATATGAAGAGACTTGCAGAGATATTAAGAAGAAGAGTAAAGGTTGTTGCAATTGCTCATGAGGATGCAGATTTACAAAAATTTGTTTCGGACGTTGTTGACCCAATAACATTTAATAAAATTGAGATAAGAGAAGGGTTCGTTGTAATTAGTGCTGGAAGAGCTAATAAGGCTGCTTTGATTGGTCGGGGAAGAACAAGAGAAAAAGAGCTTTCGAACGTTCTAAAGGTACTTTTTAACGTAAAGGGGTTAAGAGTTGCCTGATTTTCGCTTTTTGGGTGGTTAACGTTATCACCTAAAGATTTTTAAATCAAATTTTCACAATAATAATCATGGGATTAATGAATGCTAGGAAGTTGAAGAATAACCGAGAAAAGAATAGGATGAACAATAAGGTTTATCGAAAAAAGAAACTTGGAATTACTTTGAAGTTTGATTCAATTGGAGGGTCTGCTCAAGCAAAAGGAATTGTTATTAAGAAAATTCAAAAAGAAGCTAAGCAGCCTAACTCTGCTATGAGAAAGTGCTGCAGAGTTCAGTTGATTAAGAATGGACGAGAGGTTACAGCATTTATTCCAGGAAATTTAGCACAGAAATTTGTTGATGAGCATGACGAAGTTATAATTGAAAGAATCGGTGGACAACAGGGAAAAACAAAGGGAGATTTGTCTGGAGTTAGATTCCAAGTAATTAAAGTAAATGACCAGCCATTGAGAAGACTATGGAAGGGAATCATTGAGAAGGGTAGAAGATGATAGCATTTGCAGATTCAAGGAGTTATAGGGGTCGATTAGTTCCTCAGGAAGATTTATCCGATAGAGGAGTTCTTGGCAGGGCAGCTTATTCTTTGGGTATCGTTGTTAGAGGAGTTTATGAAGTATTTAGGGGACCAAGAGATAGTGCTGAAAGAATAAGGTTGACTGGAGAATCCAAATTAAATAGTGCTTGTCGAAGGGAAGTAATGGCAGAGGCTTCATTATAAAAATAACATGGTAATGATGAAAGTATTTGGTTTGTTTGACTCTACGAAGGTAAGAGTAGAAGATCCGGGGTTGAAGAGAGTTGTTAATTTTGATTCTAAATTACTTTTGAAGTCTCATGGAAGAATTAAATGGGATCCTTCAAAACAGAAAGTAAATATTGTTGAGAGATTGATTAATCTTGTCGGAGTTCCTGGAAGTAGAGGAAAGAAACATAAAATAATTACTGGATGGGCAACTGGAAACTATTCTAAGAATGCCAAAATTGTTATTGAAGCATTAAAGATGATTGAGAAGAAAACTGGAAAGAATCCAATTGAAGTTTTCGCTAAGGCATTGGATAATGCTGCACCAAGAGAAGAAGTTACTGCGATAGAATATGGCGGAGCTCGTTATCCTCAGGCAGTTGATATTTCACCAAGAAGAAGAATAAATCTTGTTTTGAGATTCTTTGTTCATGGAGCTTATGATAAGGCATTCAATAAAAAAACTACAATGACTGAGGCACTTGCAAAAGAGTTGATGTTTGCTGCTGAAAATTCTTCAGAGAGTTTCGCAATTTCTAAGAAGAATGATTTAGAGAAGCAGGCTGATGCTGCGAGATAAGCTTAGAGTTTGTTTTGATATTGAGTTAATTTAACATGGCAGGCGAAAAAAACTTTGATAAAATAAAGAGAATTATTATGAATCAGAACTATATCAGAAACATCGCTACTTCTGCTCATATTCACCATGGAAAAACTGCTTTTACCGATAACTTGCTTGCTGCTGCTGGAAAATTGGCGGCTAAAAATGCAGGGGATTTAGATGAAGGAATGGCGACATGGCAGCATGCGGATGAACAGGAGAGGCTTTTAACGGTAGATGCTGCGAATGTATCTATGGTTCACGATTTTGCTGGAGAAGAGTATCTCGTCAACTTGATTGATACTCCCGGGCACGTTGATTTTTCAGGAAATGTTACAAGAGCAATGAGAGCTATTGATGGAACGATGGTTTTAGTTTGTGCTTCAGAGGGAATAATGCCTCAGACAGAAACTGTTTTAAGACAGGCTTTAAGGGAAAGAGTAAAGCCCGTACTTTTTATTAACAAAGTTGATAGACTGATTAAAGAATTGAAACTTACGCCGGAGCAGATGCAGGCAAGATTTGTTAAGATTATACATGAGTTTAATACTTTAGTTACAAAATTGGCGGAGCCAGAATTTAGAGTAAAGTGGCAGGCTAGTGTTAATGATGGAAGCGTTGCATTCGGTTCTGCAAGAGATAATTGGGCTTTAACAATTCCTTATATGAAGAAGAAAGGAGTTTCATTTGCAGATATCTATAAAATATATGATGAGAAATTATCTGAAGAAGAAAGAAAAGATTGGGTTTGGAAAAATGCTTCATTGTTTGAAGTAATGATGGATGTAGTAGTAAAACACTTGCCGTCGCCTTTAGAAGCTCAAAAATATAGAATCCCAAAAATATGGAAGGGCGATTTAGATAGTTCATTTGGAAAAGATTTGATGACTTGCAATCCAAATGGCGAGACAGCTTTTGTTATCACCCGAATTGTTATTGATCCTCGTTCTGGAAAAGAAATTTCTGCGGGAAGATTGTTTTCTGGAACCTTAAGGGTTGGACAGGAAGTTTATCTTAATCTTGCTAAAAAACATCAAAGAATACAACAGGTTTTGGTTTATGATGGTGTAAAACCTGAACAGGTCGAGAATGTTCCTTGTGGAAATGTTTTGGCCATCTCTGGAATTGTTTCGGAAGTTGGAGAGACTATAACTATTAGTGAACAAACTCCTTTCCAAGAAATAAAACATATCTTCAAACCAGTTATTACAAAGGCAATAAGTGTAAAGAGATCTGCAGATTTGCCCAAATTAATTGAGATATTGAAGAAGGTAGCTAAGGAAGATCCTTCATTAGAAGTTAATATTAACGAGGAGACTGGAGAATCTTTAATATCCGGCATGGGTGAATTACATCTTGAAATTATCGAGAACAGAATTAAAACTGAAAAGGGATTAGAAGTAGAAACTTCTGCTCCGATTGTAGTTTATCGAGAGTCGGTTATGAAACAATCCCCCCCTGCGGAAGGACGTTCTCCTAACGGGCACAATAAGTTCTACATTGTTGTTGAGCCATTAGAGGAAGCGATAACAAAAGCTATTGATGAAGGAACTTTGCCAGAAGTAAGAATTAAGAAAAAAGATAAGAAGCTCGATGAGACATTGGTTTCATTAGGAATTTCAAGAGATGAAGCCCAGCAATACAGAGATATTTACAAAGGAAATGTTTTCCTTGATAAAACAAAAGGAGAAGTTCATATCGGAGAGGTTATCGAATTGATTTTGGATTCATTTGAGAATGTTATGGATCAAGGACCTTTGGCAAGAGAGCCATGTTATAGATTAAAGATTTCAATGGTTGATATGAAACTTCACGAAGATGCAATTCATAGAGGGCCAGCTCAAGTTTATCCTGCAATAAGAGAGTCAATAAGAGAGGCATTCTCAAAGGCTACACCTGCAATTTTTGAGCCAGTACAGACTCATCAGATTGAAGCACCAAATGATTTCATGTCTACAGTTACACAATTAGTTTCAACGAAGAGAGGAATGTTAGCAGATGTTATACAAGAAGAATCTGGAGTTACAGTAAAAGCAGAATTGCCTGTTGCTGAAATGTTGGGATGGAGTTCTGATTTGAGAAGCGCTACTGAAGGTCGTGGAATAAGTAGTTTGATGGATCAGAATTTCAAGAAATTGCCTGGAGAACTGCAAGCAAGAATTATAAAACAAATTAGAGAGAGAAAAGGATTGGAGGAGAATCAGTAGGTATAATGAAATATAATAATCAAAACAGTGTGGGCAGCGGTTATTTTGGTATTGATGATTCTCGGGTTGGTGGTGATGAACTTTTGCCTGATCAATTTTTAATGCGTGGAAGAGGCGAAGTAGTTTCAGTAAGAGATTTATGTAAAGAAGCAAGGGACTCATTAGAAGGAATGTGATTAATTTAAAACCATTAGATTTTTAAATGGCAATTACACTTGATATTCATACACTTTATTGTGTATTATAACTAAATTAAATATAATTCAAATGGCGAAACAAAAACCAATAATGAATGTCGTTTTCGTAGGGCACGTAGACCATGGAAAATCTACTATGATAGGTAGACTTTTCTACGATAGTGGTATGGTGTCTGAACAGGAAATGACAAAACACAGGGAAGAGGCAGCAAAGCACAATAAGGCTGGTTTTGAGTTTGCTTACGTCATGGATAATCTTAAGGAAGAAAGAGAGAGAGGAGTTACAATCAATCTTTCCTACAAGAAAATCATGACACCTAACTTTGAAGTTACTATAATCGATGCTCCAGGTCACAAAGACTTCGTTAAGAACATGATTACAGGTGCTTCACAGGCAGATGCAGCTTTTTTAGTTGTCGCAGCTGATGGCGGAGTCCAGCCACAGACAAAAGAACACGTATGGTTGTTAAGAACTATGGGTGTAAAAAACTTGGCAGTAATCGTCAACAAGATGGACGTTGTTGGCTATGATGAAGCTAAGTATAAGAAAGTCAAGGAAGATGTTTCAGCAGTTTTGAAGCAAGCAGGTTATAAACCTGACACTACAGAATTCGTTGCAGCATCAGCTTTGAAAGGCGATAACGTTAAGAAACGATCTGAGCATATGGCTTGGTATAAGGGACCTACTGTTTTCGAACAGATAGATAAATTTCCTGCACCATCTAAGCCAACAAACTTACCTTTGCGTATGCCAATCCAGGATGTATATGAAATCACTGGAATTGGAACTGTTCCTGTTGGAAAAATTGAGACTGGTACCATGAAAGTTGGACAGAAGGTTATTGTATTACCCGGAAGAAGCGGAACTGGAATTGAGGGTGAAGTTCGAAGTATCGAAGCTCATCACGAACAATTATCAGAAGCTGAAGCTGGAGACAATGTTGGAATCAACTTACGAGGTATTGGAAAGAAGGACGTTGCTCGTGGTGATGTAATCTGCGATGCAACAAAGCCAGCGAAGATAGTTGAAGAGTTTACAGCACAAATTGCAGTAATCAATCACCCAACTGTTATTGCTAAGGGCTATACTCCGGTATTTCATGTACATACAGCTCAGGTGCCTTGCCAGTTCATAGAACTACAAGCAAGACTAGATCCAGCTACAGGACAGGTTGCTCAGCAAAATCCAGACTTTTTGAAGAATGGAGATGTAGCGATTGTAAGAATCAAGCCTATAGGAAATCTTGTTTTGGAAACCGCAGTGGACAATCCAAACATGTCAAGATTTGCTATTAGAGATGCTGGTGTTACAGTAGCTGCAGGCGTTTGCAAGTCTCTCGTAGAGAAAAAGCTTATTACTAAGTAATTTTTTTTATTTTGGATATTTTTTTATTTATATCCTATCTCTTTCTTAAGAGAACCAAGGTTCTCTTGAAGGTCAACTCTCCTGTTAATGTAGGAATGAATGATTAGTGGGAACTTTGTTTCTGGTTGGTGACGAAATTCTGGGATAAAGTTTATAAATTGAATAATACTGCGGAAAGTATGGATACTACGAATGATTATTCGCTCTTAGGACAGATTGCGGGAGAATTGAATCGACTGGGTAGTATGGTCTCTTCTACTCGTGTTCCAATCACTCAAGAAATTCAAGCGAATTTAGTAGTTCGTCGTTCTTGCAGGGATTTTGGTTTTGCGTTAGGTAATGGGAAGTATAAAGTTTCTGCTTCACATATCGCAGGGGAAGATTCAGATAAGGAATCTCTTGAACCGGGAAGGCGTGCTTATATCTTTGAAGGAGATGGAGGGCGTCGATTAGAGGTTAAGGTTAGGGGCAGTCATCCTTGGGTAATTGTTCCACAACCTTTTGATCCTTATATTCGGGCTAATATTAAGGATTCTGGGTCTGATGCAGAAGTTGCATTATATATCCAAGAAAAAAAGTCTAGGTAGATGCTGTATTTGCTTGATTAATTTTGGAGCTGTTGAATTGTGAACTAATTGTAGTGTTACTAAACGATTTTCGCTCGCATCGGACATTCGTCACGATGCTCGCTTTCCTAAGAAAACCAAGGTTTTAGAAAGCAAGACCTCGGTCAAAATCACCGGTTCAACTTTCCTTTAAGATGGTTTGTGAATGTGCTAATTCTTTAACGACTTGTTCAACTTTTTTGTTAAGACTTTTTAGAATATTTTTTTACGCTACTGCTTTTCTTCTAGAATCATCGGAAAAACAAGAACCGTTAGCAATATAATTACTAAGTCCTTTAACAAATTCTCTAACTCTCCTTAAGTCAGGGTTTAATTTTTTTCCGGAAGCTAATCTTCTGTATGCTTCTGCTACTTTTTGCAGTCTTGGTTGTCCTAGTCTTTCTGCGAATCCTCTTAGATGACAGAAAGAATGGTATGTGTTAAAAACTTTAAATGCATAATTTCTTGGGTTTTGGGTACCGTATCTCTCTAGTTCTTCAGCCATTTTTTGAAGGGCTTCTCTTGGGCGGTTACCCGGTTCTAGTTCGCCTAAACCCGTTTGAAGAAATAATTGTAATCCATTGTCTTCTAGTTGTTCTCCTCTTGTGGGGGTTGGTTTATAGGGCATCTTTTAGTAAGTTGAATGAGGTTTATAATAATTATTGTGATGAAAGGTGTAATTGATGCTCGCGCTCCGCTCCTCTGTCGCTCTCGCGCTCGCATGGACGATTTTTATGAATGTGCTAAAATTTTAACATCTTTGTAGGGTTTAATTCTTTATATGTAAAATGCTTTTTTTATTCAAAACATTTTAAGTTGCCGGGTCTTAAAACTGAATGGACAAGTATGTCAACGGATTGGAACATTACCAAACTATCTACGCTCTAGGACTTTTTCATCCGAAAACTATTTAAATAATGTTATTTAATGTTATTTATGGTATTAAAAACGTTTAATATAGAAGAAGAAACTTATAGGAAGTTCTCTGATTTTTGCAAGCAGAATGGTATGAGCATGAGCAAGCAGGTTGATATTTTTATAAAAGCACAGATTGAAGAAAAGCCAAAAGTAAGAGCGGAATATTTGCAAAGATTAGATTCTATAAGAAAGGGAAAATTTATCAATATTGGTGGCTTCTCAGATTTTGAGAAGAGGTACAAATAGACTTGCTATGAGTTATAGAGTCTAAATTCCTAAACATCTTGATAAACTGTTTTTTAAGATTTCTAAAAGAGATAGGCTGCAGTTTGAAATTTTAAGCAGGAAGATCAAGGAAATTCTTGAAAATCCTCAAATTGGAGAGCCACTAACCGCAAACATGGCGGGGCAGAGAGGTGTTCATGTAAGGCATTTTGTCATAGTTTATGAAATACTTGAACCCTTGAAGATTGTAAGACTTTTAGATTATGATCACCATGATGTAGTTTATGGGAAATGAACTTCGCTCGATGTCTGACTTCGTCAAGACACCTCGCTCTTATCTGACTTTTTATGAATGTTTGTGGTTCTTAACGTGTTGGTAACTTATTTTCTGTTTCATTTTTATATTTCTCCATAGCATTTCACCACATAAATCCTTTGCCCAGGAAACCAAGGTTTTTATAATGCAAGACTTCGGTCACATGACTGGCTTCACCTTCCTTCTAGATAGTTGTTCTGCAGAACATAAATCCTTAAATAACCACTAAAAGTTTCTAGGTGATGGTGATACAAGTTAGAGAGACTACTGTAGGTGAGATAAAAGAGAAACTTAGAGCGATGCTCACTCCTTTAAACAAGATTTCTTATCTAGAGAGTGCACTGGGATACAAGGCGTTTACATTCGAAGTGAAGAGATTTTTATGGAGGACACTTGGAGAGCTATATGAGGAACAAAAGTTGTGGGATAAGGCTGCAAAGGCTTATGAGAATGGTGCAGGGATTGACATAACTTATAAGGATAAAATTGAGAGCTATCTTAAGGCTGCTGAGCTTTATTCAAAAGTTGGAAGAATTGATGAGAGTGAGCAAATGTTTGTTCGTGCAATGAGGGAAGCAAGTGATCCTCAGAGAGCTAATGTTAAACTTGCAAGAAAGAATATCTATATGCTTGCTGCACAAGATTTGGAAAGGAAGGGAAAGAGGGGAAATGCTATGAGATTTTATGAGCATCTAATAAAGATGAACCTTGATGAGCTTGAGAAGAGACAGGTTAAGGAAAAGCTTCTTGAGATTTACAAATCTTTAGGAAAGTTTAATGACGCGAAGCTTATTGAGGGGATGTAATCACTCTTTTCTTTTTAGAAACTTAAGACAACCAAGGTTTTCTTAAAGTTCAACTTTCCTTTGAAATTGGTGTTT
>CAIKMX010000022.1 GCA_903828655.1 uncultured archaeon | reverse complement strand
TTTTTTTGTTTTACTTTTTTGTCTAAAAGCGTTGCTTTGCATTTCTTTATTGTCTCTTCTAGTTTTTGATAAAACATTGCTTCTTGTCTTTCTCTATCTAAGTTCTTTAGATATGAGTTTCTTTCTTTTAGCACTGATGAAACTTCTTTTAGCTGTTCTTCGGTTTTTTCGAGTTCTCTTAAAGATTTTATTTTTCTTGTTTCGTATATCGAAATTCCTGCCACTTCTTCTATAATCTTTCTTCTGTCTTCAGGGGTTAGTTTGATCAGGGAAGCAATTTCTCCTTGAAGTACTATATTCGCCCCATTTGGATCAATGCCTGCTTGGGCCATTAGTTCTAATAATTCTTGACGGGTTTTTGTTTCTCCGTTTATTTTGTAGATTGATAGGCCATTACGTCTTACTATTCTTTTTATTGTTATTTCTGTCGAGTCCATCGCAAAAGCTCTGTCAGAGTTGTCAAAGACTAGCTCTACTGAGGCTTCTTGGGACGCCTTGTAGAGTTTGTTCCCTGAAAAAAGAAGATTTGCTGCTTTTGCGGCCCTTATTGATTTGATGCTTAAACGCCCGAGAACGAAACATAATGCGTCTGTGATGTTGGATTTTCCGCTTCCGTTCGGTCCGACTATCACATTCATTGCATTTTCAAATGGAATTTCTGTTCGACGTGCAAAAGACTTAAAGCCTTGCATCACCATCTTTTTTATTAAAGGCATGAAAGGTTATATGAAAAAGGGTTTTTAAGGATTTATTTGATAGCTTCGCTATAGTAAATCCTTGATCTTGTTGCAACTTGCTGACTTTTTCAACTCTCTTTTAAAAGGTTAAGTAACTTGTGTGGAGGAATCGCGGTTGTGTGGGCAATTTTTATGTTTATGTTGCCCGTGCTTGAATGTTTGATTTGCCAAGTGTGTTAACGGATGGAGAGATTACCTAATTTGCCCGCATTTTTAGATTATTTGATGTTTTTTGGGATTACAATTGTCTAGTGACTAGAAAAGTTTTTAAAGCGTGATGATTGTTTTTATTGGTCTCATACAAGTGAGGTAAAAGGTTAATGATTAAATATGAGTGAAGCTATAACAGAAGATGAATACGATCGGCGTCGTGCCTGGGGACTTTTAACTTCTATTGATTTATTTGAATGTGATCCGGATATTATACGTGATGGCGAGGCGATTAAGAGATATATCATTGAACTTTGTGAATTGATTGATATGAAGCGTTTTGGAGATCCTATTGTTGTTAGATTTGGTAAAGATCCAAGAGTTCAGGGTTATAGTGCGGTTCAGTTGATTGAGACAAGTTGTATTTCTGGGCATTTTGCTGAGGATAGTAATTCTGTTTATATTGACATTTTCTCATGTAAGTTCTACGACCAGAATGACGCTGTAGAGTTTACAAGGAACTTCTTTAAAGGTGAGACAGCAGAGTTTAATGTTACGGTTAGAGGCGAAGATATTGTGTAAAGAAGTTTAGATTAATCCCAAATGTGTTAATATTCCTAGATATCCTGTGGTGAATGTTTCTGGAGTGGATAGTGCGGGTTTTCGATTATATCCTAATTCAATCACTTTTGTCTGGTATCCTAATTGTTCAAGTTTCTCTTCAATTGCCTGATTATGTCCTCTATCCGTTGGATCTTGCGAAGCCGTTCGCCAAAACTTTGCTTCCAGTCTTTTTGCCATGTTTTCTTTTAAGGTCTTGTTTGATTTAATTGTCTTAACATGCTTCTTACGTGAGTATAACCTCTGACCTCATAATCTCCTATCTCTAGTGCCATAGGTTCTCGGGGGTGTCCTGGACTTGTGCGAGTATCATAGTGATTTGGGTTTAAACGGTCAAACAATTCTCTTAGTTCATTATCTTGTGGATGTTGTGAATCGTTGTCAATTAAGGTTACAAATGTTTTTGCCATGTTATCCTGCTAGCCTCTCTAGACAATATTTAACTGCTGTTGGTCCGTAGTGCATTGGTGAGCTTCTCCCTTTTGTTTCGTGCCTTTCCCATAATATCGGACCGTCTTCTGCAGGGATTACTCTAAAAGGGATTCCCGTCTGTTGAGTCATTTTAACATACATATCCTTGTCAGGATCCTTATTTGCTAGAAATAATGTGAGTCTGTCCGGTTTTGTTTTTGCCATGAATTATTCTTAATTTTGTCCGTTTATAAGAATTATTGTGATTGACTAGAATTCCAACTTCTTTTGTTTTCCGGTTTTTTCGTCTAGGAGTTTTTTTACAGTGCTCCAGGAGAAACGAATCATATTCTTGTATTTGGGGTCTTTGACGTTCTTTTCTAGGAATTCTACTGTTGAAGGGTCGCTGGGATATCCGCTTCCGAAGTCTACTCGGTATTCTAGTTTGAGTCGTTTAACTTCGTCTTCTCTTGCTTCTTTTGCTATAATTGAGGCTGCTGAAACTATTGGATGATTAAAGTCTGCTTTATGTTCACATGAAACACTTATTCTGCTTTTTTCTTCTATAAACCCTAATAGAGTTTCAGTCCAGGCTTTTATGTTTACGGAAGGGCAGTCTACTATTACACTTATTTTTTCTTTTGTTTTAGTTTCTTTCAAAAGATGATTTATTATCATCCCGGCCTTTAATGCTTCTAACGTATTGAGATTTGTGCAGTCATCTATTTCTTTTGGTTCGGTTCTAACTATAAAATGTTTGAATTTTTCTTTTACTTTATCTGATATTTTTTTTCTTTTTGCTGGAAGAAGGAGTTTTGAATCTTTTACTTCGAGTTCTTTAAGTTCGATTTCTTGTTCTTCACCTTCCGTTAGAACTCCTGCTAAAATCATAGGGCCTATTACTGGTCCGCGACCGGCGTCATCAATGCCTATTTTCGTTGTCATAGTTAATCGTGGTTTGCGGAGTTTAAAAGGTGTTTGTTAGCTTATTTCAGTTTAAAATTTTAGAAGTAGCAGGAGGTGGATTTGAACCACCGATCTTAAGGTTTCCAATGCTATTGCATGGGAATGAAATCCCTTGCGGATTGCTTATGGGCCTTACGAGATAAACCAAGCTTCTCCATCCTGCTATATAAATTAGGATGTGCTTAGACTTTTAAAGCTTGTTATCTTGGGTATTTCATGTCAGGACCTGGAGAGGGAAAAATAAAATTGGGGAAGGCAGATGTTTATTTGCACGTTAAGGGAAAGAGCGGTGCGACAGTTACTCATGTGGATATTGAACTTGATGAGTTGAATGATATAATGAAACCTGGTGAAAACTCTTATGTAGGTGCTAAAGAGGGCGGAATTTTTATTGGTTTAAAAAAAGAGATGATTTTAAGGGCAGATAAAATTGCTAATAAAAAATTAAAGAAGAAATAAATAACTAGGCGTCCTCGCAATCTTCAGCTTTTACTTTCCAAAGACCTTCGTAAGCTTTTTTTCTTTTTTTACTGCATTTATCGCAATATTTTCTTTCATATCTCGCTGTTGCCTTTTGTTCAAACTCTTTTTTGCAGTCCTTGCAATTCATCTTTTTGGGTTTTATCATCTTTGGGTCTATTATTATAACCATTTTGTTCCTCCTCTTTTTTGTTTTACTTTTTTCTCGTCGTTCAATCTCTTAAATGAGAGGAGGAGGATTCGAACCCCCGAAAGCATAAAGCTACAGCCGCTTAAAGGCTGCCCGTTTGACCGCTCCGGCATCCTCTCATGTGTGATACCTTACGATTTTAGAACTGGTTTTTGACTTATAAATATTGTTGTTTTTGCAAGTTAACAGTGTTTCATAAGCTTTTTATATCGACTTTTGTTCGGAATTTTATGAAGAATCGGAATGTGGGATTTTTGATAATTGGCTTGGCTGTTGTAATTGGAATTGTAGTTTTGCTATTTAATAATGCTATGACCAGTATTGTTAATGATTCTTGTTCTCATGGGCCGGAGTGCACTATGTATAAGGATATTAAAACTCAAACTTATATCTCTGTGGCGCTAATAGCAGTTATAGTTATAATTGGTTCAGTATTGGTTTTTGCTAAGGAAAGTGAGAGGGTGGTTATGAAAACAAGAACGGTTAAAGAAAAGAGAAAGAGTGTTGACTTAACGAAGTTAGATGGGGATGAAAAGAAAGTTGTAAAACTATTGCAAGAAGAAAATGGAGCTATATTTCAGAGTACTCTTATGGAGAAGATAGGTGTTGGAAAGGTAGGGATTACGCGATTATTAGATAAGCTCGAAGCAAAACAAATTATTGAAAGAAAGAGAAGAGGGATGAATAATATCGTTGTGCTAAGGTAATGTTGTCTTAGACAGTACTGCGTTTGTATTTATAGGATCTAATTCAAAGTTATTCATGGTTAATAAAAGGATATTGATGACTGAACTTGATAGTTCGGATGAAGATGATTTTGGTTTCTATTTTGAGCTGATGAGAGATCATAAGGTTGGATGTGGGATGATCGATGATGATTCTTGAAGTTTGATTGAAACTAGTTACATCAAAGCGGTTATAAAGAATGTTCTTGTGAGATTTTTATGAAAACACTCTTTTCTTTTTAGAAAAAAGAAAATTTGTGTTTCAAAAGAAAAACTAAAATAGTAAAATATAAAACAAAATGAAGAAAATATTTAAGATAACGGGCATGCACTGCAATTCGTGTGCAAATCTAATTGAAGAAAGTTTGAAAGAACTTGATGGCGTTAAGAGTGTTTCTGCAAGCTACTCTAAAGGAAAGGCAGAAGTTGAATTTGATTCGGATAAAGTTTCTGAGCAAAAAATTAAGGCAGTTATAGAAAAACATGGATATAGTTGTGATTGTGAGGGTGTTGGTGAAAATGATGTTTGTGCAGTTGAGAAACAAGATCGTGATAAAAGTATTGGGGATAAGATTGGATTCGGGGTTATGATCGTGGCGATTGTTGTACTTGCAGTTGTGGCCTATATTTATTTAAGTAAGTTTGATCTTGCAATTCCTAGTATCGGACAAAATGCTTCTTTGTTTTTATTATTCGGAATTGGAATACTTACTGGTTTTCATTGTGTTTCGATGTGCGGAGGTTTTGTTGTTTCGTATACTGCTAAGAATGCTATTAACGGAAAAAAAGGTTTTGGGCAGCATTTGGTTTATGGAGGTTCTAAACTTTTATCTTATACTATAATTGGGGGAATATTCGGATTGATTGGGGGGATATTTGCTTTTAGTGTTGGTTTGCGTGGGGCTGTGGCAATATTTGCTGGGGTGTTTATGATATTTTATTCCTTAGGGATGATGGGGATTGGATTTTTTAAGAGGTTTCAGTTTAATCCTAAATTTTTAACTAAGGCTGCGGCTAGCGCTTCTAAGGGGGCAAGGGGGCAGTATGGTGCTCCTTTAGTTACCGGATTGTTGAATGGATTGTTTATTGCTTGCGGGCCTTTGCAGGCGATGTATATTTATGCTGCTGGAACTGGAAGTTTTATTAGCGGAGCTGCGAGTTTGTTTGCGTTTGGTTTAGGAACTTTACCTATAATGCTCGGATTTGGAAGTTTGGCTACAGTTATTAGTCATAGGACTACTAAGAGAATATTGAAGATATCTGCAGTGATTGTTTTGATACTTGGATTAGTAATGTTAAATCGGGGATTAGCAGTTCTAGGTTCTCCTTTAAGTTTTGATGCTATTAAGTCTAGTTTGTCTGGGGGAAATAATATTCCTAGCAATTCTGTAAGTGCAGTTATTGGGGGAGGTGTACAAGAGATTAGTATGAATGTTGATTCCTCGGGATATTCACCAAGTTCTTTTGTATTAAAAGAAGGTGTTCTGGTGAAGTGGAATGTTAATGTTAAGCAGCTAACGGGATGTAATCAGGAACTTGTGATGAGTGCATATGGAATTGATAAACAGCTAAAACAAGGATTAAATAGTATAGAGTTTACACCTAATAAAGAAGGAACAATAAGTTTCACATGTGGTATGGGGATGCTTCATGGGAGCTTTGTTGTTACGGCAGACGGAACGGCTTCACAAGAACAACTGAAGACTGTTGCGACAGGAGATACTGTCGCTAGCTCAAGTTCTGGGTCAGGCTCAGGAAGTTGTAGTATGGGGAGCGGCGGTGGAAGTTGCGGCTGTGGAATGTGACACTCTTCTTTCTTTAGAAAAGAAACCTAAGAAAACCAAGGTTTTCTTGTGGGTCAACTTTCCTTTAAGAAAGGTGGTTCAAGAAAGAAACTAAAATAGCAAATAAAAATCATGAAAAAGATTAAATTAAAAATTCAGGGAATGCATTGTGCTAGTTGTGCTTCTAATGTTGAAAGAGCTTTGAAGAAGATTAAAGGAGTTAATGAAGCTAATGTAAGTTTGATGACAAATAAGTGTTTTGTCGAAGCGGAAGATGGTGCAAGTGTTGAGGAGATGAAAAAGGCTATTGATAAAATGGGCTATAAGGTAGTTGGGGTTGAAGGAGCGTAGAGATGGATCATGATGAAGAGAGTTTTGAGGATAGAGAGATAAGAACTTGGAAGCTTAAACTTATTTGGGCCTGGATTTTGACGATTCCTATTGCAATTGTGATGCTTTCCGATAGAATATTTGGAATGAGTTTAATTCCTGAATCTTATATGGCCATCGTTCTGCTTGTGGTTTCTTTTCCTGTTGTATTCATAATTGGATTTTCTACTATTAAGTCTGGTTTGAAGGGATTTACTAGTTTCTACTTTAATATGGATTCTTTAATTATGCTTGGAACGGTTATTGCTTATCTTACTGGAATTATTGCATTTAGTGGTTTGATAGCTATTCAGGATTATTCTGGAATCTCTGCGATGATTATGGCTTTTTTTATAACTGGAAAGTATGTTGAGACAAAAGCTAGAGGAAGAGCTACTAGGGAGATAAAGAAACTTCTTGAGCTTGGAGCCAAGAAAGCAAGAGTTTTAAGAAAAGTTGGAAAGAGTGGAAAAGAGGAAGAGGTTGAGATTGATGTTTCTGAAGTTAAACTTGGAGATATATTTATTGTTAAACCTGGAGAGAAGATTCCTACAGATGGAATTGTTGTAAAAGGAGAGAGTAGTGTGGATGAGTCCATGATTACTGGAGAGTCTATTCCTAATGATAAAATAAAAGGGGCAAATGTTATTGGGGCAACAATTAATCAGGATGGTATTCTATATGTTAAGGCAACTAAGGTTGGAAGTGATACTTTTCTTTCTCATATAATTCAGTTAATTGAGGAAGCACAGTCTACTAAAGTGCCAATACAGAAAATGGCTGATAAGATAACAAGTATTTTTGTTCCTGCGATTCTTGTTGTATCTGTTTTAACATTTTTGGGATGGTTTTTTATTTCTAAGGATTTGAGTAAATCTATTGGAGTTGGTGTTGCGGTTTTGGTTATTGCATGTCCCTGTGCTTTGGGTTTGGCCACGCCAACGGCATTGATGGTTGGAAGTGGAATGGGGGCTAAGAAAGGAATTTTGATTAGAAAGGGAGAGGCAATACAGACTATGAAAGAAATTAAAATAGTTGTATTTGATAAAACTGGAACTATAACCAAGGGAAAGCCAGAAGTTAGAGAGGTTTATTCTAAGATTCCTGGAAAGAGTTTGCTTGATTTGGTTGGAAGTTTAGAAAAACAGAGTGAACATCCAATTGCAAAGTCTATTGTTGCTTATGCTGAATCTAACGGCGTTGGAAGATTTAAACAAGTTAAGAAGTTTAAAACTTTGCGTGGAAGAGGATTAGAAGGAGAGATTGGAAGAAACAAGATTGTTGTTGGAAATTCTTTATTGATGAAAGAAAAAAATATTTCTGTTAAAGAATTTGAAAATAAAATTGATAGCTTTGAGGAGAAAGGTTATACGACAATGTTAATTTCTAAAAACAAAAGAGTTATTGGACTTATTGGTGTTGCGGATGACGTTAAAGAAGATTCTGTTTCTGCTGTTAAAAAGTTGAATTCTGGAGGATTTAGGACCGTTATGATTACGGGAGATAATGAGAGAACTGCAAAGGCGATTGCTGAGAGAGTTGGAATTAAAGAGGTACTTGCAAATGTTCTTCCTGAAGATAAGGCTAACAAAGTTAAGGAATTGCAAAAAAGAGCAATGGTTGCATTTGTTGGGGATGGAATAAATGATGCTCCGGCATTAAAACAGGCAAATGTGGGAATTGCTATTGGAACAGGAACGGATATTGCAATTGAAGCGGGAGACATTGTTCTTGCTAATGGAAGTTTAAATGGGGTTGTTTCTGCTATAAGACTTTCAAGGGCTACATTTTCAAAGATAAAACAAAATTTGTTCTGGGCATTTGCATATAATGTCGTTGCTTTGCCATTGGCAATTGCGGGAGTTGTTCATCCGGTAATTGCAGAGATTGCAATGGCTTTGTCTTCTATTACTGTTGTAACCAATGCGAATTTGTTGAGAAGAAAAAAGATTTGATAATTAAATTTTAATTTTTGGTTATACTAGTTCTAAGAAGTCACCAGCTTCTAATTTGTTTTCTTGGGGGTATTTTTCTTCAAGTTCTCTCCATCTTTTTGGAATTTCTAAAAGCGGTATTTTATCTACAATTACTGCTCTTGAGACTTTTCTGAAACCTCTTCTATAAGGGGCAACGTCGGGGTGTGGATTAAGAAGCCATCCCATACCTTCTACGCAATCATCTTTAGTGTATAGGTTATAAAATTCTTGGTATTGGCAATAGGCTGCAAATCCTTCACTCCATTCATCTTCTTCAGAACTTCTACCCTGGGGAATATCGGATATTTTATCCCATAGTCCATGTGATAATTCGTGGATTGTTATGGATACACTAAAATGCTCCTCCTTTCTCATGTTAAGGTAAATGGCATTTGTAAAGTTGACATAGCCCATTATCGTTTTATCAAACATTAAAGACCATCTGTTTTTTGGCATACTTAACCATTCTCTAGTCTTTAATATTTTTAGAGCTTCTATAGGGTCTAACCCTTCTTCTATGACTCCTCTTGAGAATGCATATGCATGTTTATCCTGATGAAAATCCTCTAAATCTTTCACCTCTACGTCTCCCAATCTTACTTCTGTTGTTTGTTCAATTAGGGGCTGATACTTTCTAACCCAGGCTCTTACTCTTTCAAGATGTTCTTCTCTTGTTCTTCTACTTACCATTTAATCTCTAAAAAGTGGTGCTTTTTAAGTTTAATGAGTCAACTTTTTTTTCAATCATTTTATAAATTCTCATTCTGTCGTTTTTATTGAGCCTGCGTAGCTCAGTTGGTAGAGCATTTGATTCGTAACTTAAGGGAACCAAGGTTCCCTTCAAGTTCAACCTTCCTGTTAAGGTAGTCCGTTGCACTTGGCATAGACGAAAAATCAAAAGGTCATGGGTTCGATCCCCGTCGCAGGCTCTTTTTTATTTTATCGTCGTTAAAATGGCCTACTTTTTGGGGCCACGGAGGGCTTCGAACCGGAAAAGATTCACTATTCAATAACTTTTTAAACTCCGAAATCGTGTTATAATCATATACACCCTGGGCTTGCACTGCAAACCCAGGTTTTAAATTCTTGGAAAAATTTATTAATCTGGAAGGAGTTAGTTTGAGATGAATGTTAAAAATGGTGATGAAAGGGTCGTAATCTTTATTGATGGAAGTAATCTTTATCATATTCTGAAAGGATTGTTTTTAGAAAGAAAACCTAATGATTTTAATTTTGAAAAATTTGTTAGGTATTTAGCAAATAATAGGAAATTGTTGGGAACGTACTATTACAATGTTCCTTTAGATATAATGCATGATAGCAATAGTTATATGAAACAGCAAAAATTTTTTGAAAAGTTAAAGAGAATACCCCAATTCAACTTTGTCTTATGCAGAATGTTAAAAAGAAAGATTGATGGAAAAATAATTTATGAAGCAAAAGAGGATGATATACATTTAGCTGTAGACATGGTTAAGCTTGCATACACTGATGCTTATGATACTGCCATATTAGTTTCTAGTGATGGCGATTTTGTTCCAGCAATACAAGCAGTTAAGGAAAAAGGAAAAAATGTTGAGAATATAGGATTTGAGAATAAGTTTTCTTATCATTTACAACAAGAATCCGATAAATTCTTGAAGATGAAAAAAGAAGTTGTTAAGCAGTTCTTTGTTTGAATTATTGTATGATTGGGCTTTTCACGTTTCGTTGAGTCTCGTCGCAGGCTTTGTTCTTTTGTGAGATTCCCCAAAGGGTTTTTAAAGTTTTGATTTTTAATAGTATTATAAAAGAGGGAAAATGAAAATTTCTAAAAAACTCAATCAAAGCATTTGGTTTAAATTATTAATTTTTATCCCACTTTTCTTTTTATTGTGGGTAGTAATGTTAAGGTATGAGGCAGTTTGCAATTTCGGAGGAACTTTAAGAGATGCAGTTTCTCTTAAAACATTTATTGATGCTTGGATACCTTTTAGCATCTATATCATATACTGGTACATACTCTGTCTTTTTTATGTTCCTTTTTCAGGATTATTATATGCTTTTAATCGGAAGATTAGTGTGATACAGGTTATTTCGTTTTATGTTTCTGTTATTCTTTTGTATTTAGTCAGCTATGCTATTTACCTAATTTTTCCAACTACGGCCCAGGGTGTTATGATTTCCTCGCCTAATCCTTCAGTATTAAATGAAGGAATGTTTACAGCATTACAAGGATTGTATACTGCAAGTACCCCTCTTGGGGATTTTCCAAGTCTTCATGTTGCACCACTAGTTTTTATGGGTTTATTTCTCTATAAGCGTTGGCGTTCGCTATTTTGGGTCTTCTTGCCATTTGCATTCTTTGGTGCGATAGGGACAGTTATATTGAAGTTTCACACTTTTGTAGGTGTTTTAGGCGGAATAGCCTTGGGAATGTTTGGCTATTATGTTTTGTATGAAAAAGTAGCTCTAAAATATTTGAATAAGTTTTTTGTAGTTGAAAAGTGAGTATCTTCGCAGGCTTTTTGTTTTTGGAAACCTTTAAAAAATACTCTGTGCTGATAAAAACATGCCAAAGTTCAAAGTTAAAGCAACAGTGATGGAAGAGCTCCCTGAAATGGAGATTGAAGCGGGGACATTAGAAGAGGCGAAGGAAAAGTATGAAGAGCTTTATGAGGAAGGAGAGGTTGAGAGCGATGAGTACAGTATTCTTTTTAGTGATGAGGAATTAGATGAAGAGGAAGAAGATGACAATGAGGGCGAGGAAGTTGAAGAGAGTGTAGATTAATTTTAAGTTGCCAAAAATATAAATTACTCCTATAAAAGATGTCAACGGATTTGTGTGATTACCTAACTAGTAGGTATCTCTTGTGGAGGGATCGTTGTTGTAGGAGTAATCTTTATGTTGTTAAGCATTTTATATACAAAAATTTTTGAGTTGCTAAGATGTGAACGAATTGAGATTACCTAATTTGGTAATGTATCTTGCGAAGGTATTGTTAGAAGTAATTTGTTATTTGTTGGTAGCTTGTTTAAATTTTTCACTTTTTCCCAATTTTCTCTTTGACCTTTTCGCTTAGTTTCTCTTTGTGTTCTCGTTGACATGCACTGCAAACACATTTGTCATGGATTATTGTTCCTACTAGCTTGTCTAGGAAGGTTAACTTAACCTCTTCACCACATAGTTCGCATTCTGCTTTTTCCTTTTTATTCTCTTTTGCCATCTTATGAAACCAAGGTTTCCTAAAGTTCACCTTCCTTCTCAGGAGGGCTTCCAGGAGTCAGCCTTAATGATAATTCGATTGCAACAATATTTATAAACGCTTTTATTTAAAAAAGGGTATGGGTGAAGAAAAAAAAGAGCATAAAGAGCTTGTTGGGATGACGGGGTTTGATTTAAGAAAATTTCAAGAGGATGGTGAGGAGCATGAACTTGTCAAACAGGCACTTGGGAAGTTTCTTTCTGGAAGACCTGGCTATGAGACCATTATAGAGAAAAAGCAGGAAAAGATTAAAAGATGCTCAAAGTGCAACTGGGCTTTGACTGGTGGAGAGAAGTTTTGTCCTGATTGTGGGAATAAGTCTTAGTATTTTTGATTTTGGCAAGATTTAAAAATAGCATATACTTAAGAGATTGTAATTGGTGAAAAAGAGATGGCAAAAAAGATTTTAGTTATTGATGATGAATTTGATGATTTGAATGCAACTAAAGTGATTCTTGAAAAGGAAAATTTTGACGTTGAGACTGCAACAAATGGTGCTCAGGCAATTGATTTATTGAGGAGTCATAAGTTTGATATGGTCTTACTGGATATTAAAATGCCTACTCTTTCGGGATATGATCTGTTGAGGATATTGAGAGAGAGACTTAACCATAAGGTTAAGATGATTTACATCTCTATTGTTCCGAAACAAGATGTAGATATGGAAGATATTGATGGATTTATTCAAAAGCCTTTTTCACCTAAGTCTTTAATGGAGGGGATAAATAAAGTTTTTAAGAAGTAACTTTAAGTAAAAATTCAATATGGCAAAAACAATAATGGTTGTGGATGATGATGACGATATAAGAAGTACTGTTAAGACTGTTCTAGAAAAGAATGGGTATAAGGTTGTTACTGCAATTAATGGGGATGATGCTTTGGTTAAATTGAAAAAAGAAAAGCCTGATTTGGTTTTAATGGATATAATGATGCCCGGGACTCCTGTTCGCGAGGTTGTGCCAAAAATAAAACAGAAGGTTGCTTATTTAAGTGTTGTTAGAACTTCCGAGGCTGAGAAAGAAGAATTAATGAAGAGTAAAAATATCGTTGACTTTATTCAAAAGCCATTTGATATTAAAGAGCTTGTTAAACGAGTTAAAGTTTTGACGGGAGCTTAGATGGACATAAAGAAAGAGCTTGCTTCTAATCAGACGATTCTACTTATAATGCCCAGTGTTGATTATAATAAGGATATTGTGAGTATTATGAAAAAGCTTTCTGGAAAGAGTATTTGTTATGTAACCTTGAATAAAACTTCTGAATCTTTGAAGGAATTGTTCAAAAAAAATAAGGTTAAATCAGACGAAATTGTTTTTATTGATGCTATCTCCAAAACTTTTAAGAGTATGCCTGATTCGGGGGAGGGAGTTTATTATATCTCTAGTCCTGCGGCCTTGACTGAAATTTCTATTGCTATTGATAGATTTTTGAGACATGGTTTTGAATATATAATTTTTGATTCTTTAACGAATCTTTTGATATACGAAAAGAAGGCGCCGGTTTCTAAATTTGTTTCCTCTTTAGTTAACAAGATTAAACAATCTAAGACTCGGGCTCTTTTTTATGCTTTATCTGTAAAAGATCAGGACTCTATGATAAAAGAGTCTGGAATGTTTGTTGACAAGGTTGTTGAGTTGTAGATATTCTGGACAAGTTCTAGATAAGTGGTTAAGTTTAAAATATCTGTTTTTCTTATATAGTTATTAAAAAGGTGTGTGATGGAAGAAGAAAGTTTTAGTCTTGGAAAGTTCCTATTTGGGAGTATAAAGAAGAAATTGGGTTGGGGTTTTGGAATGCTTGTTTTACTTTTGGTTGTTATGTTTTTTGTTACATATAATCTTGAGAGAAGAATTGAAAAGGATAGTTTGGCCTTGAAGGATGTTGAGGCTCCATTGAATGTAATGGTTGAACAAGTTGTAGCTTATGATGCCATTCTAACTGGCGCGGCACACTGGGCGTTGCTTCATACTGAAAAGGGAGAATTTGGAAAGTTGGAGGAGCTTAAGGCGAAGTATGATAGTACGGGGGCAGAGCTTGATAATCTTTTGAAGGTCAAAGCAAGGAATCTTATTAATCAAAGCTCCAGGGGTGTTGATGATAAAAATAAAGTTTATGAGATTCTTAATGAGCTTGATAGAGTTAATTTATTGTTGGTTGATCTAGAAGTTGGCGCTTTTGATGCTATGGCTGTAGGAGATTCTGAGAAAGCGAGGAGTTTAATTGTTAGCGTTCAATATGAGGGTTACAAGAAAGAGCTTGCGGATTTGTATGGTCAATGGGCGAATGTTGAGGCGAAGATTTCTGAACAATATCGTCAGGATGTTTTAAAAAATTCTAGAGATGTTCAGATATATAGTCTTGGTTTAGGAATACTTGTTCTTATTATTTCGGGCCTTGTTCCATTTTATATAAATTATTATATCGCCAGGCCAATTTTAAAACTAACTGATTCAACAAGGGAAATTGAAAAGGGTAATTTTTCAAATAGGGTGGATGTTAAGACTGGAGATGAATTGGAAGAATTAGGAAATGCTCTTAACAAAACCTCTGAGGCGCTTTCAAAAATGGATGATGAAAGAAAGCAGGTTGATAAGGCGAAGACTGAATTTTTGTCTATAACTTCTCATGAATTGAGGAGTCCAATGACTCCTATGAAAGCGCAGTTGCAGATGTTGATGGGAGATTATTTTGGAAAACTAAATGGGAAACAGAAAGAAAGTGTAGATATTGTTTTAAGGAATACAGAGAGACTTGATAGGATTATACAGGACTTTTTAGAAATAAGTAGAATTGAAGCTGCAAGACTTAAGTTTAATTTTATTAAAACAAATCTTGAAGAATATGTTAGAAGAGTTATCGAGGAGATGAAGGCTTTTATGCCAGAAAATAAAATAGATATTCAGTTGAGGATGGACAAACTTCAATCATTTGAATCTGATCCGGATAGAGTTATGCAGGTTTTGAGGAATTTGTTGAGTAATGCTATAAAATTTTCTGATGTTAACGGAAAGGTAATTGTTAATGTTGAAAAAAAATCTAATCTTGTTTTGTTTTCTGTTCAGGATTTTGGAATTGGAATTCCAAAAGAAGTTCAGTCAAGGATATTTGAACCATTCTTTCAGGGAGAACAGACAATGTATAGGAAGTATGGGGGAAATGGGCTTGGACTTGCAATTTGTAAGGGAATTGTTGAGAGTCAGAATGGAAAGATATGGTTTGAAAGCGAGAAAGGAAAAGGGACGAAGTTTTATTTTACTTTGCCATTTATGCCGGTTAGGGAAATAAAGCCTATAAGATTATTATTTTCAAATAAAGGGAGACAGGAAGAGGATGTTAAAAAATTGCTTATTAGTTATCTTGGTCCATTGGGAGAGCAGGAATTTAATGAGCTTCAGATTGGGGGGATTAGTGAGAGCAAGATTCTTGATTATATGCGTGATTTGACTAAAAAGAAAATATTCACTGGAAATTTAGAAGAATTTAAAAATAAACTTTCTTTGATATATTCAGAAGAAAAAGAGGAAAAATCTGGAGTTGTTAAAGAAAGAAAAGTGGGTATTGGGGATTTAACTAAATCAGGTTTGATAAAAAGGAGGTAATAATGATACTTGAAACAATAGAACCGTATTTGGAAGTTATAAACCTTATAATGGCAATTGTAATCATACTTGTCGGAATTAAAGTTTGGACTCGAGTTGAAGGTTCTTTAAAAAAGACTTGGAATTATTTCTCTGTGGCAATTATCCTTTTTGGTGTCCATGAGGTTTTTGGGTCTCTAGAGGAGTGGAATCTTTTCGAGATAGGTGGTCTTTATGCATTTACTGAGTTTATCTTTATAATTGCACTTTTGATAGCGGTCTTTTCGTTTAGGGGCCTTCTTGAGAGTCTTTCTAAACTTAAAAGCGGGAGCAAAAAATGAATAAGCGGTTAGTAAGCAGAATACTTGCAGTGGTAGTAGTCTTAGTGGCCGCTTTGATTATGGCTGGATGGATTTTTAATGTTCCTATTTTGAGAACCCTTACTTCCTGGGGGGGTACTACAAGATTTATCAGTGCAATATGTTTTTTATTATCCGGGATTTTGATTTTGTTGCTTTCTAAGCAAGATATTGGTGAAGCTTCCAAATTTTTTATTTTGATTATATCTTATTCAATACTTTTATTGATGATTCTGTTTATCGTTACAACTTTTTTAGGTGTAAGTACCGGAATAGAGAGTCTATTTTTTGTTGAGGCTGTAGGTACTTCTGGTAGCCTAATTCCGGGTTTGCCTTCTTTGTCTTCGATGTTTTGTTTTATTCTCCTTGCGGTAGTTGGGATGGTATTTATCTTTGATTCTAAAATTTCTAGGGTTTTATATTTTAATGGGATTCTTGTGTCCGTTATAGGGTTTATTGCATTTATAGGGCATATCCTCGGTGTTCCTTTTATGTATTTTTCTTTTTTGGGGTATAACATTATTTCTTCAATGGCGTCATTTTTGTTTGTTTTACTTGGAGCAAGTTTGTTTTTGATTGGAAAGAGGGATAATCCACAATGAAGCTCCAAACAAAAATTGTTTTAACAATTTCTTCTGTTATTTTTATTTCTTTATTGTTTTTGGGCATTCTTATCTTTTCTAATTCTAGACATAACTTAGAATCTCAAATTGAGGGGCAGCTTGTGTCAATTTCAAATTCTATGGACAGTAATATTAAAACATTCATTGACGGGCAGAAAAATAAAATAGAATTGATTGCTAATCAGAATGAGCTTTCAGAGGATGAATTGAAACAGATGATTGTTACTGATGATAGTTTTTATGATATGTTTGTTATTGATTCTAATGGAATTGTGGTGACTTCTTCTGATACGGCGAGGGTTGGGATGGATAGGTCTAATAGATCCTATTTTTATAATGCAAGAAATCAGACTTTTGTTAGTCCTGTTTATTTTGCTTTGGTTCCTAAAGCATATTCAATTGCAGTCTCAACTCCGTTTCATGGAGGGGTCTTGGTTGGCTCTATGAAGCTTGATGTTTTAAGTAATATTGTTTCGGATAGGTCTGGGCTTGGAGAGACTGGGGAAACGTTGTTAGCATTTTTGGATGAAAATGGAAGTTTGGTTTATTTTAGTGATAGATTGTTTTCTAAGCAAAAGATGGAAGTTATTCCTCGGGAACAAGCAATGTTAAGGCCAGTTTATCGTGCCTTAATGGGTGAGGAGAAACTGATAGAGGGGTCTAATGACTATCGTGGGGTGAGGGTTATTTCTGCTACGAGAGATATTAATGAAATTAAGGTGGGTTTAGCTACTAAGATTGATGAGGCTGAAGCTTATTCTAAAATTTATTCTTTGCAGAGTATCACTATTATTCTTGTTTCTTTGACGTTTATTATGATACTTTTTTTAATTTATATTGTTATAAAGCCTGTTTCAAGAGAGATTAATTCTATCACTCAAGATATTGACGAGATTACAAAAGGAAATTTAGATGTTAGATTGGAAAAGGGAAGTCTTTTAGAAATAGATAGTTTAGTCAATTCATTGAATAGAATTCTTGCGAGCATGAAGCTTGCAATTTTAAGAACTGGAGCTTCAAGATCAGATATCGGTCTTGGAGAGGCTGTTGAGGCTAAAAAAGCTGCTGAAGATAAATATAAAATTTTATATGAAGGCTCTAGTGATGCTATAATGACTCTTGAGTCTCCAAAATGGAATTTTACCGCAGGAAATCCTGCTGCAATAAAGATGTTTGAAGCTAAAGATGAAAACGAGTTTACTTCAAGAGCTCCTTGGGAGTTTTCGCCTAAGAAGCAACCAGATGGCTCTTTGTCTTCAGTAAAGGCTAAGGAGAATATCGAGAAAGCAATGAAGGAAGGAAAGAACTCTTTTAATTGGATGCATAAAAGGTTAACTGGGGAAGAATTTCTTGCAAACGTTGTTTTAACAAAGGTTAAAGAGGGAGATGAAGAATATTTGCAAGCAACGGTTAGAGACCTGAGTATAAAATCAAAAGAAGAAGAGATTAAAGAACATGACCCAAAATTGTATAGTAAATTATTAAGATTAAAACAGGAGGCTGATAGATTAAAGCAGAAGAAAAAATGAAAGAATTTGTTAAATGGAATAAAAAGTATGAACTGGGATTTAAGGAGATAGATAGTCAGCACAAAAAACTTTTGGAATTTTTGAATGAGGCACATGAGCTTATTTCTAAGAAGGATAAAAAGGATGAAGCTAATGATTTAGTTGAAGAATTGATTAGTTTTGTAAGGGTTCACTTCGGAACTGAAGAAAAGTACTTTAGAGAGTTTAATTATTATGGGGCTGGGGCCCATATTGCTGAGCATAATAGGATTACCTTAAAAGTTTTAAGAGTATATGATGAAATCAAAAAAGGCGATGATGCTTATTTAGATTTGTTAAATCTTTTAAAGGATTGGTTTGATGAACATTGCACTACTTATGATAAGGATTATGTTAAATGCTTTAAGGAGCATGGATTGAAGTAGATTGAGGTATATAATAAAATTAAAAAAAGGTTTAAATAAACTGATTTGCTTATAATAAAATGAAAAAGAAGAGTGTGAAGGGTAAAAAAACTATCTTGAAGAGAAAGGTTGTGAAAAAGGGGATGACTAAAAAGAAGGTTATTGTGAGAAGGAAAGTTAGTGGTGCTAAAAAGAAAAAAAGTTTTGGAAAAAGTTCTGCTAAAAAATCTGGAAAAATTAATGTTTCTTCTATTGCTGACGAAATAAAAAATGAGATGATTAAACAACAAAGGGGGTCTGTGGAGCATTTGGAAGGTGTTAAATTAAAAGAGAAGAATGAAAAAAAGGGAGGAGTAAGGGAGTATGTAAAAACTGGAGTTCCAGGGTTTGACGATTTATTTGATGAAGGCATCCCTAAAGGAAATCTTATGATTGTTGCTGGAGGGGCTGGAAGCGGTAAAACTATTTTATGTTTACAGACTTTGGTTAATAAGGCCAAAGAAGGGAAAAAGTGTTTGTATATGACTTTGGAGGAGAGTGAAGATAAACTAATTGAACATATGGAAGATTTTGGATGGAATGCTTCTGAGCTTGTTAAAAGAGGAAAGCTTAAAATTTTTAGGATGAATCCTTTTGATATAACCCGAAATGTGGATGCCTTGCTTGCTAAACAAAAAGGAGAGTTATTGATTGATATTGATCCAGTGATTTTGCCGGATGATTATAAACATCCCGATTTTATCGTTATTGATTCTTTGACTGCTATTTCTTCTGCTTTTACTGGAAAGGAAGAATCATACAGGGTTTACATTGAACAATTATTTAGATTTTTAGAGAAGACTGAAGCAACTGGATTTTTGATAACTGAAACTGAACAGATTCCAAAGATATTTTCTCCAACAGGTGTTGAGGAGTTTTTGGCCGATGGGGTTATTGTTATCTATAATTTGAAGCATGGAAATGTTAGAGAGAATGCTATCGAAGTTTTGAAATTAAGGGGTGCTGGGCATCAAAAGAAAATTGTTGCGATGCAGATAACTTCTGCAGGAATCGTTGTTTATCCTGAGCAAGAAGTTTTTAGTGATATTGAATAGTTTTGAATTTTTAGGCTTAGTATTATAGTATTATAGTATTATATAATTCTATAAAGATAGATTTAAATACTACTTTTTCTAAAAAATATAAATATGGTGAGGAAGACTACTAGTTTGAAGATAGATGAAGATCTTTGGAAAGAAGTTAAGATTCATTGTATAAAAGAGGGAAGAGAGATTTCTGAATTTTTAGAGGAGTTAATTAAAAAAACATTAGGGGTGAAAAGATGAAAAAAAATGCAAGTACTAGTTCTCAAGCAAGATTATTTGTTGTGTTTTTACTTTTGGTTTTATCTGGGGGGATTGTTGCGGCGATTTTTGCCTTTCCGGGAGCGGGTGTTGGAAACACGGTTTTAGTTGCTCAAGGATGTAATACTGGTTCTAATGGTGCGTCACCTGGAGCATTTAGTGGGGCTTGTACTACTACAAATCTTAATTTGAATGATGGAACTGCTCAAACTTCTGCCACTAATAACAATAACCGATATGCAGGGATAAATATGACCGCATATAATAGTTCTATTACAAATTGCGGGGGGATTACTAATGTAAAATTATGTTATGAGTGGTGGTATAACACTGCTGCAGTTACTCTTGATACCTGTAGAGTAAAGGTAGACGCCGACGGCGGAGCTTCTTATACTAATGTTTCAACATCTTGTCCAAGCGTTACTGCAAATCCTGGAGAGACTTGTATTGATGTAACTGGTTCAGAGAGTTGGGTTTGTAGTGATTTCTTTATTGCTTCTGGAACTAGGGCGATGGCAGTTGTAGAAGTTTTATTTCCTAGTGCTAAAACTTTAAGTGTGGACTCGTTATATTTTAATGTAACTTATACTAATGATTTAACTTCTCCAGCAATTAGTATTGCTTATCCGGCTAATACTACCTACACTTCTCTTCCTTTGACTCTGAATACGACAATAGTTGATGATAATTTACAGGCTTGCTGGTGGTCTAATAATTCTGGAGCAACAAATAGGACTTTTACATGTAATACAAACATAACTCTTGGTGGAAATGTAAGTATCGGGAGCAATAGGCTATTTGTATGGGCAAATGATAGTTATGGGAATAATGCAACTAAAAATGTGACTTTTTTTGTTAATGTCGCTCCGACAGTTCAAAATATCTCATTAAGCCCCAATCCTGCTGGAACTTCTGCTCTAATGACTGTTGTTGCAAATAATGTAACTGATGCGAACAATGAATCTTTATCGTTCTTTTGTTCTGAATCTTCTACATCTCCAACTGATAATGGGTTATGTTCTGGCGGGGGAAATTTAACCAGTATTATCTTTCCATATTCTCCTTCTTGTTTGTATTATCATAATAGGGCTGCTGGAAATTATACTGTTTATTGCAGAATGTATGATGGAGTTTCTTATTCTTCTACAGTAAATAAAACTTATCAGGTTTTGGGAGATACTTTGACTACGAGCGTGATAAGTGTTGCGGGGGATGCAACTCCAAGTTATTTTGATACAGTAAATAATGGAAGAACAGATATCTTAGTTTCTGGAGCAACTGGAATGAGCTGTAGGTGGAGTTCAAATGATTCCGCTTATTTAGGGATGGTTTCTGCATGTACTATTGATGGAAGTACTGCAAACTGTTCTGTAAACAATGTTGCTTCTCAGAATTTTACTACGAGGTATATTGCTTGCCAGGATACATATGGAAATTCACAAAACGCGGCTACAAATTTGAATGTTGATTTTTATCTAGATTATACCGCTCCAACGACAAGTGATGATTCTGATGCACAGATTCATGTTCCTACGTATGAAGTAACTATAACTGAGGCAGATAATGTTGACTTAGATCCTACAAGCTATTATTGTTTTTCAACGGTTGCGGGGTGTAATCCTTCTTTTAGCATAGATGGGGGGGCAGTAATCTCTTTTGGAACTGCAAATAGGGATATTAATTATCTGAGATATTATTCTGTTGATGATGCAGGTAACTCTCAAACAATTGTTAACAAAACAATTCATATAAATCATTTACCTGTTTTGACAAGCGCAAGCGATAATGCTGCTACAATCCTTGGAGGAACTACGGTTACGATAACTAGTGTTTCTAGCGATGAAGATTCTGCTAATCAAACCATAAAATTGTATGTCTGTAATGAATCTGGTGCGATTTCTTCTGGGTGTAATGGTGGAACATACTGTTCTGCAACTGGAACCGCGAATTTATCTTGTGGATTTGCTGCTGAATTTGATAGTGCAACACATACCTGGTATGCGTATTTGTATGATTCTGCTGACGAAGCTGCAAGTTCTAATAATCCCTTGACTGGGAGTTATATAACTGATTCTTCGGGGCCTACAATCGTTGTTGTTAGTCCTTCAACCACTAGTTATACTCAAAATTCTATCAGCGCAGATATTGTGACTTCTGAAACTGCTAATTCTGCCTGGTATAATCTTGATGGTAATCATACTGCTAATGTTACAATGTCAAATGTTTCGGCCACTAATTGGGTTTCAACTGTTTCCGGATTGTTTGTTGGAAGTCATAATATAACATTTTATGCAAATGATAGCTTTGGAAATCTTGGAGAGTCTTCTATTGTCCATTTTACTATAACAAGTCCTAATGATACTACTGCTCCCGCGATAACAATTGTTTCTCCTTTAAACGCAAGTTATAATTCTTTATCTCCTCTTTTGAATATCACTGCTGATGAAGCATTGAGTTCTGCATGGTATAAATTAAATGGTGGGGCTTCGGTGTATTTTAACAGTTCTACAACAACTAGTTGGTATACTACTTTGAGTTTATCTCAAGAGACTACAAATAATATTACTGTTTTTGTAAATGATAGTTCAAATAATCGTAACAATAAATCTATAGTGATTTATGCGGATAGTCTTGCTCCTAGATACTCTTCCGTTTCTGCTTTGCCTAGTTCTGCTAATGTTTCTCAAAATGTGAATTGCTCTGTAACCTGGACTGATGGATTTAGTATTAGTTCGGTTATAATCTCTGAAAATTCTTTAGGAAGCTATGAGAATCATACAATAAGCTTTTCTGGAATAAGTGGGAGTGCTAGTTATTTGATTCTTGGAAGCAAACTTGCTAATGTTGGCACGTATACCTGTAGGTTTTATGCGACTGACTCTGCAGGAAATATAAATTCAACATCTACAACATTCACAGTAAGCGATGTTACTGCACCTACGATAACAGTTACAAGCCCTACTAACGGCGGAACTTATAATCAGCTTTCAGTTCCTTTGTCTATTGTTACTAATGAAAATGCCAGTTCTGCTTGGTACTTTTTGAATACTACCGGGCTAAATACTACCTTGGGTAACACAAGTGCAACGAGCTGGAATGCAACACTTTCAGGATTAACAAATGGGGTTAGTTATTTAGTAATATTCTATGCCAATGATAGTTCTGGAAATATCGGAACTTCTGGAGCTAAAACATTTACTATAAATACGGGCTCAATAGATACTATTCCTCCAGTAATTACAATTGATACAATAGCAAATGCTTCTTATAAAACCTCTACTACAGTTCAATTGAATATAACTACAAATGAAAATACTATCTGGGCAGGATATAAACTGAATTCTGGAAGTTTAACAAACATGACAAATTCTTCATTAATAAAATGGAATGTTACTCTTTCATCTCTTGTTGAAGAGTCTACAAATATTTTGGAGGTTTATGCTAATGATACGAGCAACAATACCGGAAATACCAATGTAACATTTTATGTGGACAGTGTTGCTCCGAGATTTCTAAATGTTTCGGCTATACCCTCTATTTTAAATGAAACTCAGAGTGTTGTGTGTAATGCATATGTCAATGATACATTTTCTTTTAGTTCTGTGAAAATAAGCGAGAATTCAACAATCTCTGGAACTTTCTTGAATCACACGATTGATTTGTCTTCAAAGGGATATGCAAACTACACAATAACTAATGTACAAAAAGGAAACTATACTTGTATATTCTATGCAACTGACTCTGCAGGGAATACAAATTCTACATCTACGACATTTATCGTTAATGATGTGGCTGCTCCGGTTGTGAGTATAAATTCTCCTTTAAATCAAAGCTATTCAACTAATTCCATTTTATTTAGTATTACTACAAATGAGAATGTAATAAGTGCTAACTACTCTTTAGATAATGGGGCTAATAATGTTAGTTTGACTGGAAGTGGAAGGAGCTGGAGTAGCTTGATTGGTTTAAGTGACGGAAGTAAAACTTTGACTTTTTATGCTTTGGATAGCTCTGGAAATTTAGGAAATGCATCTGTCAATTTTGCAATTGATACAAGCGTTAATGATATAACTCCTCCTACCATAACTATATGGAGTCCTATAGAGGGTGTTTATTATACTTCTAATACTGTCTTGATTAATATTAGTACTAATGAAAATTTAAGTTGGGCTGGATATAAGCTTGATTCTGCGGCTGTTGTAAATTTAGGAAATGTTTCTATGATAAACTGGAATAAAACTTTAACTTCTGTTTCTGAAGGAACTCATAGTGTAATATTTTATGCAAATGATAGCTCTACAAATAAAAATCAAGGAACTAAGACTGCAAATTTTTATGTTGATTTGAATGTTTCTTCTGTTAGTTCTTTCTCTTGTCCTGATAAGAATGATTCACAAGATGTTGTTTGTAGTTTGACTGCAACTGATGCTGTCGGGCTTGATTATTTTATTGTTGGAGATAATTCTAGTGGAAGCTGGCAGAATAGCTCTCAGATTGACTTGTCTGGGGTTTCTAACTCGACAACATATACCCTTTCTGCGGGCAATACTACTCCAGGGGTTTTTGGAATGAAAGTGTATCTTTTTGATATGGCTGGAAGAATGAATGGAAGTGAATCCGATTTAGTTGTGATAAGAGATGATACATATCCTATAATTGAAAATATAAGTTATTCCCCAAATACTACTGCATTATTAGATCCGGGGATTAGTGTGAATATTTCTGCAGATATTTCAGAAGATTATGCTATTGGAAGTGTTAAATTGATGTACAAAAATTCTTCTGCTGCTAGTTGGACTTCTGCTACAATGACTAATACTACATTCACAAGTTACAATGCTTCTTTGTTGACCTTGGGGGCGGAAACTTGGTATTTCAAGATTAATGCAACAGATGCTGCAGGAAATTCAAATATCTCTTCTAACTACACGTTAGTTGTTGAGAATGACCAATCTTATAATATAACTTCAACTATTCCTCTTATAAAATCAATTTCTTCTGCTCAGATGACAACTAACAATTCTCTTGGGACTCTTTATATGAACAATACAGGGGATGGAGATTTAAATTTTAATGTGACTCTTAGTTCTGTTTCTTTAGGAACTCGACTAAGTGTTAATTATACAAATACTAAAAATGTGAATTATACTGCGGTTGCTTCCGGGGATTTTAGAGATATCATTATTGACGTGAATACTACTGGGTTGGATAATGGGCTTTACGTTTATCAGATAAATATTGTTTCTTCTGCTGGAACTGCTTCTTATGAAAATTATATCAATATACAGGCTGTTGCACAGCCTTATCTAGTAGTTTCAATAGATAGCTATTCTGCTTCGGTTATAAGGGGACAAACAGGTGTTGAATTAAAGGCTAGTGTTTCAAATTTTGGAAGCTTAGATGCTACCGGAGTTTATTTGAGCTGGAATTTGCCTTCAGGATTTAGTCTTTCAAGCGGTTCTTTGATTAGAAGTTTAGGTAATATCCCTATTGGTTCTTCTTCAACTAATACTATCACTTTTGATGTTTCTTCTTCAATAACTGAATCAAGCGCAGTTGTTAGTGCTAATGCTAGTGCGTCTAATGCTGATCCAGATAGTGAGATTAGAACGGTTAGTGTAACTGACGCATTGGTTGTTGTAGTTACAGAATTAGTTTCTGGAGGTGGTGGTGGCGGGGGGGCCGCTCTAGCTAAGACTTATTCTAAGACTGTAGAGGTAGTTCGTGGGAGTGGAGATAGTTTTGAGATAGAGGTTGCGAATAAAGATTATAACTCTAGTCTTGAGGATGTAACAATAGATATTTCTGGATTTCCGTCAAAGTATATGTCGGTTTCTCCAAGCAAAATAAGTTATATTGCTCCTAGAGGAATTGGTAAATTCCTTGTTAAACTAACTGCTCCGGCGTATAAAAGTTATGAGGAACATGATTTGGTTGCAGTTATAAAAGGTAATTTAAAATCTGGAATGTCTTCAGTAGCTTATAGCGAGACTCAAAATATCAAGTTAATTATACAAGAAATTTCTGAAAATGATACCGGTTTGATTTTGAAGCAAGCTGGGGAGGCACTAAAGGAGATGAAAGATAAAGGATTTAATACGGATAGTGTTGCGAGTTTGTTAAGTCAAGCTAATTCTCAGCTTTCTGAAAAGAAAAATAATGAAGCATATACTCTAGCCAAGCAGGTTATAGACATAAAAGAAAAGGCGGTTAGGATTGATAACTTAATAAAAAGAATACGAGCAGTTATGGATAATCCAAGAAAGGTCAGTTTAATTGTTGGAAATGTTGCTAAAGATATTGGTAGTGAACAGGGAGCTATTTATTTAATAGAACAGATGAAGAAAAATAATAATCTCTTTGATGGAATTAATACTGAAAATTATAATAGTCCTATAACAGGTAAGGTAGTTATAAATGAGGCGGAGATTAATGAAGTTCTTGGGCTTGCGCTTGTTGCTTTTGAAAGAGGAGATTATGGTATTGCTGAAACTCGGGCTGAAGAGGCAAGAAATTTACTTTTATTGAACTTGAAGGGTAATTTTGCAGTATTCTTGTATCTTAACTGGCCATTTATAACTCTTGGGATGGTTTTATTATCTGTTTCAGGTTTTGTAGGATATAGAAAATATCAAAAATCTTCTTTGGCAAAGAGGATTGAAGATTTGAATAGGGAGGAGACCAATCTTGGAACTTTGATGGTTATCTCTCAAAGAAAGTATTTCTTGGGAAGAATGTCTTCAGGAGAGTATCATAGAATAACATTCCAAAATCAGAAAAGGCTTGCTGATTTAAGAAAAGAGAGAATAAATCTTAGAAATAAAAGAATTAGGTTGATTTCTCCTAAAGAGATATCTCAAAACTTAGATATTGAAAAGATGCAGGTTGAAGCATCAATAAGAAAGATACAATCGGCTTATTATGCAGATAAGAAGATTAGTGAGTCTGAGTATGATTTACAGTTTAAGGTATTTAACGAGAGACTTGCGGAGATTGAAGAGGAAAGGATTACGTTGCGTTTAATTGAAGAGAGGAAAGGGGTTAGAAAAATTAAGGCTAGAGATTTCAATGTTCCTGAGATTGCTCATAAAGATGTTGCAAGGGTAGAACATAAAATTAAGAGTTCTGGAAAGACAAAGATTTTCTTTTTGAAGTTATGGGGATTTTTGAAAAAACCATTTACACCCATAAAAACTCTGGGAGATAAGAGAAGGGAAGCAAAGGAAAAAGAGATAAGGAATAAAATAGATAAAATGATGAGGGAGAAAAAATGAAGGGAGAAGTTTTTGTTATAGCAGTATGTCTTGTTTTAGTTTTCTCAGTGTCATTTTTGTTTTTTAATTCATGGCAGGGAAATCTTAACGTGGGGATTAATACTCCCGGACTGGACTATAGTAATAATACTGAACTTTCTAAATCTAGTTTTACTGGGCATGCTGTTTTAACAGATACTTCTGGGGTTGGCAGTTATTATAATCTTACTAAGAACGCTACAAAGGATGATGCAATTGCTGCAGTTAAAGATTCTGAAGCGATAATTGCTTGGATGGCGAGAAATAACTTTTCTAGTGTCTTTCTTAATGATACACTTAACGATATGAAAAAAGTTTTACTTCAGGCACAGTATGCTGAGGTAATGAGAAACTCTTCTATTGCTTCTTCGGACCCTCTGAAGATTGAGGCAGTTAAATCTTTGAGATTGGTTAATTGGAAAGATATTTCTTATGATAGTGTTTTGAATTATGCTAATATTATTTATGCTACAAAAACAAAAGCAGTTTTAATAAGTGATAAGATTGTCGTTGCCGGTTCAAGGATTGATAACCGGGCTTCTAATGTTACCAGGAAGATTTTTGCAGATGCTGTATCTGCATTTAAAGATGAAAGGTATAATGAGTCTGAGAAATTGCTTAATAATTTTTCGGTTTCTCTTGAGAATGATTTATCTCAAGCATATTCTTTTGCTCAGTTTGGAACCAATGCTAAGGGATTTTTGAAGAGAAATTTGGCTTTTGTTTTATTGTTTTTAGTTATTATTTCATTTTTTATATACTCCTTTTATCGTAAAATTTCGATTGGGCGCTTAAGAAGAAAAATAAAAAAGATGAAAGTTGAGAGGAATGTTATTGATGGATTGATTAAAAAAATACAGGAAGATAGATTTAGAGATAACAAAATATCCGGGCTTGTTTATAATATTCGTTTAGCGAAGTATAATGAGAAGGTTAACGAGATAAATGATCAGCTTCCAGTTCTAGAAGAGAGGCTTTCTAAGATTGTTCGTGGGTATAAAGCGCATAGGGAAAAGAAAGACAAGAAGTGATTAGAGGAAAGAAGTTAATACTATTTGGCTTATTGATTGAGTTGTCGCTACCTTTGATTTTAAAATGGACAATGCGATTCCTCCATACATGTTACCTAATAGCGAGCGCTTAATCATTTGCTCGCGCTCCGTTCACAGGGGTTCACTCTTGCGCTCGCACGGATGAGTTTGGTATCGTGATAACGATTTGACATGCTTGGCAACTTTTAATTATATTCTTGAGCATATAAAATCTTAAATAGTTATCTTGTGGTTTGTTATTATGGTCAGTCAAAGAGTTGAACAGGCAATTTTAGAGATTAATGAGCTTCCAGATTCTACTGCTAGAATGGAATACATTCATAATCTTCCAACAGGTATTAGAGCAAGGGTTGTTGGTGAAATACTTGGAAGAGGCAGTGCGGTTTTAAGGATGCAAAGAGAGTATCGTGAGCTTGTCGGTGCGATTCAAAGAGCCGACGATGCAGAAAACAGAAGAAGTCCTTTTGCAGTTCCTTTAGGTTATTTGTGATGGTTAGGTTTAAAATAGTATCTCTGTTTAGTTTGATATGAGAATTGCAATAATTCATAAAGATAAATGCAAACCTACGGTTTGCGGACATGAGTGCAAGAAGGTATGTCCTGTTGAGAAGAAAGAACTTGATAGTTGTGTGATTATCAAATCTAAGGCCACGATTGATGAGAAAACTTGCGTTGGATGTGCGATATGTGAGAAGAGATGTCCTTTTGAGGCGATAAGTATTGTTAATCTGCCTTCTGTTTGTGAGGAGAATTTAATTTACAGATATGGGGAGAATGGATTCGCACTTTATGGGTTGCCTATTCCTCGACTTGGAAGTGTTTTAGGTTTGCTTGGAAGAAATGGGATTGGTAAGACTACTGCTGTTGAGATTTTGTCTGGTAAAAAAAAGATAAATCTTGGAAAAAATGAATTGGGTTTGGGTAAAAAAGAAGTGAGTAACTTTCTGCAGGGAAGTGAGTTAAAGAGATATTTTGATGAACTTTATAATTCTTCCAGTGAAGAATCTGGAAAGACAAAGAAAAAAATTTCATATAAACCTCAAAATCTTTCTGCTTTGGCTGTTGATGTAAAAGTTATGGACTTGTTGAGAAAGCGTGGAAACGCTGAAGAGATTAAAGTTCTTGCTAAAAAGTTAGGAGTTGAAAATGTTCTTGAGAATAAAATGAATAAACTTTCTGGTGGCGAGTTGCAGAGGGTTGCTATTATTGCTGCAGTTTTGGGAGATGCAGATATTTACTTTTTTGATGAGCCCCTAGCTTTTTTGGATATATCTGAGAGATTAAGAGTTAGCGAGTTTATACTTGAACTTTCAAAAGGTAAGACTGTTATTGTTGTTGAGCATGATTTGCTCATTTTGGATTATTTGACAGATTTTCTTAATATCTTTTATGGACAGCAGGGGGCATTTGGTGCGGTGTCTGGAGTTAAATCTAGTCGTGAGGGCGTCAACGCGTATCTTCATGGTTATCTGAAGGAGGAGAACTTACAGATTCGGGATAAGGAGTTGAATTTTAATTTTACCAAGAACAAATCTGTTTGTGGGGGAGTTATTGCTGAATGGCCAGATTTTTCGGTTGTTTTTGAATCTGGATTTAAGCTTGATGTTCGCCCTGGAGAAATAAGACAGAATCATGTAATCGGTATTCTAGGAAAGAACGGAACTGGTAAGACAACTTTTGTTAAGGCTTTGGCTGGAGAACTAAGCACGGATAGGGGAAAGTTAAATCTTGGAAAACTGGATATTTCATATAAACCACAGTATTTGTTTAGTGATTCTGAAGAAGTTGTTAGGGATATAATGATTAAGGAAAAAATAAACAAGAGATTTATGAGCATTTTTAATCTTGCATCAATACAACAGAAAAAAGTTAAACAACTTTCTGGGGGAGAGCTTCAGAGGTTTTCAATTGCAAGATGTTTGGCAAAAGATGCTGATATTTATTTGATTGATGAGCCTTCTGCTTATCTTGATGTTGAAGAAAGAATCTCCGTTGCTAAGTCTATTAAAGAATTAATGTCTGAAAAAGAGAAGACGGCCTTTGTTGTAGATCATGATTTACTTTTAGTATCTTATCTTGCTGATAATATTATTGTTTTTTCAGGAGAGGCGGGAAAGCATGGAAAGTCTTCAGAGATACTTGATTTTGAAGAAGGAATTTCGAGATTATTAAAGGAACTTGATGTTACACTAAGAAAAGATAGGGAGAGTGGAAGGCCGAGAATAAACAAAAGAGGAAGTGTTTTGGATAGGGAGCAGAAGGCAGAAGGAAAGTGGGCTGTGTTCTAGTATACTAATCCTTAAAAACTATATTTTTATTCTATAATTGTGATAAAATGACTTCCAAAAAACAAAGGCAAGAAATGCTGGATTATGTCTATGAGAAATTAAAATCTTCTTCGGATAATGTTAAACCTTTAAAGAAAGAGGTTTTGCCGGGAATTGAAACTAGTTTTGTTTTAGTGGGAGAAAAAGGAATTGTGGTGATGGTTGATCAACCATATCCTCAGCCAAGTATGGATCGTATCTGTTCATCAGCTTCTTCTCAAAGACCCGATGCAGTTTTTATTCTTTTAAAGGATGGAATCACCTTCTTTAGAAATGCAGCTGAAAGAAATTATTTTAAAAAAAGTAAGGGATTAAGCTTAAAGGGTTATACTGACCAACAGATGCATCAGATGATTCTATTCAGACCAGAAGAAATATTGTTGGGTTCAAGAAGACAGGTTTTGCAATACTATCAACCGAGTTCAGAAAGATTGGAACAAGCAATTGTTTCTTTTAGATTTCAGCCAGTTGTTTTTGATTATAGCCATATTAATTCTAATGCAAGGTTTAGGCCTGCAGATAGGCAGTCTGAAAGGCTCCATATTTGGACTGGAAAAGGAGAAGTTAAGGGTGATTTAAAGGTTGATCGTGGATACCTTGTTCCTAGAGAATAACTCTAAGATTTCTTGAAGTTTTATTTTGTTTTTCTTCAAAAATATTTATAAACTATAAATTCTTTAATTAATTATGAAAAAGGGTGTGAGAAAGGATGTTAAGAAATTTAGATTTTTGACTTTAGTGATTTGTATTGCTATTCCTTTGATTGCAGGGTTTATTGGAAGTATTTTTACTTCGAGTAATATCCCCACATGGTATGCTGGTTTGAATAAGCCAAGCTTTACTCCTCCCGCACAAGTTTTTCCTGTTGTTTGGACTACTTTATTTGTTTTAATGGGTATTGCTTTGTATTTTGTTTATATCGCTAAGAAAAGTAAGGCGAGAACTATTGCTTTGTGGATGTTTGCAGTCCAGCTTGTTTTGAATATGATTTGGAGCCTGCTGTTTTTTACATTACATAGTTCTGCATACGCTCTTATAGAAATCGTAGTTTTGTGGGTTGCAATTCTTTTGACTTTGATTTATTTTAGAAAGGTTGATAGAGGGACTACCGGATATCTTTTGTTGTATATTCTTTGGGTTAGTGCGGCTACAGTTTTGAATTATGCGATTGTTGTCCTAAACCCTTAATTCTAATAATTTGAGTTGCCATTACTTTTGTAACTGCTTCTAACAAGTGTGTCAACGGATTATGATGTTACCTATTTGTTAACATTTGTGGAGGAATCATGTTGTTAGGACCAATTTTTATGTTTTGGCTAAGTTTTATTTTTATACGTAAAATACTTTTCACAACATAAACTTTATAATGTATGCCTGGCTTTGTGATTTATGAAATCGGAAATTGTTTCTCTTCTTGCAGGAGAGTTGAAAGGTAAAGTTACAAAAGAAGAGATTGAAAGGCTAGTTGAAATTCCACCTAATGATGCGATGGGGGATTTTGCATTTCCGTGCTTTTCTCTTGCTAAAATTGAAAAGAAAAACCCTCTTGCTATTGCGGAAGATCTTGCTGAGAGGGTAAGGAAGAAGAAGCTTGGAGTTGTGTCTAATGTGGATGCTAAGGGAGGTTATGTTAATTTCTTTGTTGATAAAAAATCTATTGCTGATGGTGTTTTAAAGAATCTTGATGCTCTATTGAAAGAGAGGAAGAAAACTGGAAAGAAGGTTATGATTGAGTTTTCACAGCCTAACACACACAAAGCGTTTCATGTGGGGCATATAAGAGGGACCGCTATTGGTGAGAGCTTATCTAGAATATTTGAGTTTAATGGGGATAAAGTTGTTCGTGCTAATTACAGCGGGGATACGGGAATGCATATTGCAAAGTGGATATGGTGCTACCAGAAGTTCCATAAAAAAGAGGGATTGAAAGATGATGAATCTTGGATTGCTGGAATTTATGTTGATGCGGTTAAAAGACTTGCAAAGGACGAGGAGGAAAATGGTGAATCAGGCAAACTTCAGGAAGAAGTTAACGAAATAAACAGGAAGATAGAAACTAAGTCCGATAAAGAGATAAATGAACTTTGGAAAAAGACAAGACAGCTTTCTATTAAATCTTGGGAGAAAATTTATAGAGAATTGAATACTCATTTTGATATTCATTTCTTTGAGAGTGAGGTTGAAATTGATGCAAAGAAAGTTGCTCAGGATTTAGTTAAGAAAAAGATAGCTGTTGTTGATGATGGTGCAACCATTATTGATTTGAAAGATTATGGTTTGAGTGTGTGGGTTTTATTGAGAAAAGATGGAACGGTTTTGTATTCTGCTAAGGATATCGCCTTGGCTGAGAAAAAATTTGATGAATTTCCTTCTAATAGATATTTGGTTCTTGTTGCGGATGAGCAGAAGTTGCATTTTCAACAGCTTTCTAAAACTCTTGAGCTAATGAAAGTTAAAAATGCTAAAGATTATGGATTCTTGACCTTTGGGATGGTTAGACTGCCAACAGGAAAGATGTCTTCAAGAACGGGAGATAATATACTTTATTCTGATTTTATTAAGGAAGTTGTTGATGCAATAAAAGAGGAGATAAAGAAGAGAGATAATACTCTGGGGGTGAAAGAATTAGAAAGAAGGGCATTGGTTGTTGCTATTGCTGCAATAAAATATTCTTTCTTGAAACAGGATCCAAATAGAGTTATTGTCTTTGATAAGTCAAATGCATTGCAGTTTGAAGGAGACACCGGGCCCTATTTGTTGTACAGTTATGCTCGTGCAAGTTCAATTATAAGAAAAGTTAAGGCTAAGAGCGAAAAATTAAAGATAATTGATTTGAAGCAAGAGGAAGTTAGATTGCTTAAGAAAATAGCTGATTTTTCAGAGATTGTTGAAAAATCTTGTAAGGAATTAGCACCTAATTTAATTGCGAACTATTGTTATGAGCTTTCTGGATTGTTTAATGAGTTTTATCATGCGTGCCCGGTTATTGGAAGTGATGAACAGGCCTTTAGATTAAAACTTGTTGATGCTTTTAGGTTAACGATAAAGAAAGGTTTATATCTGTTGGGAATTGACGTGCTTGAAGAGATGTAGTCATCTATGTGATTCTCTGCCATTAAATCTCATATATTCATCGTATCTAGAACTTTTTTTATCAACCAAAACCTTTTTGTCTCTTTTAGATACTTTTGCCCAGTAGACTACTTCTCCTGTACTTTCTACAACCAGCTTCTCTTCAATATAGCTTCCACCACTTGTGGCTATAGTATCTGTGCGCACTGTCACAATTTCATTTCCTGCAGGGGTGTATAATCTTCTGAATAACTTTTGTTTTACTCTTTGTGAAAGGCTTAGTGGCATGAAAATCTTTATGAATGCGGATTTATAAGAATTGTTGTGATTGGGGCCTATAGTACAGTGGCAATATGCACGACTGGCAGTCGTGAGAGTCGGGTTCGATTCCCGATAGGTCCATGTTTTTGTTTTTAAGCATTTTACATATAAATAATTTTGAACCCTGCGTTGATGAAATGCAGTTACTAAAAAGCGAGCGAACGTTAGGTATCTCTTGTGGAGGCGTTGTTGTTGTAGGAGCAGTTATTTTTTCTTTTAATTTTAACATATTTCTTCGCGTTTATTTCTTATCTTTCTCGATAGCATTAGACATAGTATAACTAGAACAACCATTAACAAAAGAATTAAAATACTAATAGGACTTTTTTGAGATTGATTGTTTTCATTAGTAACAAATCCGGTTAGGGCTATTGAATTTAGAGGGTTTGATTGGAGTTTATTATTTTCTCCGGAGATGTTTGCTTCAATAAGAACTCCTATTCCTACAGAGTTTTCTGGAGATTTGTATAATATTACGCCGTAATAGTTCCCGGAGTTTGTAGCGTTTATACAGATTTCTGTTGTTTTCTCAGTGTTGATGATTATCTTGTTTGAGTAGGATGTTTTAATTTTTAGTTGTTCTGAATTCAATGCGTATTCTGATAATTTTCCTCCGCTTTTGTTTGTGGACCATTTATCTTCTCCAGTCAGGGTTATCTTGGTGTCTGATAAAACCGTTAGCTCTTTGCAGAGTATTTTATCTGTGTCTCCTGAAAAGTATAGGTGTGCTGGAGAAATAGAAACTTTTAGTGCGGTTGAAAATGTAGGGATAAATAGTATCGTTAAGATTATTGTAACTATTATTGATAGTTTTTTCATTTGTTAACTTTGAGGTAATGCGATGAATAAAATATCTGTTTGTCTTTCTTGTGTTCCTGAAATTTTTCCTGTGAAGTTTGTTAAATCTAATCCCATCCAACAGTGTCCTTCTTTTTTGGTCCCGATGATTGAAGGCCTTGCAATGTTAAGGCTATAATTCCCTATTCTTTGAGGCTGAGTACTAATGGTGTCTGTGTTTTTGAAATAGATATTTTGGAAAAGTATGTCTTCGGGGTCACTTAGTTGAGGAGTTATTGTTATAGCTATACTGCCTGTATTGTTTAGATGAACATTAACATTGTCTGTTTTTTCTCCTTCCATTACATTTTTGAGAGATACAGAATCTGGAACTTCAATACTTATGGTGTCTTCTTCGGTAGTCAAGCCGGTAACATTAACTTTTACAGTCATTGTACCATTCTGTTGGGCTAGACCGACGGGTATTAAAATCAAAATCAGAAGCAAGACTAAAATATTAGCCTCTTTCATAATTTATGTAAGAATTTGATATTTAAATAGTTTACTACTATGGCTTGATGAAACCTGGTTAATTATTCTATTTAATTATTGTCTCTGGAGGCTTTGTTTTAAAAAAAGAACATAATTAAATACTCCCTTAACTTTATCCTTCTATGTTAAATGTAAATGATTTTATGAATATTTTTCTGCCTGTATTGAGCCATTGGATAGTTTGGCTTATCTTTCTTCTAGTTGTTGCTGTTGTTTTAGGGGTGTATGCTTATCCTTATGTTAAAAAACCTGGCAAGGAATTTCACTATCAACACGTTAGCATACCTATTGTGAGTATTATTTCGTTGTATATCTTTACTAAAATGTTTGAGGGATATCTTTATTCTGGATCTATTCTGAAGGTTGACTTGTGGGTTAATGGTTTTGTTTATTCTCCTTTTATTACAAGTATTGCTTCGTTTATTACTAACTTTGGCGGGGGCGTTCTTGTTTCGATATTCTTTATTGTTGTTGTAGGTGCATTGAGTTTAAGGAAGAGATGGCGTTATGCCCTAATCTCTGCTGTAGCGCTTGGCGGAGCGACAGTATTACAGGTAGTAATCAAGGGCCTTGTTCAGCGTGCAAGACCAGAAAATCTAATAGAAACGGGTTTTAGTTTTCCTAGCGGGCATGCAATTACTGCGATAGTCTTTGTTTCTTTGCTTATTTACTCATTTAAAGATGATTTTAAAAATAGAATCGCAAGATATGTTTTAATTTACTTTGCTTCAGTATTCTTCATATTGGTTGGAATTAGTCGATTAGTACTTCACGTTCATTGGTTCAGCGATGTTATGGCTGGAATGTCTTTAGGTTTGTTCTGGTTTATGTTGTTAGTACTTGTTGAGAGAGCTATACCTGGATTAAAGAAAGCGGTAAAGGTTGAGACAAAGGAAGCAAAGCCTATTGTGCCTAAGGCCGTGGTGGAAACTGCTAAGGCAATTGTTCCTGGTGTGGCGAAGAAGTGAAGATTTTAAAGGATTACATCTCCGTTAGGTAGAAAGCATTGTGCGGTTGCATAAGCGGAATCTACTAATCTAACTGCACTTTCTTTTCCCGTCTCAACACTTGCGCAAGCAGCACAACTTCTATAATGATAGCCTATTCCTCTAGCGACGGGCATAAAAGATGGTTGAATTACTTCTCCTTCAAAAAAATGTACAGGGTGATCACGTATAGTGACCTGACATTTAGGCAGGTTGGAAGAAGGTAGTCTTAGCAAACCCGTTAAGTCTAATCTCTTGCCTTCGTAAACTATTGTGATTTCAGGTTTGGAGCCACTCATTGCTCTACTTATATTGTTCTTACTTTCCTCATCGGATGGGGGGTTACTCATCTTAAAGATATAAAATTGTTATTTTTAAATATTTATATCTTAAAAAGTCATCTCGTTTCATCTTCGAAACTTAAACCAGAACGCACTTAACAAAGAATAAATTCCGAAGGCAATAAGACCGAGTGCTATAATTCCAAGAAGCCAGTGTCCGTAAGGTTGTTGCAAGATAATCAATAGGACGCCGTCTATTCCTTTTGCCTTTGATGAATTAGCTGAATATGCTGCGAATAACAAGAATATTCCTACAAGAGCAAATACAACTGCCCGTGCGAGAGTGCCGAAACGTCCCATAGTTTTAATGGCTTTTGTTTGTTTAGCGTTTAGTGCGTAAGGTTTAATTTGGTTATCGAAATTATACTTTAATCCCCTGTAAACTTGATAAACTCCCGTTCCTAAAAATAGCAATCCAATTATTCCTACAATCCATTTTCCAAGAGGAATTGTAAATATTGTACTGACAATGTTTCTTAGCTGAACACCTTGGGCGCCATTTTGAGAGGCGTTTGATGCACCGAAAATAGAACTGTAAGTTGATGGAATTAGAATTGCATAAGCTACTGCGCTAATAAAAAATCCTATTCTTTCAAAGATACCTTTTTTGCTCTTGCCTTTATGTAGGGGATCAAAAAAAGCTCTAATCAAACCCCAAAGAGAATAGCCAATTAAACCGATTAACATCGCCCCAAGTAAAATCTGACCTACTGGCTGTTGTCCTATTGAGGCAATAGCTCCTTGTTGATCCTGTAAACTTCCAGAAGTTCCCAATGCAACTTCTATGGCTAATAAACCAATTATACCATAAATCAATCCGCGTGCACCGTAGCCTATGCGTGCTAAAATTTCAGATGCTTTGCTAAATGCGATTATTTCACCTTCTTTCTTGATTTCTTTTACAACCTTTTTTTCAGTTTTTATAAGGTCCATTTTACACCTTTTTATATTTTTTAAATAATAATTCTATGGAGGTACATGCAAGGCCAAACCAGGCAATCCCAATAGCATAACCTGCAATGATGTCTGTTAGATAGTGGTCTCCTACATAAAGTCTGCTTAAACTGATATAAAGTATCACTAGTAATGAAACCAAAATCATAATAAACTTTCTCCCTGGAGATTTAATTTTAGGAAAGAATAGATAAATCAAAATTCCACACACAAGGATTATATTTAGTGCATGACCGCTCGGAAAACCTGGGATATTTGGACTGCCCGCCCAAATTAATTTATCAAATAAAGTAAATGGTCTAGGGCGCATGAAAATTTGGGAGAGAATCTTAAAAAGAAGTCCTCCTCCAATGAAAACCACCCCACTCATAGCAAACTCACGCCAGGATTTTTTGAAGAAGAAGTATCCCCCCAATAGTACTTCAGCAATTATGATGCCCTCTAAGCCAATATAATAGCCGGCAACCATAATCTGCGTCATGAGTGTAGAACTATTCAGAGCAAAGTTGTGAAAATATTCATTTACCGATAAGTCCCATTTGATTAGCGGGCCATTGTTAGCTAGATTGTAGGCTAAAGCTGCAAATATGATGAGACTAATAAAAAACATCAGAAATCCAATTATTGGTTTCTTTGCCAAAAGTCCTGGACTACGCAGGCTGCTAGAGTTATCTCTTTCATTCATAATTAGTATATGCCTTTTGGAGTATATATAATTGAGGAGTATGGATTCATACAGCATAAATATAAATAAAAAGATTCATTTGTGGTGATATGGCTCCCTATATGAAAGCAATACTAATTGTTAATCCTATGTCTGGTAAAACCAAAAGAAAGATGCCCCCGATACTTAAATGGACTTTTAAGAGATTAGGAAAGAGATTGGGGGGTATAACTAAGTCAAAGACAACCGTTAAGGAAATAATAAAGGAAGTACAAAAGAGATGCGACGAGGGAAAAATAGATTTGCAAGTAGAATTTACAAAATATCCAAAGCATGCAATGGAGTTGGCAAAGCATGCAAAAAATAAATACGATTTAATCATTGTGGCTGGAGGAGACGGAACAGTTAATGAGGTTATAAATGGAATTGGTGAATCAAAAACAACACTTGCAATAATCCCTTTTGGAAGTACAAATGTTCTAGCTTTGGAGCTTGGAATTCCTTTTAATGTGAAAAAAGCCTCTGAATTAATCACTTTTGGTAAAAAAATACGAATGGATTTGGGCTATGCAAAGACAAAGCAGGAAGGGAGGTATTTTTCAATGATGTTGGGTGTTGGATTTGATGCAAGTTTAATAAAACAGATTAGTCCAAAATTCAAAAAGAGATGGGGAAAATTTGCGTATCCTTTGGCGGGAGTTAAACATCTCCTTAAATATAAATGGCAGAGTATTCATGTTAAGCATAAAGTCCATTCTGTAGGGTACTTTGTAATAATCTCCAATTCTAAGGATTACGGGGGGGAATATCAAATAGCTGACAAGGCCAGCACGACTGATGGACTTCTTGAT
>CAIKMX010000021.1 GCA_903828655.1 uncultured archaeon | reverse complement strand
TTTTCTGTTAAACTAATTAATTCTCTTTGTACATTTTCAAAAATAGTCCAGCGATGATATCTTTTTGATGGAGAATATCCGAATTTCTCTCTTAATTTCCTAAATCCCCCACCATGTCTTACTATTGCATTAGCTAGATCTCGTCTTTTAATTTCTGTTAATTCTTTTTGAGTTGGAAAATGTCTTAATTGAGAGATAATTGGTCCAAGTTCAATTTTTATAGTATCATTTGTCCAATAACACGTTGGTTTTGATAGTAATTCAATCCCAAGTTTTCGCCTTAATTTAACCATCCCTCCATAATCACGAACTGCACTCCCAAGGGATGAATAATTTTTATTAAGTTCTGTAAGGGTGGGAAAATGTCCCAAATCTCTTTCTGCTTGCCTTAATTCTTTTATAAAATTATCCCAATTATTCCAATATCCATTAGGTTTTCTATTATTTCTCATCTTTCTCCCCCACCCTTTTCACAGATTTTACGACTCCTGATTTGTCAGTAATTACTTCTCTTTGAGGAGTAAACTCTTCTTCAGAAGTCTTTTCCTCTTGTCTTGGTCTTCTTCTGCCTGGAATAATTATGCTCCTTGATTCTGAAGCAGCTCTGGCATTTACGTTATCCCCCACAATAGGACCTTTCTCAAACCAAAAATCACTTGCATTTGCTTCTGAAGGGTTGTCAACTTTTCTCGCGAGTAAAATATATGTATCTGCAAGTTTATTTGCATAAGCTTCTGCAAAATGTTCCCCATGTTTTTGTTTTAATCTTCTAAACATCTGAGTGCTTAAAGCAAAACCCTGATTTTTTTCGGATAGTGTCTCAAATCCAAGTTTTTCCATTCCCGAATAAAAACCATCGGAGAATCTCATATTTTTAACAACTAATTCAATTAACCCTTCATCTCTGAGAATTCTATGTGATTCGAGTAAAGTTTGTTTTACTTGCTCGGGATTAGGCAGAAGGGTTATAGACTCGTTATCTACCATATCAAAAGTCCTTGCAGAAAATGCACTATTTTCTCCATTCATATTACCCAAAACTTTATTTGGATTCTTTCCTCTTGCCAACATTAATTGGGACATATCTCTATCAGTTACATCGGGTATTTCTAATCCTGCTCTTGTAATTAAAGGCTTTATTGTTTGATATGCATCATATAACAAGGAAGGCCCTGATCCATCTGACAAAACTCTTCTTGGAAAAACAATTTCTCCTTCTTGAGATCTTCTTACTAAATCTCCGACTTTAGCGAGATGCATAACAGGCACAGCAAGATTCGGAAGTGTCTTCATGTATAACTCAACAAATTTTGGATCACTCCAGCAGTTTATAGGATCTTGACCAATCCATCTCATTAGTTCTTGTGCATAAGTGGTATTATATTCAATAGTCATTGCCGAACCTTGTCTTCTGCTATGTTCTATTCTCCTTAAAATTCTAAAATCTTCAATGTCCTTAATTTCAGCATCATAAGTATTAATTGAGACTCCACCTAGCCCTCTCCTGATCATTTCCCCAAGCCTTTTACCTTCTGTATCTTCTAGTAACTTCCATTCCTCGGGGGTTAATGGATGCCCGTCCATTGCAGTTTGTGTAATAATCCTTTTTTTCTCAACATAATCTCTTAAATCCTCATCTAAAGTCCCCTCTGCTCTAAGGTGAACAATATCAACTTTCTTTTTTTGCCCTTTTCTAACTACTCTTGATAATGCTTGTTCTGCAGTTTTAGGAGTATAATCCTCATCTAAGAATACTACATAATTAGCTGCAGTAAAATCTAAGCTTTCTCCTCCAGTATCAGTTGTGCATACAATTCCAGCCAGCCCATCCGAAAGCCGGTCTACTGTTCTTTCTCTTTCTTCAATATCTAAAACGGTTCCATCTATTATTGCTACTTCAAGACCTTTTCCTGTCTTTCTTTTTAATGCATCTGCCAAGAAAGTATCAAGTGAACGTTCTAAATGCAATGCAGCGTATAATTCGGGTTTGCCAATTTCTTTGTATCTTCTCCTTAATTCGGCATGATCTTTTTGAGTAACTCCTTCTCTAAACATGCTGGAGAAAACAATAAACTTATCTCCCCGCATTACAGGGCCATTTTCCTGGGTTAAAAGTTGTTCTAATTTTTGATATTTTGCAGAACTTTGAACAGTAACTTGTCCTAAAACTCCTGCCCTTTGTAAAACTTCTGGGTCCACTAGTCTTGGATCAAGCAAAGCCTTTCTTGCTTGTATCATCCAGCCAGCAGGTCTAAACTCGACAAGATGTTGGTATATTTTTTGTTGTTCTGGAGTAAGAGCTACTAATTTTTCATGTTCTTCCCAGTCAAGTTCGTCATTAATATCCTCAGCCGTTCTTCTCACGGATTTTTCATTAAAAAATGTGTAAAGTACACGAGGATTATGTCCAATTTGTTGCCTTAAACTTTCTGTTCTTGGGAATTTTTCGGGCTGTAATAAATGTGCTAAAACTCCATAATCGTCTAAAGTATCAGCAATAGGAGAAGCCGTTAAAATTGCGAGATAGTCTGCATTATTGGCAATTCTCTGAGCAGCTGCACTTAAAGTTGGCCTTCCTCTTTTAGTTGTTTCTCTCCGTGATTTGATATGATGCCCTTCATCAAATATAACATAATTAAAACCTGCTCTTTCAAGTAGGTCTACAAATAATTCCTCTTCAGCTCGTGAAATTAATTGATCATAGTTTGCAATTACCCATTTTGCTTCGCCTAGTCTTCTCATAAACTCTTCGTCTTTTCTCTCTCCATTTACTACTAAAATATTTTCTCGAGTTGCAAGGTATCTTTGCTCATCACTCCCAACTAATCCTTTTTTCCATGCCCTTTTTGCCCCGTTGGGACAGGCTACAAAAACTTTTGCCGGTTTTCCAGTTATTTTTTCAATTATTGGAGCAGCCAATATAGAAATTGCTGTCTTTCCTGTTCCACATCCGTCAAATATTCCTAGTTTTCTTTCTGTTATTAAATGATATAAGGCACTTCTTTGATGTAAAGATGGCAAGACGCCTCTTTTCCCGGTTGCCGGGTCTACAAAATTGGGATTTACGTTTAAGACTTTAAAGTTCATATAGTTTGTATAAGTGCCTAGCAATCTTTGATAGGCTTCCCTTAGGTTTTGATTTTGTTCTCTAGAAACGAGTTGTTCGAGTCTTTCTAAAGAAGCACCGGGATTTTGTTTGAATAAAGGAAAACTTTCTCTTTCTGCTTTCTTATCCAAAAGCAGATTAAGCCTTCTTTGCATCTCTGCCTCTTCATTAGTAATTGCTTGAGGCAATGCTGAAATAAAATCTTTCAAATCAGGAGATATCGGCGAACTAGCAGTTGAAGTAGTTTTGTGTTTAACAGGTAATGAATAACCTCTCGCCCTTCCAGAATTAGCGGTCAAAACTATTTTATAAAGCGAATCTGCATTATTTCGAACATAATCTCTTACTTCTGGGATTAAGCAGAATATGCCTGTTGCAATTAAATCATGATCCGTGATAGGATCAAAGGAATCAAATAAATGAGTATAATCTTGTCCTCTTCCAGAGGCCGTTTTTTCTACTATTTGTCTTACTTTATTATAAATTCTCTGAGAACCCTCATAAGTAATCTCGAAGCTTCCATCAATCATCCCTGTTTCTTCTGCTCTTTTAATTACTCCTCTAATCTTTTCTACTTCTTCAGTTTTACCCTGTCTTTCCAGTGCTTCTGCTCTCTTTTGTGCTTTTTGTATTGCTAACTTGAGAGGATTCTTTCCTTCAACAAGATAACCTCTCGCTTCTGAAGCATAAACTCCCGTAGTACGTCTAGCTTCCTGTTCGCATAGTTCATGAAAATTTTTATACTGTTTGTTTGCCATTTTAATTATATTGGCCGCTAATCGTTTTTATGCAACCCGATTTTATCTCCTTAATC
>CAIKMX010000020.1 GCA_903828655.1 uncultured archaeon | reverse complement strand
CAATGCTTCAACTTCATTTTTGGTAACGATAAAATAATAACTTGCTATTTGAGTCACTAGCACTTGAGTCTTTGGATCTTTTTCTTGTGAATTAAAATATTGAGAAACTCTTTTTTTGAGATTTAAATAGGCAACAAGAGACTGAAGTTCATTAAGATAAGATTTTTCTGCCGGGCCGTAAACCTCAAGAATAATTCTCTTATCATCCAAAAGAGGGATGCTTCTGATTAAGGTTGAAATATCCTTGATAGGGGATATTCGGCCCATATAGAGGATTTTATTTTCTTCCCTCCCTTTTGACGGAACAAAGAAATCCTGAACGATTCCATTCGGGATATAAGAAATTTTTGACGCCCCCATATTTTTAAGATAAGGCTCTTCCCATTTAGTTATTGAGATAATTCCGTCATACTTTTTTAATACTCTATGAGAAATAAACTTATCAAAAACCCACACTGCAACTTTGGAAACGAAATTCCGACTTTTGTCTCTATCAAAAGGCGCATGAGTAACAAGTAAAACTTTCGCATTTATTTTTTTTGCGATTTTTATTGCAGCGAGAGTGTGAAGATGTCTGTACACATGAGCAAGGATTATATCTGGATGATACTCTAAAACGGCTTCCTCAAAATTCCATCTCATGAAACTTTCGCCCCCCAGTCTTATTGCAGGGAATCTTGTTATTTCTACTCCTTCGAATTTATCATCTTTGGGAACTATTTTATTCGTTCCTTTTTCAAGATTTGAGGAGAATATTTTGACTTCGAATCCTGCTTCTTTTAAGAGTGCTGCTTCTCGCTTAACTCGAGCAAAAACTCCGCAGCCCCCTGCAGAAAAGTTTGTCAATTCTAAAATTTTAATTTTCTTCATTTTTGTTTAAAATCCCTCATCCGTATAAATTTGTATCCGTTTGACTTAAGATTAGAGATTATAAACTCCATGTTTTGAATAACTCTTGTGTGGGGGAACTTTTTATCGATATTACTTCCTTCCAATTTTATAAAATCCCATGAGTGCGCATAGAAGACTAAATTGCGGCTAAGCATGGAAATGACAGAAAGATAAACTCTCTGAAGTGCTCTTGGGAGGATTCTTGGAATGAAGGATACAAACGGGATAAAAAAGGAGGAAGTAGGAATCTCTAAAATTCCATTTATTTTATGTGGGAAAGGATTCGAAAAAAAATCAGAGAAGTTTTTTTTAATTCTCTTTGGGAAGAATAAAAATTGGAGGAGATTAAGAGGGGTTTTAGAAGAATCATATGAAAAACCGTATTTTTCAAGCAAAGAAAAAGTATAAGAATCAGAAGAATGCTGGACTGCCCTAAATCCTCTTGGAGCGACGTTTAGATATCTTTTAAAGCATAAAGCCGATTTTTTTATGCTTTCTTCTTTTTCTTCAAAGGATAAATCATCAAATCTTTCATGCCGATATCCGTGCCAGGCAACCTCATGTCCCTGTTTTATCAAATTTCTGAAGATGAAGGGAAACTTTTCAATGCAGTCGCAAGTTGTAAAAAAGGTTGCTTTTACCTTTTGTTTGTTTAAAATCTTAAGTATCTCTGCCATTCCTTTTACAACCCCGTGATACTCTAACGTGTGTAAGTCAGGTTCAACATCGAAGGATAGCATTGCGGTTTTCATGCCCTAGTTATGGCTATAAGTTATAAAAAGCTACCTATTCCAGTTATCTCTTATAATAAATAGCAAATACAATGAGATAGAATACTGATTCGATGATTCCCAAAATATACTTAATGATAAGAGGTGTTTGAATTATCATAAGTGCATATATTAGTGCAATGATGTTTGCAGTAAGAAAGACGATAAACAGCCAGATACTTACTCCTTCTGTGCTTCTTCTTCTTAAAGTTTTTAATATCTGAGGAATAAGCATTACTGAAAATAAAATTGTTGCTACCCATCCTAAAAGCTGCGCGATATCCATACCAAGAATTAACTATAACCCAAAGCTCTTAATCTTGGCATTATGGTCTCTCGAGCCTCGCCTCTGCCCGCTCTTTCATGGGCATTTGGATCCTTATTTAGAGAAGTACATTCAATGCAGCCGAGTGAAGTAAATCCTTCAGCATAAAGGGGGTTTGCTTTGATGTTATTTTTCTTTAGATACTCTCTAATATCTTCAGGCTTCCAGAATAGTATCGGGTGAACTCGCATATGCTTTGGAGAAGTTCTTGGAGAGAAGATTAACTCTTTTGCTCTTTCCTCGTGTTCAACTCCTCTTATTCCTGTAATCAATGCATCTAGTTTGAGAAATTCGACTCCCCTTCTCATAGGTTCAATCTTATGAAATTCGCAGCAGACTTCTGTAAACTCAGGAGTCTTCATTCCGTACTTGTCTGCAAATTCCTTTACTCTATCTGCATTTGCCTTGAAAGTGTGAAAGCTAGTTAGTCCCCAGTCTTTCAGTACTTGTCTTATAAAATCATAAGTTTCCTGTCTATCATGTTGAGTATCGGAAAAAAGAATAGGGGTATCTTGGGGGAATACTTTTAATGCAAGGTGCAAGAGAACAAGGCTGTCAGAACCTCCACTAAACCCTAT
>CAIKMX010000019.1 GCA_903828655.1 uncultured archaeon | reverse complement strand
TTTTTTTTCATAATCTTCATTCATTTTTTTCAGTTTGTTCTGTGGGATTATAACCTGAGGAAATGCAACAGATTCAAACTTACATTTTCTACATCTCCATTTAGGCATTAATCCAAACAACGTACTAAATTCAAGAGGATGATAAACATCTACAGACTTACAGTTAGGACAGATGTAAACCTTTAGTGGTTTTTCTTTTATTTTTTTATCTGACATTGTACTTATTTCTTGGTTTTCTTAGGCGTAACTCTCTTAAACCTGCAGTTCCTGCACATGAAGACTTCTGTCGCGCCATACATCTGTACGACAAGAGTGTCATCACATTTTGGGCAAGGTTCAGTAATCACTCTCTGACCTGCACGAGTGTACGTTGTCTTAGGTTTTGTTTTGCCTTTTGTTTTAGTTGCCATTATAAATCTACCTCCGCATACTGTCCATTTTCTTCAATGAATTTTCTTCTTGGCTCTACAGCATCTCCCATTAAAATTGAGAAAGTTTCATCAGCCTCAACAGCATCCTCAATTGAAACCTGTTTTAATATTCTTGTCTTAGGATTCATAGTGGTATCCCACAATTGAGAATCATTCATTTCTCCAAGACCCTTAAATCTAGAAACATCGCCCTTTCCAAGTTTTGCCATTGTTTTCTTAAGTTCATCTTCAGAATAAACATAATGATCTTGTGAACCCTTTCTTATCTTAAACAAAGGAGCAACAGCAACAAAGATATGTCCTGCTTCAACTAGTTGTGGCACGTACCGGTAAAACAATGTAAGAAGCAAAGTCTTAATGTGCTGCCCATCAACATCCGCATCTGTCATAATTATTATTTTATTATACCTCAACTTGTTAATATCAAACTCCTCTCCAACTCCCGCCCCCATTGCAGTAATTAAGTTAGAAATTTCTTCAGAAGATAACGCCTTAGAAGGATTACTTTTTTCAACATTCAATATTTTACCTTTCAATGGCAAAATGGCCTGGAATTCTTTATCTCTAGCTCCTTTTGCGGTACCTCCAGCTGATTGACCCTCTACAATATACAATTCAGTCTGATCCTTCTTATTAGAAGAGCAATCTGCAAGCTTACCAGGCAAACCCCCGCCCCCAAGAACATTCTTTCGTCTAACAAGCTCCCTTGCCTTTTTAGCGGCCTCTCTAGCCTTCAATGCAGATGAAGCTTTCTTAGCAATAACATTAGCAATAGAAGGATTCTCCTCAAAGAACTCCGCAAGTGCAGCAGTTGTAAGAGAATCAATCTGTCCCTTTATTTCTGAATTTCCCAATTTTGTCTTTGTCTGCCCCTCAAATTGTGGTTCCCTCAATCTTAAAGAGATTATAGCAGTAACTCCCTCTCTAACATCTTCTCCCTGTAACTTCTCTCCCTTCTTTAAAATTCCCTTTGCTTCAGAATAATCATTAATAACTCTAGTTAAAGCAGTCTTAAACCCCGCAACGTGCGTACCGCCTTCAATAGTATTAATGGTATTTACAAAACCATGAATTACTTCATTGTATCCATCAGTATATTGTATTGAAACCTCTGCAGTAACTTCTGGCAAAGCTTTCTTGAAATATATGGGTTTATGCAAAACTGCTCTTGCTTTGTTTAACCATTTTACAAACTCTACTAGACCACCCTCATAATGAAACTCTTCCTTCTTCCCATTATTTTCATCTTTGAATATTATCTTTAATCCAGCATTCAAAAAACAAATCTCCCTAAATCTCATTGCTAGAGTGTTAAAATCAAAATTTGTCGTAGAAAAGATGGTATCATCCGGCATAAATGTAACTGTTGTTCCTGTTAAACCCTTTTCACAATCTCCTATAACCTTTGCCTTGTCAATAGGAATTCCTATCTTGTAGGATTGGGCATAAACCTTCCCTTCCTTCATAACTTCAACAGTCATCTTCTTAGATAACGCAGCCACAACCGAAATACCAACTCCATGCAAACCTCCAGAAACCGCATAAGCCTGTTTGTCAAACTTTCCTCCAGCGTGAAGTTTTGTAACAATAACCTCCATTGCAGAAACCTTATAGACTGGATGCATATCAACCGGCATTCCTCTTCCATTGTCTTCAACAGTCACAGAACCATCTTTATTTATAGTGATTCGAATAGTATTACAAACTCCAGCTAAACATTCGTCAACAGAATTATCAACAACTTCATAAACTAAATGATGCAAACCTTCCTTACCTGTTGAACCGATATACATACTTGGTCTCTTCCTCACCCCCTCTAATCCTTCAAGCACTTTGATGCTTGATGCACCGTAAGATTCTTTTTCATCTGACATTTTTCAATCCTCCAATTTTGTATTTCATTGATTCTGGAACAAAAGGTCTAATTATTTCAATCAATTTTTTTGAATCATCTTGTTTAAATCTTAGAAAATAATACTTACCATCTCTAAACCCTATTGTAGGATTCAAACCAAATTTTTTATTAAAAAAGTCTTTCATAAGATTATGCTCTTCCAAAGTATATGAATTTGTACATATAACTATGTATCCCTGAGTGTTATCATAACTCCCATCATCACAAATCCAGTAAGCCAAACTTCTTGGATTCAGCTGTTCTAAAATTTCTCTTGTCACAACTTTTCTTCCATTTTTATAAAATAAGTTTCTATAATAATTAAAAACAGAGTGGGTCTTTGTTGAAAAATCTACTGCATGAATAAAGCTATCACAAATTTTTCTTTTAACTTCCCTAAATTCAGATATATTAAAATCGTTTAATATCTCTTTCTTGAAACATGCATATTCTTTCTGTTTAATTGAGTGAGAAAATCTAAAGCAAGAGTTTTTCTCTCTTTGTCTGATACTTGAGTCACCCAACAAACTGCCCAAAATCATATCATGTTCCTCTTGACCCACTAGAAGCAGATGGTTCTCTTGTACCTCTTTATTCCACAATCTAACCATTTTTATTAAACTTCTTGCTGGAACATTAGATAAGTCATATTTTTGAGAGAATATTTTAACCTCTCTATCAGTCCTTAATCCTGCTAAAATTCCTGCCTTGCTTTTATCCAAATTAGGCAAAATTGATAAAATCCTTCCCTCCACAATTGCAGAATTTAGAACTCGCGGTCTTATCTTTAGTTCATTAGAAAGTATCAAAACATCTCCCTTCCTCGTTACTTTTCTTGACAGTTCAACTACATCATACATTTTTCTCACCCCCTCTAGACCCTCCAGTACCTTAATATCTTTTGCAGAATAATCGTTTTTCGTTTCAGCCATAATTTACGCTCTTTTTCTTAGTTTTTGTTAACTATTGGGAGAAATTAGATCTTAACTTTCCCTCATCACATAAGGAAAAATGAAACATGGTTTATAAAGCTTTCTGCTGTTTTATCGACGAGAAAATGATTTTTAGGGCAAAAATCAGTGATTTTTGCTGTTTTATAAGTTACCTAGTTTCTACCGGAGTTCTAGTAGGTTTTGTTGCAGGAACAGTTACAAAATATCTTGCACTATGAACCTCATATTCATCCCGGATACTAAAAGAACCGCCAAATACCTGCCCTCTTAGATCCAACAATACTCCCTCTGCAAGATCATCTAAAAATAATCTCCCACTATCTGAAAAAACAACAGGAGGATTTGCCATCCCACGTTTTTGTAATTCTCTAACAAGATAATCATCTATTCCAACACTAAAATGATTCTTATATAAAAAATCAGGATCATTAAACACTCCAACAAACACTTCACGAACTCTTGCTGCAAGAGCATCAGCCTCTTCTCGAGTCATCCGCACATTACCTACTTCTAAATAATCCATAAATAAAAAGAACAAAGATACTTTTTAATAATTTATATTCTTCAGAATATAACTATTTTAACAGGAAGGTTGAACTTTAAGGGAACCTTGGTTCTCTTAAGAATTATTGTGCTGGAGTTTCGGGCTTAGTCTCACCACAAGCAGCCTCTTTATTTCCACTAGTTACAGATTCAGGAACATGAAAAATATCAGGATTAATATTCATTGCATCACTAAGCTCAACAGAGATACGTCTAGATCTCGCCTCTAAATCCATCTTTTCATCATAAAGAGATCTCATTTCATAACAAAACTTTCTAGGAACCATTGCCTCACTAACTGTTGGAGGATGCATTGAATAATCCCAATCAGAATGTCTCTCCTCGTTCATTATACTCGCACGAATATCTGCAACGTTTCTCAAATTAGCTTCATCAGTCACAAGTTTTGTTTTCCCCATATTTGTCGCAACCAAAGCAAAATGCTCTTCAGGAAAATAAACTACATGCACAGATTCAACTCCCTTAGAAAAAATAGGATTGTAAGCCCATCGAATACTGCATCTCGTAACTAAATCATCAGCCATAATTATTTCTTCGCTTCTTTTGTGTTTTTTGTTCCCACACCTTCAACACCCTTTTGTTTCTTAACCCACTTAACTCTTCTATTATCTCTTCCCATCTGTGCATTCTTTCTGCATTTACTTGAACAATAATAAGAAGGCTCTCCATCTTTTTGAACAACAGTTAAGCCTCTAGGAAATTCATACGCGTTTTTGCAGAATGTACATTTTGGCATTTTGTTTGTTCCTTTTATTTAACTCTGATTTCCTTTATTTATTCTTTTCTGTATTCTTCTTGATTCAATTTCTGTCTCTCTAAGCATTAAAACATCTCTAGGAACTACAGGACCTCTAACATTTCTTCTTATTTGCTTTCCTGCATTTTTTCCTTTTAAAATTCTACACTTAACCTGACTTAGCTCCCCTCTCGTTCCAGTTCTTCCAAGAATAGCCTCAACAACTGCTGGCACAGCTTCTTGAGAAATTAATTTCTCTGAACCTTTTGTAGGTCCTGCTCCAGAACTTGCTTTAGCTTCTTTAGGTTTTTGTTGTCCCATCTTTCATTAAATATAAATTGATATTTATTTGATTGAGTCAAGCTTAGCGTCGCCTAATTCGATAATAGCGATTGCTGTTGTAGCAACCCCTATACCTGCTGCGATTCCCAACTTCTGCTTTGAATCTACTTCAATAAACTTTATTCCCTTTTCCTTGCAGATTAATGGAATATGCCTAACTAATTCTTTTGGATCGACATCAGATGCAACAACAGCTAATTTTGCGACTCCTCGCTCAACAGCCTTTGTAACTTCATTTATTCCTTTGTCAATCTTGCCAGTCTTAGCAGCTTTCTCAACAATATCATATATGCTTATTGCCATTTTGTTTTTTTGTATTTAATTTGCTATTTAGTTTCTTTCTTGAAACACCAATTCTTTCTTTTCTAAAGAAAGAAGAGTGAACAATCGCACAAGAAGTATTAAAACCTCGCGCGCAGCGTTCATTGGTTATAATTAACTTGAAGAAGGGGTTTATAAATCTTTCATTTATGAATGCAATTCAACCTGTGAAACCCGATTTCTCCTAGCCAGAAGAACTACAATTATAACGGTTATTGCTGCTCCTAAAAGAAGAGAGTAGATAACAGTATTCTTCCAACTCTTACCCAGAATCGTTTCAACAGGTTGAGTCTCAGCAGGTTGTATTGGTCCAGCCCCCGTCACAATATCTTCAGCAATTCTTCTAACGCCAATGTTCGCCTTTGAATTAAATATAGAGTTAAGTTTAATCCTAACATCATAATACCCATCATTATCTAATTCAAACTTGTTAGAATCTCCAATACCAAGTCTAGCCACCTGGGGGTTTGATTGAACCACTATTCCAACACTATAATCATCAATACTCGTAACACTCAAAGAATGTTGATTAGTACTATCCGAAGAATCAATATCAAAGACTGCAACATCTCCAACTCCAAGATCTTTTCCAAGCCCCAGAGACAATTCTGTTTCATTTATTATAATCGTGTTATTCTCCAAAGATCCCACGCCGCCACCGCCCGAACTTCCAGTATCCCCAGTTCCATCATCGGGACAAACTCCGCAATCTAACGAACAAGTTGAACAACTTTCACCAGATTCCATGTCACAATTTCCATCTCCACATACAACAGAAGTTGCATTAGTATATTCTATCTCATAAATATGCACGGCATATCCTGGAGCCGCTTTTCCCTGAGGAACTCCGACAGCATCTAAAGCATTAACATCTTCTCCAATAAAGTTATCTGTAAAACTATTTCCAGAAAATGAAACAGTTCTATTAAAAACATTAGAGATGTTCCCATTTAGCACTTCGTTAATCGCCTTTACGGAAGAGATTTTATATTTGCTATCTAAACTTATATTAATATTATACAAATTATCATAATGAACATTAGCAGTAAGAAGATATATTTTCCCGTCATGTTTTTTCATCATCACATCAATTCTAGAATCACTCACATTCCATTCATCATAATAATCTGGTTCCAAAAGAACAGAATACAAAGAACTTAACTCTCTAGAAAGAGTCTTCACTTGTTCTGCTTGATAATCACAGTATTTAGGACTGTAGATTCCAAAATTTGTTTTAGGAGGAACATAAAGATAACAATAATCTGTCGCTCCCCAAAACCAAACGCCAGTAGCTCCATTAATCAGAGAATCAAATATCTGGAATCTCTGAAGATTAAACGGAACAGTTTGATTGTAATTCCAATTAGGGATACTAGGATTGGTATTAGGTGCAGTCCTTCCATTATTCCAACTACCCCACTGAGGCACTCCCATTCCAAACGCAAAATATGAACCATTTCTCTCGCTAAGTTTAGATACCTCTCTTCTAACTTCAGGTCCAAGCTTCTCAAAATAATTAGAATATCCCGCAAGAGGATACGCTAATGGAGTATTAAAAGACTTAGACATATAATCCGTATAAGGTAAAAGATAGCTATCAAAATCATCATACGAACAAGTATACGAAGAATATCCATAGTATCCCCCATAATTCATTAAAACATCTATCCCCTTGCTTTTGGAGTAGTTATAAAATTGTTGATAGATATAAGTATTAGGAAAATAAACCCCCTCCACATAAGGAGAACCATCGCCCTCATCAGGACCAACAATTGCAAGAGTATTAGAAAAACCTGAAAATGCATCTATAATCCCTTTTGTAATTTTCCAACCAAGATAATTATAATTATGAAGTGGATCAAAAACCCAACTACTAGACGGATAGTTAAACTTATACCCCTGCAAAACTGCAGCCATATCATAAGTTATAAAATTATTTTTAATTGAATCGTAATCATGTGTTTGATCCAACAAATTACGACTATTAAAAACCTCCACAGAATTAAAACCAAAAGATTTTAATTCGCCGATATTATAACCGGTATTATAAGTTTTCTTTAAATCTCCATAAAGAACAATCGGAAAGAAATCGCTATTTTTATACTGCGGAAAAACCAGCTTTCCAGATTTTTTAAATGCGGGAATATTAAGATTTCCAGAAACCTCTTTTAGTGAGAAATCATCAGCATAAACATTTCCAAAACCATAAACATCGAAAAGTGGCTGGGCAGTTAGAGAATCACTTGCTGTTTTCACATAAAGAGTATGATTTTTCCATCCACTAAAACCCGAGTTAGTATAAGAACGAAATATATTAACACTAGAATCATAATCTGTAAGATTTGGACCATCAACCCAAGATGTTTGTCCCTCTCCATAAATATCTCCCTTAAGTCTGCTATTGTTATTCACCCATAATACAATACCATTAAAAATAGTACCATCGCTAGCTATCTTTGTAGTTTCATTTAATACCATTCCGATATTATTTGAAGCCATCTTAAAAGAAAATTCGTACCATGTGTTAGGTTTTATTTTTATTTGATCTATGTAATCATACGTCCACCTTGGAGCAATAGGTAAACCATTAAGATAAGAGCCATTGTTATAAGATTCAAGAACTTTTGACCCAAGAGTATTATCATATATCCATCCAATATAAGTACGATTATAATCCCTCCAATAATCAGGTATCCCATCATTGTCATTATCACACTCAACATATGGATTCTGAACTAAATTTCCATCAATAGAAGTATAATTTGTTCTGCAAATATCTCCCACATCACAATCAGAAGGACAAGAAGAAAATGTTTCTAAAGAATCGCAAACATGATCCCCACATACATTACTTTCCTCCGTATATTCTATCTCATACACATGCACCGCATAACCTGGCGCAGCTTTTCCTTGTGGTGCAGAAGCATCCTCCCCAATAAAATCATCTAAAAAGCTATTCCCAGAAAATGAAATCGTTCTGTTAAATACATTAGAAATATTTCCATTTGCAACCTCATTAATTGCTTTTACCGAAGTAATAGTATAATTCTTACCAATACTTATATTAACATTATACAAATCCTCATAAGAAGTGCTTGCACTAAGCAAATAAATTTTATCATTATGTTTTTTCATCATCACGTCAACTTGTGAGTCGCTCACATTATATTCTCTATAGAATTTTGGCTCAAGAAGAACATTATACAATGAATTCAATTCCTTAGAAATAGTAGTTATCTGATTAAAACTATAATTATGATAATAAACAGCGGAAGTGGCTCCACTGGAATCAGTATAATCTTTAGTTATATCAATATTCTGCCCAGACCAAAACCAAGCTCCAGTAGCACCATTAATTATTTGATCCCATACCTGGAATCGCTGTAAATTGAAAGGGATTATTCTATTTGTATGGTACTGTTTGGAGTCCGGATCCGCTGCAGGCAGACCATCCCAGGTTGACCAGGGATAATATCCTAGACCAAACGCAATTACCGGTTGAACTCTACCAATGGAGTAGGAAAGCTTAATGCTTCTTCTTACATCTGTACCTGCCTCTGCAAGAGCCGGAGGAATATTATTATAGGTATATGCTTGAGGAGCATTTCTAGTAAAACTATTTAGATCATTGTTAGGGAAATAATATTCTGCAGTATCTTGTGAAAGGCCCGTATACCCCGCAAGATCACCAACATTTGCAATTAATGGGATGCCTGCTAGTTTTTCTCTTGTATAACTCTTCAAAGCCTTGGGCATCTTCAAATCTGGAAGATACATCCCCATAGCATTAGCTTGCGTCTGACTATTTTTCTCATCAGGAGTTGTGATGGCTAAGATAACATCAGAATTATCCCTCCATCCATCAATAGCCTGCTTTGCCATGATCCACCCTTGATAATTTATCAACCCCAGAGGATCATCCTTCCAACCGCAGTTCCAATAGCCCAAGGGATTGTAATAACCATTCATGCATGAAAAACCCATAATTAAAGATACATTGTTATTTCTTAACTCATTCAGATATCCTGGATAATAGGGGGTTCCAAGAACAGCGTTAAATCCTAGCTGCCTAAGCTTCGTGGGGCTTATAGGAACATTGTTTTCTCTCCATGTTCCGTAGAGGATAATTGGGAAAACATTTGTCCCATTGCGATTAACTAACTCTAAAGTCTCTCCATCTAAGGAAGGCAAACTAGGATCATAATTTCCAGGAACTTCCTTAAGACTAAAGTTATCAAAATAAATAACCCCCTTCGGATAGTTATATGTCCTTACTCTTGCCCAGGTTCCATTCAAAGGAGTTTTAATATAGCGGTCTACGGATTTCCAACCAACAAATTCTTTAGGGGCATAAGTTCTATACATACTTACACTTTCATCCCAATCCGTGAGGTTTGGACCGTATATCCAAAAAGGCCACTCTGTCATAACTTTAGCCACACCATCGAAAATAGTAGAGGTATTGTATATCACTAAACTCCCCCCCATCCAAGAGCTAGTAGAACCAATCGAACCATCACCTAGTATATCCGGCACCACACCCTCCTCGGCATAAACATATGAAAATTCATACCAAGTGTTCGGCTTAACGGCCACGAATTGCTGCCATGCAAATGAATTCCCCTCGCCAGTCTTAGTATTCTCACTCTTTAGCATCCCAGAAAAATATCCATGCGTGTCATTACTAACCCACGAAAGTATCTTCCCATCGCTATCATCATCTGATCGTTTGCTCCAACTATCCGGCAAACTATTTGTGTTATTACACTCAACATATGGATTCTGAACTAAATTCCCATCAATAGAGGTATAATTTGTTCTGCATATATTTCCCACATCACAATCAACATTGCAAGTCAAAAATGTTTCCCCAGAATCACAAAGGTGATTGCCACAACTTCCGAGAATATCATACCCAGTAAACCTAAATTGTGAAGCTATAAAAAAAGATAAAAACGATAAAAATAACAAACCAACAACTATCACGAACAATCCTCTTTTTTTCATAGATATAGATAAGAAAAAGAGTATAAAAAGATTGGTGTAGCTCGATTTAATAATTCTCCGATTTATCAGATATATTGTCGACAACAGTAGTATTTAAAAATGGAAAAATAGTAGATTTTTTATGAATCTTAGTGCAAGATCCGAGAAATGGATGGATCTGGCGGCCACATTAAGAGCAATTGATTTAACATTTGTGCCTACAAGTGAGGTAAGGCTTGCAAGAAGACTCCAAAGAGAAGGTTATGATATGGAGTTCAAAGACTACGCCATCCTCTATGGAATGGATATTCTAAGAACCGCAACCTACGTGGGTCTTGCACTTGCAGAATTCTCAGGATAATCATCGCTCGCTTTTTGGTAATTCCAATGCTAAAGGTCTTGTCCATATAAAATTTTAAGCAATGTTAAATCAACAAAAAACTGCCCAACCCCCCCTTAAGCAATCACATTACCTCCCTGTTCAGTTCACTCTCGCATCCAAAACTCTCGAATCTGGAGATAATAGCAAAACATGATCTCCTTTAAATCTAACACCTCGTGCAATCTTCTGCACCAATTCTCGTCGGGCCTTATCCATATAAAACTCCATAAACTTATTGGGCTGTTCCTTCTTTAAAATTTTCCAAAATAAACTTTGTATATTTGGATAAGGATACTTTGTCAAAATAATTGAACGACATTTATCCCCTGCAAAATCGACTCCACGAGAGCATTTTGTTGTAAACAGAACATCAGCATTACCAGATTTAAAATCATCAACTCTCTTATTACTAGAATCTTTAAACTGCATCTCCTTTAATTTCTCACGTGAAATTAAATTGCTAAGCTTAAAATCTTCTATTTCTTCCTGTGAGGGCAAATCAGAAAAGCTTGAAACATGAACTAAGACTGGAGCATCAGCATTTGAAACACATGCACTCAGAGCTTTTAGATAATTCTCACGTGTAACTGCTCCACTTGCAAAATTCTCATATTTACAGTTCTTCTCAAGCCCCGTTCTAAATTTAGAAACGGTTCCAGGCATTTCAAGTTCTGCTTCAACAACCTTAAAGCTATCCAATCCAAATATATCCTTTAAAACTTTTTCAGAGTGCAAAGTTCCCGACATCAAAACCAAAACATTATTTTGTTCAACTAAATCTTTAAATTTTTGAGCCAAATTAATAGAAACAAGATTTACAATAACAGTTTCATCCTCCTTTGGTCTTGAGAATCCAAAAAGCCCCTGTTGTTTTCCTCCTCCAAAACTCCCCTCCCCGTTTCCACCTCTTCCAGACCGGTCAAAAGAAACATATGTCTCATCAAGCAAATTCTCAAAGCTTTTAGCAATCTCAAAAGCGTTATTGTAATAGTTGTTATCTTCATCATCCGCGAGATAGGGATTTTCAATAATCTTCAAAACCAAATCTTTCATCCTTGTCTCACCAATTTTCTCAACGTCACCATTTCCCTCATCATTAAATATGCTTGAAGAGAAGATTATATCATTTGCAATATGAAGTATCTCTTTTATTGCATTCTTCATTTCCCTGTCTGGAGGAAATAAATTGCTCAAAGCAACAACTAACCTATTCAAATTAATCCTTTTTTCTGTAGCAAAGCTATCCAAGAAATCATCACACTCATCTATAATCTCCAAATCAGTCTTGGGCTTTCTTCCAATAGCACTTTCAAGTAGATATTTTGCAGCATTAAAAATCAAGACATCAGACTCGATGTAGCCAATATACTGGTCATAATATCCGCATCCCTTCTTTCTTTGAAATAAAGCATATTCTTTTCCGCATACAGCCATATACTTTTTCTTCTTTGCATGCTCTAACACTTTTGTATTTATTTCAGCAGGAAGTAAAGGGGACCAATAAGGACATGCAGGCGCAACGCTCATTCTTCTTACATCCGAGACATTTGCAAAATCTTCAACATGAACATCTTCATTCATCTGTATATACTCTTTTATTTTCTCAGTATTCTTATCACGAAGCTCTATAGAACACGGCAGTTCGTCGCCATCAGCCATCACACGATTTTTAATGAACATATTCGTATCACTTTGAGAAAAAGGACATGAAAAGTTTCCACGACCTTTTATCACGCATATCTTTAACCTTTTTCCATCTTCTTTAAGTATAAACTTATTTTTAGTATAATCCTGCTCATATTGCTCTTGTAAACTTTTAATTGGCACAACAATAGATGTTTTCTTAAAATGACGCGCAAGATTTAAGGCAATTGCACTTTTTCCAGTTCCACATACGCCTTTAAGAAATATAATTTTGCTTCCTTTTTCAATCAGCCCTAAAATTTCTTTTACAACATCCCCCTGCGTTTTTCCATTAGAAAACTTAAGCGGCTCAAGTTTCTCGCCATGTTTGGAATAATCAGGAGCTTTATCATCATTATTCTCACCATTATCAAATATCTGTTCAACCTTATGTTTTTCTTTTTCCTGCGAACTGTCGGAGGAACCTAATGAGCCAGCAAGATTACCAGAGCCATTTTGATTATTCTGATTATTGAAATAGCCAAGGATTTTATCTAACTTTTTGTCACCTGGATGACTGCAACTTCCACTATCCGGATTACTATCATCATACGAATAAATACCTCCATCAGGATCATCCTCAGAATCACCCTCTACACACTCTTTTCTCTTATACAACGACCACATAACACTAAATCAAAACTCCTGTTTTTAAGGTTTTATGTGCTGAAAAATCATCTAAGGAGTTTAGTATCTCAATTTCATCTTGGTAAAGTTAAACATTATTAAAGCATTGGCAAATCAAATTATTTATATATAAAATACTCAGTAACATAAAACTGCTCCTACAACAACGACGCCCCAACAAGAGATACCAAAGAATCATTAAATCACAAAACTAAAAACAACCGCAGCTATAATAAAGATAACTATCGCAATTATCGCCAAATAACCGGTTAGATTATTTGGTCCGGCATTTGAACCAACAGAATCCAAATCAGCGCCATTTAGGTTTATAGCATCTTCAAGAGAAGATAAATTTCCTCCAATCAAAGAACTAACAGGATCATTAATAGTACTCGGAGATAAACTCAACGAAGAAGGATTAAGCTCAATAGTATTATAACTGATTGGATTATCTACAATTGGATTTAAAACCTCTCCTCCCTCAACAGTCAAGGTCTCGCTATAGGTATACTTTAAACTTCCAGCATAACTAGCAACAACATCAAATCTATAATCCCCAGAAGAAGCGTTGGAAGGAATATCAAAACTTACTAAAACATCTTCCTCATCATTCTTTCCTCCATTTCCATCTAAGTCAACAGAATCAAATATTTTATACAACCCCAGCCCCTTACTTTCTACTTTAAGTGTAACAATATTGTCATCAGCCCCGTAATTCTTAACATTGGCCCTAAAGTCAACTGAATCTCCAGCATTGAACACATAAGACTTCATATTCAAACTATCAATTCTAACTTCATCGTTCTTTCTCTTAATCTCAATAGCTACATAGTCATCATAACAGCTACCATTGATTCGATCATTAGATTTAGCATAAACTGCATAACTATTTCCAGAATCTAAGTCCTCATCAATTGAAAAGTCGAAATTATAATCCCCTTCGTTTCCACTATCGAGTCTTATAGTTTGTTTAGAGTCATCAATAATCTTTTGATTTGTTAGATCATAAAGATAAACAATAACATCATATCTGTGAGTTTTATCGTCGTTAAGATTATCATCGACATTTACAGTTACACTAAAATTACTTCCAACATAAAAGTCATCCCCGCTATCTGGAGAACTAATTTCAAGATTATATCTGCTTGATTTATTTACGCTACAAACAGCAATCTTTTCAAAGGTTGGAGGTCTTGCAATACAATTAGCGAAACAACAAGAACTAGAATCAGAACTTGATGTAACATTCTCAGAACAAACCTGTGTTGAAGTACAAACTTTTCCTCTTAATTCAGAACAGGTAAAATCAGAGTTATTTCCAACAAGTATATTCCATATCTGGCTTGCGTTAAATTCTCCATCACTCGCAAAAGCAGTCAAATTATATATTCCTTTAGGTTTATTGAAAATATATCTAGCCTCACTAGCATTTGCAATATCTTCAGAGTTCAAAAGCCATTTTATCCCAACACTTCCGACACCCCCCACACTTCCAGTGCCATCAACGTCAGAAACATTTATTGAAAAAGTATGAAAACTATTCTCCATAAATTTCAAAATACCCTTAGGACTATAATCAACAATTTCAAAAGCATCATTCACTGGTAAAACATTCAAAGCCAGATTATATGTACTAGAACCATTAAATACATCACTAACCTTAATCATACAATTAGCATTTCCATTATAATTCAAAGAAGGAGTGTATGTTAGTGTTAGATTTTCACTATCCACCGTACAAATCACATGATTTGAACTAACAACTGAAAAGCTAAGAGGATTATTTTCAAAATCGCTAACATTCAAGGCACAAGAAGTTGTTGAATCCTCAAGGATTTCCAAAGAGCAATTCATCTCTCCAAATACTGGAGGCTCATTTAAATCAGCTACGCTAAGTGTAACAATATTAGAATTCAATACAAACTCTCCATCAGTAGCACTAAATATAACACTTTCATTTCCAGCCCAGTCTTTTAGAGGATAAAAGCTAACTTCTCCATAACTATTTATTTGAACATTGATAGAGCTATTCTCATTTAACTTAGTCACATTATAACTAAGTTCAGAATCAATATCTGTAAAATACTCATTTAAATCAATATAATCTGTCAGATTAACATCTTCATTCCAAAATATATCGCTTATATTACCAACAAATAGGGGGGCATCATTAACCGGATTAACCTTCAATGAAACCTTATTTGTATTTACCGCAACATCACTATCATATGCTGTGAATATAACCCAATCCTCTCCACTCCAATCACTTTCAGGAATAAGATCAAACTTGCCCTCTCCAGCGTATCCCAATTCTACAATAGTTATATTCTTATTTTCAGATGTAGAGTTAATTGAAAAAGATAAAGGATCTCCATCAGGATCAGAACAATAGGCCATCAAATTTAAAAAATGTCCAGAATCTTCATTCCACTCAATTGCAGGTATCTCAGAACATGTAGGCGCTCTATTTGTGCCCAAAACACTAATCTCAATAACCTTAGAAGCATTAAGAACTCCATCACTCACTGTCAAGGTTACAAAATGCTTTCCTTTATCATCATAACTAGTCTGCCACGAGAATTCATTCTTATTAGACAAATTCTGAACAAATCTAGAGTCATTTACAGTATATGTTAAAGAATCATTTTCAGGATCAATAGCAGAAACATAAACGGTAACATTTTCAGTTTCAGAAACAATCATTTTAGGGGAAAAGCCAGTTATAATCGGGGCGTCATTCTTACAATTTCTATAAACGTCTGTTGAGTTTGGATTTATCAGCCTGTCGTTATCGTTACAATCCGTTCCTCCAACAACGACAGCATCAAATCCATCCCCATCAACGTCCCTCAAATCTTTTCCATCACAATTTTCATCAATTCCATTGTATGGAACCTCGATTGCCCCAGGCTTTATATTAGAAGAATTATCGTTACAATCTCCGGCGATATTATAATATCCTACCGGAAGAATATTCCCAGAACAAACACTAACAGAACCAATAATGTCAGACCCATATCTATCTCTATCAGCATCAACATACCCCGATAGATTTCTCCATACGTCTTTATTAGTATCATTACAATCTACGTCAGAGAAATATCCGTCCCCATCAAAATCAACTCCCTCACGAGTCCATTTCAAAGCATTTTTGAAAAGTCTAGTCGTATTAGCAGTCCAAGAATCAACTTCATAAAATCCGAACATAACTCTTCTTAAATTAACAGAACTAGAATAAGAAACAATTCCATAATTTCCAGCAGAACTTGTTGTTAACGCGACACGCCCAACATATGAAGGTTTAACCTTCAGATAGAATATCCCTTTTGTAGCAGTATAAGCGTTAAAGTTTATATCAAAAAGTCCATCTGTGAATGGAGTTCCTAACTGTTCAAATTTAGAAGTAAAGGTACTTGTAGAAGTTATTGAAGAGGCAGGCCAAACTAAAGGAGCAATATTCTTATCCATGAATATTATGCTCTTCGTAGCCAAAGGCAAACCATTTCTATATGTAACTAAAAGAGTATCCTGCACAATTATCATCCCATAATTAGAAAAGTTTGTAGATAAAACTGAAGTCTCTGGAATAACATCATAACTATATCCTAATGCTTCAATACTAGAGATAACGTTTGTTTTAACGTTAGAAGAAGTTTTAACAACATAAGCAACATCTTTTGCGCTTACAATTTCAGCGCATGAACCCACCATCAATAAAACCAAAGATAAAAAAATAAAACCAACAATAACTGATAACTTGGCCAAACCCCTTCTAGAGGATACATTACCTAAAGAGAGTACATTACCTACCCCGCACCCCAAAGTTTCTCTCACTTTCTTTTCACTGTTCTTTTGAATTTAGTTGGTTGTTGCGTCATCTCTCTTGCGGCAGATACGATCTTTTCCCTTTCCATCCGACGATGCATCAACCTCCTTTTTTTGTTTCTTAACATAACAGCAAGTAATACAATAATTAATATTAAAAATATTCCAACTAAAACAAAGACCATAATAGTCCAGTTCATTTTAAAATTCCAACCACCAGAATTATCAGAATTGTCTATAGGTTTCTTCCCTCCGACACTTGCAGTACCATTACTATTATTAACATCAGAATTGTCTGATCCACCAGAATTATCTCCCAAAAGCCAATCAAACATTCCCCCGCTATCATCACTTTCGTTCGCTATGATAATAACCGTAGAAGACAGCCCAACGCCGTTTCCTCCATCTTGTGGAGTGAACTTGACATTTATACTACTCTCAGAAGTTCCGTTAGTTGGAACTTTTATTGTAAAATAAGCATTTTTCTCCTCTCCAGAAGAAAGAGTAAACTTCTTATCTTTTACATCAATATACTTTGCCAAGTCTCCCGAAGCAAAAATCTCTATATCGATAGAAACATTATTCACATTCTTTACAAGAACGTACTTATCTATTGTATCTCCTTGTGAAGCCCTCAATATCATCCTTGCATTTCCAATACTTCCCGTAATCGCGCTCGCAAATGATACTGAAATTAAAAGAATCAAAGCTAATGCAATCCCCAAACATACATAATTCGTTGTTTTTGTAACCATTTTTTTAGATGTAACAGATTGTATTACTCAAAAACAATTACAAACTCCATTTATAAGTATTATTGTGATAGAGAAGTAAATTAAATCGACGCTGAATCTACTGACTGGGAACGAAAAAAATCAAATAAAAAGCCATTTTAGTAATTACTTAAACTTGATGACATTAAATATCCTACTCTTGCACACACCGTCCACTAGGGATATAATAGACTCTAACCCTATCTCTATCCACATTAGTACTACTGCAGATACTACCCCTATTTCCCCCAATATCAAATAAATATGCATCATTCCCAGTATTATCAATTTTAGGATTTCCCTCCACAATACCGCATCCGCCATAATTGGAAGATTCATATGGCCCCGCATCAAAATTCACAACCTTTGAAATAACCGCATTCTCAAACGAAACATTCGCCTTTATCGATTCTCTTGAATTTTCAGAATTAAATCCATATGCGCTTATCTCCGCATAACTTCCCTTAGAATCTTTTCCCCTCTGAACATGAAGTCCGGGAACATTGTCCTGTTTGGAGCTTAGAAGCGCATCAGTTATTACAGAAGTCCTATTTACCTTAGTCAAGGGAATCACAACACTTCCAGTTCCATAAATAGATTTATTCGTCCCTACAAATATATTGTCGCTCATATCAGAAGCTCTAGCGCCAAAATTATAATTCGCAAAATAAGTTACATCAATCTTCAAATTGCTCTCACACAAAGGAGTTGGTTCAGGTTCATTACATTCGCCATTTGCACATCCATAAGCACAATCTTCAACTAAAACTTTAGTTACATTTTCTAAACAACTTCTATCATCACATCCAAAGTTATGGAAATCGTGATAACTATCATTCAAATAGCAATAGTTTGGACCATAATAATCCGCTTCACAATCAGAATCTTGAGAACATTCATCTACACACTGCCCATTTAAACAGTCATGATCGCAAGTTTCTCTAGTGCTGTTCACTACACAACTGTAAGTTCCAGAGCAAACCCCAAGATTATGGACTGCAACCTCTCCATCACAATAATTATTAGTCAAACCAGAACAGCCAGAGTTATTAAGGCAAGCAACACCGCACTTTCCTATTATTAGCATATGCATAAAGTTATAGCTTGACGTAGTACATCCCTTCAAACTCTCACTACATTGAGAAACAAATGCCGAAGCAGTATCCCATGTAAAAGGATTCGAATCTGGAACATTATCACATTTTGCTATTGCCGGAAGATTAAATCCAGAACAGTTTACACTAGCCGAAGGAGATACACATCGAGAGTTAGCACAAGTTTCCCCACCATTACAGAATACTCCATCATCACAATCAGAATTTTGAGTACATTGAGGCAAACAATGTCCGTTTGCACATCCATAAGCACAATCTTCAAATAAAACTGAAGAGTTTACATTAGAGCAAGTTCCAAGCAAAGAACAAGTTGGAGTTATTGTTTTATTATAAGAATCATCACCCTGGCATACTAATGAAGAACTAGCGCTTCCACAATCAGAGTTCCTTGTACATTGAGGTTGTGTGCAATTTCCATTCAAACAGCCATAATCACAAACCTGTACAGTTTCAGTCACATTATTCACCCCGCAAGTTCCTTGAATAGAACAAGTTGGTGTAATGTGATATCTGGTTACATTCTTAGCGATACAAAATTTAGCAGAATAAGACTCGCTTACACACTTTGATAAATTTAATGGATTAATAGTACACTGAGGGATTAAACAAGCTCCATTAGAACATCCTAAATCACATTCCTGCACTAAACTGTCTGTTAATCCGGATTGATTTGAAAAGCATGTTGCATTTCCATTAGAAGGAATGAAACACCCTTTGTCAAAAGAGCTTCTTGAATGATAAACATCACCATTCTTACAGAAATTTCCGCTCCAATTTCCATAACTTGGAGTCCCACAATTCAATCCCAATACTTGGGCCTGACTAATAACACAAATAGAATTAATCGTCCCGGGATTCAAACATGTAGCATTCTGATAGTTTTTGAATATACCGTTATTCATGCAATATTCATTTCCAAAGTTACCCGTAGTTCCACAATCAAGATTAGAAACACAATTTATTGGAGTGTGAGTACAGAAACTTTGTGTCGTTCCAGGGTTAGCACACTCATCGAGAGTATAAACGCTATCATCATCACAATCTGAATTAGAAGAACATACTATATTTCTGCAACTTCCATCAATGCAAGTATCTGAACAAGTTTCATTCAGTATTTTAGTAGTATTAACAACACATCTGAAATTTGAACAGGTATAATCAGTAAAGTTCCTGAAAACATCCTTCCCAGAAGGCCCATTACAAAATTTATTAGAAAAGAAATCAACTCCACAATCAGTATCTTTCAAGCATTCTACACATAATCCATTAGTGCAAGAACCAGCACACTGCTGTAATAATCGAGTGTTAGTTGAGTTTGAACAAACAGAACTCGAAGTTCCAGCATTATTACATGTGAAAGTAGTGTAATTCTGATAAGAACCATTCAGCGAGCAAAAAGCATTTCCAACATATCCGTCAGTTCCACAGTCTGAATTAGAAGAACATATAATAGGATTGTGTACACACGTCGAATTAAGAGTATTAGGATACAAACAGATATCTTCAGTAGAACCATTTAAGTCATCACAATCTGAATTCTTAGTACAACGAGGCAAGCAATTTCCATCCAAACACCCATAAGCACAAACTGCAACAGTTTCGTTTATAATATCAAAACCACAAGTTCCTAACAAAGAACAAGTTGGCATTTGATGGGTTCTAGTCACGTTATTCAAAATACAAAAGTTAGCAGAATAAGATTCACTCCCACAATTAGATAAATTCAAAGGATTAAGAGTACATTGAGGTAAGCAAGCTCCGTTAGCACATCCATAATCACAGCTCTCAACAAATTGGGGTGTAGAATCAGCAACGCACTCAGATCTTGCACTATTAGGATATATGCATCTCATTCTAGAAGAATCTTGATAAACATCCTTTCCAGAAGTTCCAGAGCAATATTTTAATCCAGTGCTATTTGTACCACAATCTGAATCAAAAGAACATACAGTTCCGACATATCCTACGCAATCAAGGAACATCTGTCTTGCTTCAGGAGTCCAGTACTTAGTCTTAGCAATCCCAAAGAAACACATTTTACCATTAGAAGTTTTACCATTCAAAAGTCTTGTTCCATTAGCTAAATATCCAATGACATCACCAAAATCATTGATATTAGTTATTCCCCCCACATAAGTTCTAGCAACACTAGTCATATTTGCCTTATTCAAATCATCAATATAAAAATAAGGGATAAATTCTCCCACCATAGAAGCCTGAGACATTGTATAAACTTGCAAAATTCCATCATTAATCATTCTGACTTCCAAAGGGACATTAGAAGTAAGCTGAGAAACTCCCTCGTTATCAGTCAAACCCCAATCCTTCCCATAATAGCTATTCATAATAACACTTGGGAAATTAGATATTGGAATCTTTCTAGCATTATTCAATCTAAAATCATCAACAAACAAAAATCTGAATCTTGAAAGAGAACCATTAGAGTAATATTTCAAAACATTTCTGTCTTCAATCAAAGTATAACTCAAACCAAGTTCAGAAAAAACATTCAAGATATCTTGATTAGGATTTCTTTTGTTAACTAAAATATATCCAACGTCAGCAATTTTTGTCGACGAAGAAACTGCAGAAACAAATGCGAAACTCGAAGCAAACACTAAAATAAAAGCTAGAACAATCATTAACGCAAAGTGCGTACTCCTTTTTTCCATGAATACCAAACAACTAACTTCTATATAAACATGTCTTACTACTTCGAATTGATGAAAAGAAATATTCATCAATTTGATTAAAAGAGAGCGATAAGCTACTCTTGACCTTTTAATTGATGAAAGAAAATAAAAAAACAAAGTTGTACAATTTGCTACAACTAAAGACAAATAACAAATAACAAATAATGTGGTTACCTTACAGGAATCCTTAAGATTTTTGGTATCTCAATTTCATCCTTGCAAAGTTAGGTATTATTTCAAGACTTAGCAACTTAAATTATTATTATCAAACTCTATTTCACCTCAGCATTACTTCTATATTTATTTATCCTCGTCAATGTCCAAACAATCAATCCCAGAGCAAGGATAATAGATCCAATCATAATTACCCAAAAATAATTTCTCTTAGAACTTGAAGAATCTTGAGAAATTATCTCTCCATTCTCAGAATGAATAGCTCCCTCTCCCGTCAAAACATTTTCAACAATTCTTCCAACTCCAATATAGGCTCTATTATTCTTAATAGAATTCAAACTCACTCTAACATCATAATACCCATCACCATCAAGTTCAAACTTCTCAGGAGTTCCAACAACAAGTTTAGCATTCTGCGGAGTTGATTGTATAACAATATCGACGCTGTTTTCAGCCTCATCAACACTTGTAACACTTAAAGAATGTTGCTCAGAAACACCAGAATCTTCAGATAAATCAAATCTTGCTATATCTCCCACACCTAAAGCATTTTCAGTTCCAGCAGAAAGTTCACTCTCATTTATCACAATAACCGTACCATTCAATACATTCCCGCCGCCGCCTCCACCGCCCCCACTGCTAGTAACAGGAGTGGTGGGAGTCACACAAACTCCACAATCCAAAGAGCATACTGAACAACTTTCCCCATAGGAAGAATCACAAGCATTGTTGCCGCACAAATTTTCCATTTCAAACAATACCGTTAAATTATTTAGGTTTTCTGTAACATTGTATTTTACCACTAAAGTTCTATATCCCCACTTTTCAACAGTTATATTGTACGGACTATAATATGAAATATTCCTTCCCCCGCGAGAATAGTCAGTTATATTGGCTAGAGGGATATATCCTTGAGCGTCTGTTGTTAAATCAAACTCTTGCGCATTAGTTTTATTTTTCGCGCTAATAGTAACATCCGAAATAGGCTCTTTTGTGCGGTTATCTATAACTCTTGCAAGATAATACCACTTTCTAACAAATTTTGAATTCCCACTGACAGCCTCAAGCGCCACTTCAGGATCATGATTAACATAAGATAAATTCAGGAATGTATTATTAACAGACCCCGTTAAAATCACCCCAAAACGGCTGGGAATATCTATGATATTATTTATGAGGTTATTGTTTGAGCTAAGATACAAACCGATATATCCCCCATCACTAAAAAAGTTATCTTCTATTAAAGCAGAATTAGACCCCTCCAAATAGATACCCATCCCGCTATAAGGGCTAATATGGTTACCTTTAATTATCAGATTATTACTTCTTGTCGCGACTAGTCCCAGGTAGGTGCCCAGAATAGAGGTATTGTATACCCTGGAAAAGTTTGCATCATCCAAAATAATCGGCTTCCCATCAACGCTAACAAAATTACAATTTTGTATTGTAGTGTTTAGCTGATTTGAATAAAGTGCGTTACTGTTCATAAGGATATCAAAAACCGAATATCCCTGACAATCCAAAGTAATATTTGGAGCATTAATTCTTATACAAGGATCCATCCCCCTGGCACTTATATTATCTAACATGATATATGTCTCACCGGCCTGATCTAAATTTCTACACTGACTAAACTCAGTAATAGTATGATTAAATGACACAACTCTTGTCTCTCCAGGGAGAATAATCAAAACATTATTCATAGAATTTCCAACAAGATTGCCATTATCATCAAACCAATCACGACTCTTATTTTCATAAGACATATTGAAGATAACATTCTCATCAAGATTATTTTTAAAAATGCATGAGATAATTTCACTAGAAGACTTAAGACACTTGCTTTCAACATACTTAAGACTAGTCAAACATCCCTTGCAATTAGAAGTTCCATTAAGCATTCCATATTTTGTCCATTCTGCACTTCCATCCCCATGTAAAAACCCATAAACATATGTGTTATCTGATTTAATAAAAGACTTCCCCATAGAAATTGCTGGTGCAGAAAATATGCTTGCAGGAGTTCCATCTTTCCAATGATGATAATTCCATAAAATACTGCAATCAGTCACATTGAACAGATAATATTCTCCAGAAATAGTTCCAACAAAACCTACTCCCAAGTCATCAGAAATTGAAGGCCCCTGATAAACCGGAGCACTAGTCGCACCAGGAGAGTATCCATTCGTATTCGCAGAACAAATAAGTTGCCCATTTATCTTATTAAGAATTCTTATTCTTCCATCAAAATCACCAAATATTACTCTATCTTGATAGTGTGCAATGTTACTCAATCCAGCAGATATGGAATAATTCCAGATTACATTTCCGCTTGAAACATTTAACGCATAAATCCCCGAATAAACCTCCGGATCTTTTATTCCAGCATAGATAACTCCTTCAGCATAGGAAGGATAAACATCCCATCCCCCATGATCTCCTTCGACAACAAGAGGCATAATATCTTTTCCCCAGATTTTCTGCCCATTAGTTGCATTAACAAGATAAAAAATATCTCCTCCAGAGCTAGTTGCACCCAATCTTGCGACGAAGAATACCACACTAGAAGCATTAGGATATGCAGAGTCACTTATTGCTAAAGGAGTACTAGGAACATCGGGTCTATACCCCGAGACAGAATATGTCCAGTTTAAAGAGCAGTCATTACTATTATAGGCATAAACCTTTCCATTTCTACAAGGTATAATAATCAAATTTCCAAGAATTTCAGGACTCTGTGAAGAACCCTCATATACTCCATGTGCTCCAGGAGTATTACATTCGGATTTATGACATAAAATAACCCCATTAGATTTGTTAAGTTTAAACAATCCGTCATTATCTCCACTGTCAGACCCAATATAAGTATCACTATAAACATTAATCCATAAAGATTGCCCATCAGAACCAAGGAGGGGCGTTCCATCTGAAGCAGCCTCATAAGTTGGATCACTAACATTAAGCCAAGCCCTCCATATTTGTTGTCCCGTACTCGCATTCAAAGCAAACATACTCTTAGTTTGCTTTCCAACAGTATAAAGAATATCGTTCTCAACAACAATACTCCCAAAATCATCATAAGACCCCTCTCCAAGTTTTGTTTTAAACTTAGGAAAATACCACTGTGGAACATTATTATATATCCCCACTAAAGGTTCTTCAATATATAAAGTTCCTTCAACACTATTTCCAAATATAACATTCCCGCTAATTCCTTTATTCATCTTATCAAAACCCAAATCAATCCTCCATCCAAAATAAGAATATGAAATAAAAAACATCAGTACAAAGAATACAAGTACAATAGAGAATTCAACAATTTTCACTTTACGAACATGTCTAGCACCGACCTCTTCTTTCATAAATTCAACAGCAAAACATACTATAAAAACATTGTTGAGATGATATATTTACGCTCGTTCGTTTCACTCACTCGCTTTTAGGTAATCTCAATTTCTAAGGTCTGGGCAACTTTTATTTTAAGCACTGGCAACACAAACAACACAAAGAATTGCTCCCAGCACCACCTTCGCCATACACATTACTTACTATCGCTCGCGTTTTAGTAACTGCATTTCATCATTGTTAAGCAGTATTTATAAGTAAAATGCTAAACAAAAAATTTAAGCAGCACAAGTATGTAAAAACCAAGAGCAATTACCAAAAAGTTCGAAAAGAGCGAGGTGTTATGATGAAATCTAACACCGAGCAAGTTTGGTAAAAATACATTCTAAGTTTAAAGCAACTCAAAATATTAAAATACTAGCAATCAAAAACATCACACAACAAAAAAGCTAACTTCTTTCTCGTCAAAATTACCTGCCCTGTCAGAAGCCCTTATAGTCAAATCATGCACCCCTAAAGAAAATCTCTTGAAACCATTATAATTTGAACAATCAATACATATCTTTGTCCACGAAGGATAATGAGCATCAATATCCATATATTCTATTATTGATTTCTCGCTCATAGAGAAATTAAACAAAACATTTCTTTGATAATTCATTTCTGTCCCATTTTCATCGAAGCTAGGAGAAATGACGTTCAAAATAGGAACAGTAGTATCTACCCTTACCTTTACCTGTCTAGATAATGTAGAAGTAACATAATCTGAAACTTCAAACCAATAAAGAATTGTCTGCCCATCAAAATCCGTCAAATTCACTTTTCCAGAACACTCTTCACTATTTCCAGAATCACACGAAAGGCTCTGCGCATGAACATCAGAAGAGTTTCCATAGTATAACACCACGCTCTTCAAATTATCCTCACTATATTTTATAACAAATTCACTATCGCCATTAACATACTCATTAGATCTTGGCTTTATAGAAGAAATTCTTGGTTTTTTAGAATCAATAGAAAAGTTTAAATTTTTCTCATCCTGATTGCTATAAATATCTGTTGCTCTTAAAACAACTTCATGATATCCCTCACTAAAAGATACCTTCTTAGAAATTTTTGTGCAAGTTGTGCATAAAACCATCCATCTCCCAGAGTTATCCGAATATTCTATACGAGAAGGATTCTTTACAGTAATATTAAATAAAACCTGTCTAATCCCTGAAATTCCACCTAAAGGCGAATAAACCGCAAGATTTGAAGAGCTATCCGAAACAAATTCAAAGCTCCAATTTGTACTAAACGAATGCCCTGCATTATCCATTCCTGAAACCAAAACACTATGCTTTCCCTCACTTAAATTCATAAAATTTCTATAAACACTCAATTTAGTTCCAGTTAATTCACTAGCATTAACCTTATAAGAAATATTATCCATTCTCATAACCAAAGAGCTTTTATTAATATCTGAATTATCTCCGTATATCTCATCAACAACTAAAGAAACTCTAGGATTTTTATTATTAATAACTGCCCCATCAAGAGGAACAAAACTTCCAAGACTTGGAGTTGTCAAATCAACAAAAATATTAGCTATCTGAGAAGGTTCAACGCCGCAAGACGTTTCAGCCCAATAAGTCAATTTCAATCTTCCAGCAGTCTGAGGTGGAGGATTCGGGATATTAGTTAAATTAAATGGTGAAACGTATAATCGTGGCGCTGCACTGTCCCACCTATAAGAGATATTAAAAGAATCCGGATTAGAAAGACTCATAAAAGGTTCAGTTACATACCATCCGTTTAATCCATTAGGAACTGAAGGCGATAAACTAATTTTAGTTCTTTTCAAAAAATAAATACTCTGAACCGCACTATTTAGTGTTGTTCCTGATAAATCTTTTACAACAAACTTCCATGATAAATTCTGCCCTCCAAGTCCTGAAAGAGAATAGGAATAATTATCTCCAGATTTAATCGCAGTTTTATTCGTGATGGTCCCGTTTCCATAATTTATAGAAACTATAACACTCCTTATGCTCCCCGTCACGCCAGCCTTTACGCTAACAGTCTGATTTTCATAAACGCAAGAAGGACTAAAATCAAAAAGAGACAAAGAAACAGGCTCCATTATTGTAAAGTTTATCTCAGGACTCGCAAAAGTTCTAGAAGGAACAGGTATGCTGAATTTAAAGATAGAGTGATAGTTTCCCTCCGAAAGAGCAGAAGTATTATAATATGCTCTATAAACAAAATTACCATTAGAGTAGCCCATCCCAGTTCCCCAAGTCTCAAGATTTCCATTTCCGCCCTCATCCGTTCCACTTAAATTTCCAAAAGCATAATTTGATGGAACAGAAAGTTTGGAAATGATAACCCCGCTTCCATTACATCCAGATATTTCAGTTCCATTTACATAAAAATTGCAAACGACTAGAGAAGACCCCGGATGATCTGCATCAAAAACCTCAAGTGTAAAATCCTCAACAGGAACTCTTTCACCCGCTGGGACATTCATCAAAAGACCGAACGTTATTGGTTTGCTTATCTGCGGCCTAGAGTTAGAAACATTCATATCAAAAGAAAAAGCCGAAGCCAAAGAAGATAGTAGTATCAAAGAAAGAAAGAAAGAAACCAAAACTCCAGTTAGGACCACCCCAAAAGGCACGTTTCGCCCCAAATTTACCATCAAAGAATAACACCCCCACTTATATTTAAGCGTGTCTTACTACTTTGAGTCAATGAAAAAAGATTCATTGATTAAATTAAAAGAGGTGCAAACACTCTTGACCTGAAGATTGATGAAACTTTTTTTCTTTAGAAAAGAAAAATTGGTGGTTCAAAAAGAAACTAAGATAGTAATATTATCCTGTTCAAAACATATTTCAGTCAAAAAAGCATTTTACATATAAACAATGTAAGCCCAAAAACAACGACTCCTCCACAAGAGATACCAAACGTTTGGTAACATCAATGCTAAAGGTTATTGGCAAATCAAAATTTTAAGACTCCACACACATTACCAAATAAGATAGTATAAAATAAAGAAAAAATAAAGAAAAAATAAAAATATTCCCATTAAGAGATTACTTCATCCCAAGGATCAGCTTGAACAACATTTCCTGCCTTATCCTCTACCTCAAAAGAAATAGAATGCTCTCCTCTTGGAAGAACAATACTAGCAGTACATCTCCCAGTTACAAGATGGCTACATAAGTTTCTAAATCTAGGAACTCTGTCAGCATCATCCTTATAAGAGACCTTCTTGAAGTTAGACTCAGTTATCTCAAATGCTATATTCAATGATCTTCCAACCAAAGAATAACTATAATCCTCAATAATTGGATCAGTAGCATCTACACTAAGATAACTCACTTTTGCACTAGCGGATTGAGAACCAGCAATATTGCCTGCTTCATCTTCCACAGCAAACCAATAAGCAACTTCCTTTCCATCAAATGCAGACAAATCAACTTGTTTCATACAAGAATATTTACTGCCCTCGCTTGTACAAGAACTCAAAACCAAACTCGTTTCTTTGAATCCTTCAATATTATTTCCATAATGAAGAATAACACTCTTAGGATTTTCTTCAGTAAAAGCCACATTAAAATCAACTAATCCTTTGGACATAAATCCTTTTACAGGAAGAGTTTTTGTTATAACTGGTCTTTTGCTGTCAACACTAATCTGTTTTGAATAGATATCTGACACCCCCTCAGCATCCACAATCTTTATTTGTAGTGTATTCTCTCCTTCCTTAAGATTTACATTCCTTACACATTCCTCAACATTCTTGCAAAGTAAAATCCAAGGATTTCTTGTATCCAAGCCACGAGCATAATAAAAGCTGCTAGGCCCATTATCGGAGGAACTCAAACTAAGTTCATAAGATCTAGATTTAACCCACACAGTTTCAGCTGCACTAACCAAACTTACCCCAAGCACTGCCATCATAAGCAATACTAAAATTAAATTTTTCATATTACATTACCTCCTTTCACCAAATAAAATTTATACACCCTCAATCTAGATAACCCTAAACTTAACATTCTGAGTTTCTGAATTCCCTGCCTTATCTGTAGCTCTTAAAATAATATCATGACTTCCATACAAGAACATTCTCGTTCCAGTATAACTAGTACAAGAGGAGCACAAACTTATCCATCTTGAATTAGGCATAAAAGATTCTTTATAATCTAGTTTTACTTTTTCACTAGTTGTCATATCAAACTTAACTCTCCGAGTATAATTAACATTAGACGGGGATATCACCGTCAAATCTGGAACAGTGCTATCAACAAGAACTCTTGTGGTTCTTGTAGTTACATTTCTGGTAGAGTCAAAAACAACAAACCAATAATCGATGTATCCCCCATTAAAATCACTTAAATCTAAACTTGCAGAACATTCCTTATTACTTCCAGATTCACAAGATAAAAGCTTCTGAGCAACCTTTGTTCCATTAGCATTATAGTACAAATAAATGTCCTTTAAGTTATCTTCAGAATACTTTATCATAAAGGAACTTCCATTAACAACAGACATCGTTCTTGGAGTTATTGATCTTATAACTGGCAATCTAGAATCAACAGAAAATACAATATTTTTCTTTTCGGTATTTCCATATTTATCAACGGCAGTTATTGTGATATTATGCAATCCATCATTAAAGGTGTAATCCCTATCTGTATTGTTACAATTTGTACATAATGTTCTAGAACTTGGTCTAACACCAGAATTATCTATGTATGTTAGTTTTACAATATTGTTTGTTGAAATCTCAAAAGGAATCTGTCTTGACCCATATATCTTTCCAATTGGAGAAACAACATTAAGAGCGATACCTGAACTAACATTAACACTAAAACTCCAATTCTTTTCAAATCTATTACCCGCATTATCCTGCCCTGAAATTTCAACAGTATGTATTCCATCATTCAAGTTTGTAGCATTATACACAACGCTCACCTTTGTTGAGGATATATCTCTAACGATTCTAAGAACAGAGCTACCATCAAGTTTCATAATCATAGAAACAGAATCTTCATTTATTCTTGAATTGCTTCCATAGATGTCATCTATAACTGCGGAGATAGTAACATTTCTATGATTTATTATTGCTTTATCTGCAGGAATCAATTCAGAAACCTGGGGAGTTATCATATCTACTTTCAATGTTTTATTCTTTGCTGCTTCAGTCCCACAATCTGTTTCAGACCAATATGTCAGTTTCAACACTCCCCCAGTTTGAGCAGGAGGATTTGGAATATCAGACATATTGAAAGTTACACTAGTACCATAAACAACATGCTCGGCAGAACTATCCCATCTATAATATATTGCAGATGCATCAATATTTGAAAGTGTAAAGTTAGGTTCAACAGTATACCACCCATTTAACCCATTAGGAGAAACAGGTTGTGTAGTTAGAGAAGTTCTACTAACAATGTACTGGCTTTGATATGGTCCATAAGCCCAGTCTCCAGCAATATCTTTAACTAAAAATCTCCAAGTTAAATCCTTCCCGCCAATTCCAGAAATATAAGCAGAATAAGTTCCCTCTTTATCCGCGCCCCCCAAGAATGTAGTATTTTGGTTAACTCCTGCAACTTCAATCAACACTTCACTCACACTTCCACTAATATCTGCCTTAACCAAGATATTTTGAGTTTCATAAACGCACATAGGATCTAAAACCACATTGGTTATGTTTATTGGTTTAAGGAAAAAAATCTTATCTCCATCCTCTTCAAAAATATTTGCACCGATATTAGCAACAAATGTAGGATTATATATCCCATAACCCAATGTAGAAGTATCTAGAGAAATATTATAAATTAATTTTTCACCATATCCCGAACCATATCCATAACCATAGCCATATCCCCAATTGTATGGATTCCCGCCATAGGCCCCGCTAAGATTTCCTTCAGTATAATTAGCACTAATTAATGGAGCAATTGTAATCCCATTACATCCCGAAATCAAGCTTCCATTTGGATAAAAATTACATGTGATGTTTGAATTTCCAGAAAGTTTCATAGAAAGAGTATCGATTGGAATTCTATCCTGACTATCAAGATTAAAAGAAGCAATCATATAAATAATTTCTCCAGAAGAAGGTTTAGTATTAGAAACATCCACCGATAGAGAAAACGCTTGAGCAGGACCACTGATAATAAGAATCAGTAACACCGATACACTAACCGCCAAGGAAATCCCCTTAACAACAACTCCCCTTTTCATAAAACTTCCAAGAGCATGTTTTATTTAAATGTATTGTACTACTTTTGATTAATGAAACATCCTCGTTGTATAATTTGCTACAACTAAAATAAAAAAAGAAAAACATTCAGTATCTCATTTCATCTTGGTAAAGTTCAATAGGGTTTAAGCATTGGCAATGTAAAATAAAAAAACATAAAAATTGCCCCCACAACCTTCGCAGTATGCATTACTAAACAATCTAGTCAACCAAAAAACTCTTCTATAGTTTCATTAAGAATTTTATCTTTCTCCCCACTAGGAACGCTAACATCACTAAAATGATTTTCTTCTAACTCCTTAATTAAACTTTTTTCTGCCTCTTTTTTAATTTCTTCTTTATCATAACTATTCCAATTATACTCTACAACATACTCTGCTAAGATTCCTCTGTAATTATCTATCTCACTAGTCATATGATTAATTGCATGCGGTTTGTTTGTGTATTTAACAAGAATCTTATGGCCAACAGTCTTTGCAATCAGATTAGCAATTGTTTTTATAACTCTATCTTTTCCCATAAACCCTCCCCTATTTGTTTCCTTGTATCCTCAATTAGATTTTTTAAAAAGCTTAAAGAATACCTTAATTCAACATTTGATTGTTGATTATTTTTTAACCTTTCAACAAGATTCTTTCCAAGTTCATCATAAAGAGATTGTTTAAGCTTGCTGTTATCCACAATCTTATTCAAAAGCAATCTCACTAAAACAGTATTCCTTAAAGCACTATAAACCTCCTTACCTGTAGGTTTAACTGGAGCAATATCGCTCCAGTCTAGTTTCATCTGGAGATCAATTTTATAAAGTTCAACATTTTTAGGAATAACGATATTTCCATAAATCACCTTGTAATCCTTCAATTCATAGATAAGTGTCGGGCTGTTTTTATAACTTTTGATTAAATTATCTTTAGTTATTATCTCAATATCTGCGATTATTGAACCCTCCTCCAGCATTTTTTTTATATTCTTTATCCCTTTATATTTTTCAATTTCAGAAGAATAAATCTTTGATTTGGTTACAATCATTATATCAATATCATTATAAGAATGATAATTGGTCTGCACAGCAGACCCATATAAAATAATTGAATCCACCTCTTTAATCTTATTCTTTATGATATTTATTATCTTATTCTCAATTGAAACCACCTTAGGATCATAATTCATCTTTTCCAAAATATTTTTAGAATCAATCCTAGAAATCTCCCTTAACTTTGGTCTTATTGCTCTGCTTAACCTATTCCTTTCAGACTGGCTAAGTCTCTTGTTAGACAATTTCTTTTCAATTATTTTTCTCTCTTTTTCAGTTAGTACTACCATAACCCTAATTAGGGTTATGTCATATTTAAAGGTTTCGCTTCATATTTCTCATTTCACTTAAAACGATCAGACACTCATTTTTAGGTAATCTCAATGTCCAAGGTTAGGTGCAACTTATTACATCTGCGTAAAATACTTAACAACCACAACCTTCGCAGTACACATCATCAGATAAATTTCATTAAAATAAGTCTCAGCACTTCTGATCAAAAGTCACATCAAGATTTTGTGCATTAACCTTCTCACCAGAGATAGTTATCTTGTTAGTTATCTTATCAAAGTATATCATTGCCGTCTCGGGAATCTTTGGACCAACATTCATAACATAACTACCAGTAACCAAAATGATAGCATGATTGTTATCATTCTCTAAAACCTCTTCAGTTGTAAAGTCATAAGATACTCTTGTCCTTCCAAGTTGTGCATAAATATATCCTGTCGCACGAGCAGCATTTTTCTTTTGTACAAAGAAATTAAGCTTTGAATCAGTAAATAATTTATTATCCACCGTTAAGTTCCCATCCTTCGCTCTTATTGAACATCCATCAAGACCTTTCGTAACAAAGGTGATAAGTAAGTTTTCACCTTTAGTTTTAACAATATTCTTCCCAGACTTCACTTCAATCTCCGTCTTATATTTCCCTGAAGGAAATTTAGCAGAATCAAGAGTTAAAAGATAACTAACTTTATCAGTTCTAGACTGATAACCATATCCATAACCATAACCATCCGGCGCATCTGTAACATTATGCACAACCTTCTTTATTGTAATTCCATTACATCCAGACAAAGCAGTTCCATCAGAATTAAATTTACAAGCATAATCATTTTTCTTAAATCCATCAAGAAATAATGTTATGGAGCTAACATTAAGAATTTCAGTTTCAGCAAGATTAAGTGAAATATCAAAAGTTGTTTTCTCTCCCTTCGTCAAACTTATATCAGAAATATTAAACCCTAAATCAAATGCATTTGCCGGACCCGACAAAATAAGAATAACTAGTATAAACGCCGTCAAGACTACCGATATCACTTTTGTTTTCATTTGCACCTCTTTTTTCTGTTCCCTAGTCCCTAGTCACTTGTTGTTTCTAAGAGCTAAAAGCCCGTAATTTGCAATACTATCAAGAGAGACTAGTATATAAATTATGTTCATCAAACGGGAGTAGTGAAAGATACAACAAAATCCCGTCGAAAGAGCTGTCAGCCCTCGAAAGGAGGAAATGCCAAACATTCAGTATCTCATTTCATCTTGGTAAAGTTAAACAAAATTCAAGATTTGGCAACATCTAATCAAAAGATTTATAAACTATAATAATTATAAGTATTATATAAATTATAATCAAACACAAAAA
>CAIKMX010000018.1 GCA_903828655.1 uncultured archaeon | reverse complement strand
AAGTTCTTCAAGAAAAATTTGACAGTCTTGAAAAGAAGAGAAGACAATTTTATATTCTAAAATCAGATATCCTGACTGAAAAAAATAGAAAACTCGAAAAAGAAAGACATCTAATTGAATCAAGAAAAGAACTTGAACTGATACAAAAAAATATCTCCTCTCTTTCAGAGGAAATAAAACATGCTCACTCACTAGAAAAAGCCTCTTCAATAAAAAAAGAAACAAGAGAAAATATTGAAAACGCAAGACTAAGACTAATGGAGCTTGATGAGCAAGAAATGAGCATAGAAAGAGAAAATGCAATACTCGAACAAGAAACAAAAAGAGAAGAAAGACTTAAACAAGATATTGTAAAATTAGACATCTGTCCATTATGCAAAAGCCAGGTAACAAAAGAACATGTAAAAGAAGTAATAGATGAAGCAGACAAAAACATAAAATCTGCTGATGAAAAACAAAAAAAGAACATAGAACAAAAACACGAAATAAAGCTCAAAAACATTGAGCTAAAAGAAAATCTCTCAAGATTAGAAACCAAAATTAACGAAATTGAAATAGACATCTTAAAATTAAAAAACGCCGATGAAAAGAAAGAACAAATAAAAAAACTAATGCAAACCCAGACAGAAAACCTCGAAAGTTTGAAGAATTACGACATAAAATTAAAACAACTAGAAGAAGAATTTGAAAAGATAAAAAATATAGAATCAGAATATGATGAAACCCGTTTAAATCTCCAAGAAATCTCTTTTGTAGACGTTGACGTAGATACCGAAATGCAAATTAAGCAAAGAGACATCAATCGTTTAAGTGTGGATATAAAGTCCATAACTAGAGACATAGAAACAGCAGAACAAGAATTAAAGATAATAAATCAAACACTATCTGAAAAATATAAACTTGTAGAAAAGAAAGAAAAAGAAGAACAAGAGTTATATGAAAGAGCAGAAAAATTCTTCAACCTTAGAAATGAACTTCAAGATAAACAAAAAGCTCTTGAAACGGACGGAATCGGATTACAACACGAATCAAGGAATCACGAAGATAAAATAAACAATATAAAAATACAAAAAGCTCAGCTAAACGCCCAAAATGACTCAATAAAAACAGAACTAAACGAAGTTTCACAAGGCGGAAAGCTAGAGCTAATACAAGAGTCAGAAGAGAAAGTTCGTGAAAAATTACAGAACGCAGAATTCAAAATAGCAAGATTCTCAACAGTCAACCTAAAAGCTCTAGAAGTTTATGAAAAAATAAAAGAACAGGTTACACAAATAGAACAAAAAGTACAAGTGATAGAATCAGAAAAGATACAAGTAGCAAAGATAATTGAAGAAATAGACAAAAAGAAAAAGAAATCATTCATGAAGACACTTGAAGCAGTAAACACCTACTTCACAAGAAACTTCTCACAGCTAAGTAAGAAAGGAGAAGTTTTCTTAGAATTGGAAAACAAACAAAATCCTTTTGATGGTGGCCTAAACATCCTAATTAAAGTAGCAAGAGGAAAATATTTCGACATTACATCATTAAGTGGCGGAGAAAAGACTCTAGTCGCTCTAAGCTTAATCTTCGCAATACAAGAGTACAAGCCATACTGCTTCTACATCTTTGATGAGATTGATGCGGCCCTAGATAAGCACAATTCAGAGCTTCTAGCCGCTTTAATCAAGAAATACATGACAACAGGCCAGTATATCATAATAACGCACAACGACGCCCTAATAAGCGAAGCCTCGACTCTTTACGGAGTATCAATGCAAGAGAATATTTCTAAGGTAATAAGTTTAAAGATCTAACGTATTAGAATATAAAAGTTGCCAAGATATAAATAAAAACTCCTAACAAACCCCTAGAACTCGACACATTCATAAAAATCGGCAGGAAAGCGAGGTGTCTTGGTGAAGCCAGACACCGAGCGTCTATTGGTATCACCAATTTAATTTTTTATTACATATAAAATTATGAATAAAAAAGAGTTGGAATAAAAAATTAAATTCCAAAAATAAAAAAAATTAAATTATTGTTAATAGTAGCTTGTTTCTACTTCTTCAATTGTTTGTTCTTTTCTTGTAAGTAATACAATCAAGACAATCAGTAATACTACGAATATAATTACAAGTACAACTGTAAGAGCTACAACGGATGTTGAAACTCCACTAGCTGAACCATTTGTAACATTCGCGCCGAAGACAACGGTTTCGTCATCAACGTTCACTGAGAAAGTATAAGCACCAACATCAGCATCGTTAGATGCTCTAACTGTAACTGGAACTGTTACGCTTGATCCAGCACCAACAGTAACTACTGATGGAACTGAAACACTCAAAGCAGTACCGGATACGGCATTAATGTTGAAAACTCGTACTTTATTAGCTGAATTAACAATAACAATATCGTATGTTTTTGTTTCTCCAGCTTTCATGTCCTGATTCTTTACAGCAGCTAAAACCATAGCGGAAGCACCAGTGCCAACACCAACAGTCTTTCGAACAGTTGTTTCTGTGTCAGAATTGTAGACCTTTACTTCAAGGTCATAAACTCCAGCTTTAGCGTTCTCTGGCATCTTAAGGTATACAACCTTTTGAACGGAGTCTTCCTCATTTGCATTGTTATTATTATCAAAGCCATTTTCTACAGGGATCAAATCTCCAGCATATGTTCTACTTGATATTCCTAAGGAAGGAATAGAAGCGACAACATAAACGTCATCAGATCTCTGAAAGCCCATGTTCTTGATAACAACTGAAATAGGAAAAACTTCACCAGCGGAAACTGCTGAATTGTAATCAACTGACAAAACATCAAGAGTATAAGACTCTCTTTGAAGGCTTACTGTGTAAGTCCTTTCTGTTCTATCTTCTGCTGAAACAACTTCAACATACAAAGTAAATTCCTGATTTGTATCTTTCAAATCTGAAGGGAGCTTCAAAGATAAAAGTTTTGAGTAGGTATTACCAGAAATTATGTCGAATCTATCCGTAGATGCATCAACACTGTCTCTAGTGCCTTCAACAGAAACTTTCACTTTAACATCACTCATATCCTTCAAGGCGTCAAAAGTTACTCTAACAGGAACTACATCTCCACTGAAGCCAGTCATAGTAGTTGAGGAACCCAATGAAACATCATTGAATGAAACCCCAACACCACACGCCAAGTTATCAGCTGACGCAACGCCAACTAACATCAAGGCAATAACTGCCAAAATAGGAACCAAAAAAGTTTTCGTGTTCATTTGTTTAAGACAAATTTAGTTAATTCACTCAATTGTATAACCTTTATAAACCTTATGTTTGTTGTAATTGGACAATGACAAAAAAGTTTAAATAGTATACCCTAGTATACAAAATGTCACAAAAATATAGGAGTGAAAAAACAGCTAAAAAATAACACAAAAAAATGGTAGAAAAAATAACGACACTAAAGCTCCAGAAAGAAACAAAGATACGTTTAGAAAAACTTAGAGAGAACCAGAGAGAAACTTACGACGATATAATCAGAAAAATACTTTTTATCCTAAGTACAACAAGAGAAGACCCTGAAAAAGCAAAAAGAATTCTTGAAAGAATTGATGAAATCAGAAAAAGAATGTTTGAGCTTGTACAGCAAGAAATTGATGAAAAAAGACAAAATTCAAAGGTTGTTCAAAAAGTAGTAAAAAGGGTAAAACCAGTTGTTCTAAACAAAAACAATTCCATTAGGTAATGTTTCAATTCGTTCACAGACTTGGCAAATCAAAATTTTAAGTCTTGGCAACAAAAACATATAACTGCCCCAACAATGCGACTCCCCCACACATGTTACCAAAGAATTAAGCATTCACAAAAGACCAAAATCAAGCTAAACTCAAACCAAGTATACTATCATCAAAAGGGCTTGGAGACTCATTAATAATGGTTATCTCTTTATCCAGTTTGTTTAATTCGTGCAAAAGCTCCTTCCACTCTTCTTCCGTTGTATGCTTATGATGTTTTTCTCCTTTATCTCCATAAACAATCCCTGAAAAATGGCAATGCCAATGTTTCTGAGGAAAACTCTTTTCAACAAGACTAAACTCATGCTTCCCATATCTTGCAAGGACATGTGCAAAATCAATACAACAAGAACATCCTGTTTCTTTGACAAGCCTAGAAATCTCCTCAAGACTTCCAAAAACATTTATCTTACCCATAGTCTCAGGACATAATTCAACATTCCATTCATTCTCCTCAATTTTTTCCATTAAGTTCAAAATCTGTTTCTTTATGTTTTGAAAACTTAGTTCTTTGTCATAATCTTTCTTCTTAGAGCCCACGCCAGAAGAATAAAAACCACAATGAAACACTATCTTAGTCTTATGCTTCCCTTTATAGGCCAAAGAAAGATAATGCCCTGCCTCGCAGCATTTCAATACTCTATCAAAAGAAGCCTTAACCTTATCACTCTCCTTAGAGTTAAGATTAATGAAATAGGGAGAATGTATACTTAGATAAATTCCAAGTTTCTCAGCAAACTCTCCAATCTCGATAGATTCCGCCTTATCCAAATAAACCCCATAAGTAAATGAAATCTCACAAGCCTTCAAACCATGTTTAGCATAGCTCTCAAGATTGATCTTAGCCTCTTTCACCCCTCCAAGCCCCGCAGGACCAAATATTATCTTTGACATGAAACCCCTATGAAAAGAGATAATTTAAACCTAATGTCAAAAAAAGTTTACCTAAAACAAAAAACTCTCACCAAGTCGTTAAAAAATAAACACATTAGCAAAAAGAGGCGGGAGCGAGGGCGGGAGCGACAAAGGAGCGGAGCCCGAGCGGTGATTGGTTGGTATCTTCTATCATTCACATTAAAATTCAAAATATTTGTATGTAAAATGCTCAACAACATAAAATATTAAAGTAGAGCCCAACGACTCCTCCAAACATGTTACCAAAAACATCAATTCTCAAAACGCGTCTTTCACATCACCAAGGTTCTGAACAATATACTTATGCATCTTAGAAATTATCAAATCCTGCAAGCCTTCTTTTAAAATTCCATGGCAATATGCAATCTCGGCTTCTGGAGCAACAACCATCCCCTTGGGAAGAGAACAAACCATTGAATCTCCCTCAATTTTCGTAGAATCCTCATTATTCAAATCCCCCTGCAGCAATTTAACACGAACTGCACATGCCCCCTCCTGAATTCCCAAAATTTCATACTGAAACTGCATCGTTCCGGATTTAACATACTTCGCAGAATTACAATTCTGCAGATAATCAGAAAAACACTGAGCACTTGAACAATCCCTATACCAAAAGAAATTAGCCCATATCAAAAAAATCAAAAGCAGTAAAGTAAAAATCCCAATCCCCCACATCCAATAACTCCTCTGAGGACTACCCTTATCTCCAAATTTATTCAAAACCTTCTCTCCCAATGACGAATCACTGCTTTCTTCACCCATTTTCTATTTTAATATCGTTTTTTACTATTTTATATTTTGCTATTTTAGTTTCTTTTTGGTTCTTTATGTTTTACTATCTTAGTTTTTCTTTTGAAACACCAATTTTCTTTTTTCTAAAAAGAAAAGAGTGTCTTGAACCACCAATTCTTTCTTTTCTAAAGAAAGAAGAGTGGTTTTTATAGTCTACTATAGGGCCCTAAAATTTAAGCACCCACATCATTTTCTGCAACCAATTCATCAGATAAGATTCTTCAATACTGCAAGGTCTGCAAGAACCTCCGCAATCAGTTTCTTCCTCATCTTTATCTTTAACGCCATTATAGCAATAAGCACAGTATTTTGGTTTAGAATCCAAAAGAGAGATATCTAGTGAAGGAACAACGGATTTTATATTATCGTTTATCAATGAAACGGTTTTATTTGTTGCTTTGTCAATAATCTCCACATAATTCTCCCCACACCACTCAAGTCTTCTTGCAGTAACATTTAACTTAGTTGAACAAGGAGTAATTTGATAAAACTCCACACCACTTTCTCCATCAACGCAAACTCTCCTCTGCCTTCCCTTTAGATTCTCAATACCTGAAAGTAAATCGACAAAGTTATAATTTACCTCGCACAAACTCCAATTTCCACAATTAGCTTCGGGGTATTCTACAGTATAATCAATAGTCCTGTTAAACTCCTCAGCACAATTATCTACCTGTATCATACTAGACTTAGTACAACTTTCTTCACATATTCTAACTCTCCCCCCTTCCTTGCAATCGCCACTCCAAGGCGCACAAACAACACCAGAAATACATCCACAATCAACAATGTCCAGCCTTGAAGAACACCCTTTTGGACTTGAAACACATCGCACGGTCATTTTATTATTTGCATCACATTCCGTCACAGGAACGCAAGGATCTTCAGCCGTATCTGTACAGCCACCGCCACCTCCGCCCCCACCCCCCCCACAATTACTAGTACAAGGACAACTCTTCGTTCCAGAAACTGATTGTCCACAATTGTTTGTACAACTTGAACCAGAACAAGTACTTGCCGCACAAGAATTATCCGGAACACAAACAGGCGTCGTACTTACATTCCCCATTCTTAATATAGGATAATCTCCTAGAACTTCCATCCAGATATGTGTGAAATTCCATTTCTTCAAAGGCTCATTTGAGGAAGAATAAAACAAAGTTTTATCATTAACAGCAGTGCAATTTGTTGGATAATTGGGATATGTAAGAGGATTAGAGCAATTAGTCGGAGAACCAGTATAATTCCAATAATACGAATTATTGATATAACTCTCCGCATGACTCCCAACAAGAGCCCCAACATTACCTCCAGCAGAATTACTAATGTTACTTGTTGAGAAACAATTAATAAATGTAAGACCATAAGGCGAAAAATCCCACCCAATTAAACCCCCAACACCGCTATTATCAGCAAAGATGTTTCCTGTTGAATATGAATTACTAATAGTCCCCCCAGAATGAACAGCAATAAGTCCTCCAACAGCTCCAAGACCAAAACGGCCGCAGGTGATATTTCCTCTTGCATAAGAATCTGAAATCATTCCGATAAAATCTCCTACAAGACCTCCACAAGAAGAACTTCCAGAAACATTAGCAACAGAGTAAGATGAATTAATACTTACTCCATCCATTTCTCCAACTAATCCTCCAACAATAGAAGCAATCCCACCAACAGCACTAACACTCCCAGTACTAAATGAATTCAATATTGCAAGGTTAGAAGCAAAACCCACCAAACCACCAGTATATTGCCCCCCAATTATACTCCCACTAACGAAGGAACCATTAATTACCGTATAACTCGGAGTAAGAGGAAACTCCCTGTGATTAGTACCATAAAGGCCGCCAGTAAATGTAGACCCTGTTACTGAAACATTAACAAGCCCTAGATTATTTATCGAACCATTCTCCATTAAAACAGATAACATCCCTACACACGCCTGGCTAGGACGAAAAATAAATAAGTTCGTTATATTATATCCTCTTCCATCTATACTCCCTATAAACGGGGAATAACTTGTAGAACCACATGAATTGATTTCTCCACTACCAACTGGCTTAAATCCTTTTCCATCCCCATAATCAAATCCAGAACAATCAATATTATTCATCAAGATATAATTCGCAGTTAAATTATCTCTCATCGCCTGTAATTGTGTGCATGTTGTTATCTGACAAGGATCCGAAAGCGTTCCATTCCCCCGCATTGATGCAGCACAGTTAGGAAGAACCACAGAAGTATAATTTTCCCATCTCAGTTTAGGATAATCATTTGGAATTTCTCTCCAAATATTTGTAAAATCCCAGGAACTATATGTAGCCACATTTTTCATCTGAGCCGTGGTCTTTCCAGTTCCACCGTAACTTATTGACTGACCCGAAGTCTGATTATCCCAATAACTATTAGAGACAATACCTCCCGCACCCCCATCAACACCAAGAAGACCCCCGATACCCGAACCGTCCCCGCTAACACTTCCGGTCGAATATGAATTGAGTATAGCTCCGGGATTAGAGAGACCTGCATCAGTGATATACCCGACTAAACCTCCAACAGAAGCATAACCACTCACATTTGCCCTAGAATAACTATTATTAACAATTCCTCCAAGTTGATATCCCACTAACCCTCCGAGGTAAGCACTAAGGAAAGGGTCACTACCCGTCACACTTCCTGTTGAATAAGAACTTCTAGTTTCGGAATCAAGAGAATATCCTACTAAACCTCCAACATCACTAACTCCAATCACCGTTGATGCAGAATAAGAATTTGAAATTATTCCATCCTCCTGATTACCTGCCAAACCTCCGACCACCCCATCACCTTCAACATAAGCATCCTCTAATCTAACATCCGAGATATCTCCCAAAATTCTTCCAAATAAACCAGTATATCCTTCATCTGGACGAGAGATATACAAATCGGAGATAGTATGATTTCTTCCATAAAAATTACCAAAAAATTCCGACTGAGAAACTCTGCTGCCACAAAGGCTATTAGGACAACCAATAGGTTCAAACCCCTTTCCGCCATTCCAATTCACAGTATCAGAACAATCAATATCTTTCACAAGGGTATAACTCATATTGAATTGCATCTCTTGATTCATTGACTGTAACTGACCACACTCTTCAACCTGGCAAGGATTTTCAATGGAACCATTTCCAATCATCCCATCAGGACAAATTCTAATGCAATCTGCAGAATCAGTTATTCCCTCGTTGATTAGCGGAGGAAAACCAACATCATCACAAATAGATAAATCCCACACAGAAGAATCAAAAGAAGAAATAGGATTACTATTTGTATCATAAAAATATTCTATATCATTCTGAACAACATCACATCCCTCATTTGATGGAAGGTACGGCTCAACCCCCTCGGTAGTGTCCTTATTATAACAATTACGGGGCATGACGGTATGATTATTCCAAAATGAATTAGAAGGTACTAAGTTATTAACATACAACCCTCCGACGATTGCTGGAACTGAAAGACCTACTAATCCCCCAGTATAATTAAAAGAAAAAGAAGGAGCCCCAATATGTTCAACCCTTCCTAATGCAAAAGAATTACGGATCTCACAGTTTTGGCTAGACCCACACTCCGTTTTGCCCACCAACCTCCCCAAGAAATTCTGCCCATAAATTCTTCCAGCAGAATATGAATTCATAATAGAGAAGGGAGTACTTGGAAAAAGATCCGAAGCAGCAAAGCTGACCAAACCGCCCCCATGAATTGAAGTGAATACATCAACCAAAGAATAAGAGTTATTAATATTACCCGCGTTAAGGAAGCCAACAAGACCTCCAGAACCATAATAGTAATAATTTCCTCGGCCAGGAGATCTTGCAATAGAATCTACCCTGCCAGAAGCAGAACAACCATCAATCTTAGCACCAACACCTACGAATCCCACCAAAGAACCTACAGAAGTATATCCTGTAGCAGTTATATTTACGTTAGACAAATGAACATCTTCAATAATCGCAGGACCCCAAACAAGTCCAAAAAGCCCGGCTGAGATATAATAAAAACCGGTTAGGCTATCCCGATTAAGATACAAATCCGTTACTCGGTACCCTCCCCCATTGAAATTTCCGACAAAAGGATGAAAATCCCCATCCATGTAGCCGTTCCCCCCGTTACCAATAGGTTGCCACCCCTCATAAATTCCCAAAGTCGAATTATAATTCCAATTTCTTGTATCAGAACAATCAATATCATTCATCAAGATAAAGTTAGCAGTTAAATTCTCTCGAGTTTTGTTCAGTTGCAAACAGTCAGAAATCTGATAAGGATTGCCCAAACTCCCATCACCTCCTGCAAAGTTTACAACATACCCAGTAAATCCCCTATAATTTTGAAATATCATCGAATAAGCAAAAAACCCCAGTAGTGCAACTAAAGCAAAAACCAAAACATACTTTCCAAAACCCGTAACATTTTTTTTAGAAACCTTAGAAAACGCAGAAATCCCTCGAGGTTTATAATTTTCAAGATATCTTGTCTTTACCTTTCCATCAGAATCTCTATAGCTTTCATAGTAATAAGGTCCAAAAGTTTTCCCGCCCCTTTTCACATATTTTTTATAAACCATTCATTCAAACAATGTAAGGTAATTCACAAATAAAAAAATTGCCACTTACACACTCTTTTTTAATACTAATACAATCAAAATTGGATATATAAACATTTCCCAGAAATGTAAGGTAACAAATAAAAATTGCTCCTATCAAATCCAAAATAAAAAAGTAGAACAAGTCGTTAAAAGAATAGAACATTACCAAAAAGATACCGAAGCGTAGTGCCTCGAAGAAGTCAGGCACAGAGCGACGTTTAGTAATCTCAAATCCGTTAACATACTAGGCAACAAGGTTTATATGTAAAATGCCTAAAAAAATCCAAAAATATATAAATCTCGGTATCCTAAATAGAACATGGAAAAAGGATACATTCCTAATAGAGGTTCACAAGGGAGATACTCTGGAGGAGGTTCTATAGCATTACCCCCCGAAGCAGTTGAAGTGGGCCTTGGATGGATAACGGGTTTTGGACAAAGAACAGCTCGAGAAGTAAGAGACGCTGCAAATTTATTTTTAGATAATCTCAGAAATATTAATGAATCACTTGTAACAAGAATAGATTAAAGGATAATTCTAAAATAACCAATAAAAATAAAAAAGCAAGGAAAATCCTTGCTCAAAGATTATAAAAATTAAATTTAGATAGATATTAATTCTATAGTCGTAGTATCGGGAACTTTTCCAAATGATTTTGCCGCAACAGCTCTAGCTCCAAGATTTTCAGCAGAAACTATAATTCCTGCAGTAGCGCTAGAAGTCATTAATGCAAAAGCATCATCAATTCTCATAAAGCCAAGCTTTGATGCTGGAACATTCTTAACAATCTCAAGATTACTATTAAGTACAAGAACATTCTTGCCTTTTATTTCATCGGCCATACTTCTTAATTTCTCTCTATCATGCTTTGTGAATTCTCTCTTAGGTGTCTTTGGAACAACAGGAGCAGACTCACTAGCAGAAGAAGAATAAGACCTCGAAGGTCTTTCCGAAGATTCGCCTCTTCGTTCGTAAGAATCTCTTCTCTCGAATCGTCTAGGCTGTTCTTCAGAAATTCCCGAGAACTTTAAAAAATCAGAAGCAGGTAACTTTTTTCTCAATGCCTGATGTATTTCTTTTCCAGCAAGTTCTTCAACTTCCTTTCCATCAGGAGCCTGAGCAATAAAAGCAATCTTTGCGTTGTCGCAAACATTCTTAGCAATAAGCTTTCCGCCACGATCTCCATCAACAAATAAAGTTAATTCCTTTTCTTCTCCAAGAACAGCTATAGCTTTTGGAAGCTTTGTTCCAGTCATACCTATAACATTGTTAAATCCATGCTTAAGCATGTTAACAACATCTGCTCGACCCTCAACAACAATTACTTCATTTCCAGAAATATCTCCAGCAGGCAATCTCTCATCACCATACTCAGTTATCTTGGAAGTTCTAGCAGATTCTCTCAATTCAGTTCCCATTTCAGTAGAATCCATACCTTCGTTCTGGATACCTGCAAGTAATTTCTTTGCTCTCTCCATGATATAGTCTCTCTTACTTCCACGAACATCTCGAATCTCTCTGATTGTTATCTTAGCATCTGTAGGACCTATTTTATCAATAGTTTCCAAAGAAGCAGCGATGATTGTAGTCTCTGTTTTGTCTAAAGCAGAAGGAATAATTATTTCTCCCTTCGTTCTTCCATCTTCAGTTTCTAACTCAACTTCTATTCTTCCAATCTTTCCTTCTTTCTGTAACTCTCTTAGCTCCATATCTGCTCCAAGCAAACCCTCTGTCTGCCCGAACAAAGCACCGATTACATCAGGCTTCTGAAATGGGCCCTGAGCTACGAAATCCGCAATTATGGAATACTTTATTGATGTTGGACTTATTTTTGCCATTTTTTTCCTCCATTCAGTTTAATTATAAATTAGAAAAAGTCTTCTTTTGCTCTCAACCACGAATCTCGTCTATCCCGTTTCTACCGATGCTCTCGGTTAAAATCACTAACAGTGAATGTGAATGTGATAATGATGATCAATAGCGATAATCAACTTTTCCCAACAAATTTATTTGTTTCTGTGGTTTTTAAAGGTTGCTAAATTTTGAAAAATAAAAATCTATCGTAAAAATCACCACAATATTTATAAAGAAAATAACAAATCTAAAATCAATTAAAAGAGGGTATAAAATGAAATCAAAAACTGAAGATTTAGATGAAGAATTTGATGAGGACGAGGAATTAGAAAAAGAATTTGATCTTGGTGAAGAAGCCGACTTCGAAGATTAAGTCTATTTTATTTTTTTTATTTTTTATATATAGCTATCTTAGTTTCTTTTTGAACCACCAATTTTTCTTTTCTAAAGAAAAAGAGTGTTCTCATATTTTTTTCTTAACGCTCGCTCGTTTCACTCGCTCGCTTTTTAGTAACTGCATTTCCTCAACGCAGAGTTCAACATTATTTATGTATAAAATGCTTAACAATTGTAGTTTCTTTCTTGACTATTGTAGTTTTTCTTTTGAAACACCAATTT
>CAIKMX010000017.1 GCA_903828655.1 uncultured archaeon | reverse complement strand
TCTACCCAGTACCTCTGTTCCAACAGGAATTTTTAGTTTTTCAAAAGTCCTGGTTACAACTGTTCCTCTAGAAAAATGACGTTTGTATGTAAGGTTTATGCAATAAAAGCAGCCCACATTGGAAGAGCTTACAACTTCAAGTTTTACACTTTCGTCTTCCTGCAGATTTAAAATCTCAAAAATCTCGGGTTTGGAATTTCCCAAAAATTCTACTTCTACAGCATCGTCTTTTACCCCAATAATCTTTCCTAAAACTTCTTCTTTTTTATTTATATCTTGGTGCTGCTCCATATACCTGATTGCATACGCGTATTGATGTTGCGATGCTTTAGCTTGTTTAACGAAAATTTTATACGATATTTGCGGCCGCGTACATTCTCAGATGCCTTATCCAAACTTACCATACGAGAAGCAAACTTACTAAGACTTGATTCATAAATAGACTGCTCAAAAATGACTGACAAAATCTGTTTTTCAAAATACTCGGCTAGCTTATCAATTGAAGGCTCAAAGATAAATCTAACCCCCTTGTCTCTTAACTCGCTTTCTATTTTTAAAACCTCTCCTGTCATCAAAGTTCTCGAAGGTTCCTGTGAAACAATACTTTTGAAAACGCCGTGATACACAACAATGTCAGAATAAGGCAGGATATTTTTAAGCAGCGCCGCAGAAGCAACAGGATCAACACCGCTGTCCGGATAGTCAAAGTATGAAAACTTACGCTCTGGGTAAAGATCTTCAAAATAGCCTTTCCCAACTTTCCCGACAACCACAACGTCATCATTTGGAACTTTCTCTATTTCTTCGGCAAACAGCATAAAAGTATCGCGAATAATATCTCCAAACAAACCCACGTTTGATGAAAGCAAAACATGAACTGTCTTTCCATTAGTGTTTAAAACTCCGGCGCTTTTATCCTTCGTTGCAATTTTGTATTCTCTATATGCGTAGGAAATGTACGCAAATGCGTTATTAAGACCGGACATAAACTCGCGGTTGTTAAGCACAAAACCCTTCACTTTTCTCATACGCATAGCTGAGATCTCTTCGTAAGATTCAACAAGATCTAAAACGGATCTAACTTCTTGTAGCTCTTTTCTTAAAAATTTTATTCGTGACATGGGCGGGTCATTTCATAAAATCAAATATCTCGGCGTACTTTGTGCCAACTTTAGCTAGTAAATTATTAAAGTCACTGCTTCCTGCAATTAGATTGTCTACTTTATCTTTAAACTCTTTGTTCAAAAGATATCTTTCTTGGGCTAAGGTAAGGTGTAAAAAGATGTCCTTGCCTGTATCTTCACCCAATATCCCCGCCCAGACCAAACTAAAGATTAGTATCTGTATATTGTTATCCAAAACATCACTGTAGCCTTGTGTTAAAAAGGTATTAACTTTATCACTCATCCTAAGTGTTGCCTTTATACCCTCGTTAACTTCAGCGCCAAAGTGCACAAAACGCTCGGTTTTCTGTCTTAACAGCATGAAGCTTGACAGCTCTCTGTTAATTCCCCAGCGCATAGGACTTTGGGTTTGTCTACCAACACGGGTAACGGATAAAAAGTAATTAATGGCAGGTCGATCACCTTGTTTAAAAAGTTCGTGATCAAAAAACAAATGGCCGTCCGTAATAGACATAAGATTTGTCTGTATATAGCCAGATATATCTCCCTCTACTGTTTCTGTCAAAGGAAGACAGGTAATGGATGCCACTTTGCCATCACCTAGTTTGAAATTTCCTGCTCTTTCAAGAACTT
>CAIKMX010000016.1 GCA_903828655.1 uncultured archaeon | reverse complement strand
CAATATATTTTACAGAAGCTTTTGTAGCCACAGGCATAAAGAAAGGAGTCTCAACCTTTCCTTTCTTAGTAGAAATAACTCCCGTTCGAGCTTTAGTCTTTTTGTCCTTAGCAATTATTCTGAAACAGCCCATACCATAAAAGAAATACTGAGCATATAAAAATGCTTTCAAATAATAAAAAAGAAAAACTTAGCCAAGCCCATAAAATAAAAAAGTTGCCAACCCATGAAGAACACATCACATTCACAAAAATTTCAGGAGCGAGGAATCGTGATGAAATCCGATTCCGAGCGACGATTTGATAACAGCAAAATCCGTTGACAACATTGTCCATTTTTCATACATCAAGCACGGACAAATTATATAATAAACCAAAAAGTTTAAATACACATCTATCATGTGTATTCATGTGAATAAATGTGTTGGGAGGTAAAATGCCAAATTTAACAATATCCATTCCGAGTAAACTAAGAGAAGAACTATCCGAGTTCAAGATAATGAACTGGTCAGAAGTAGCCAGAGAAGCATTTGAAAAGAAAATAGTGCAGCTTAGAGTACTTGAATCTTTTTCAAAAGACAGCGAATTAACACAAGAAGATGCACTAAAATTAGGAAGAAAAGTCAACGAAGCTTTATCAAAAAGAGTTTCTAAGAGGTGTAAATAAATGCTTGTTGTTATTGATGCTAATGAATTATTTTCATTACTAATCAAAGGAAGTAAATCATCTAAAGAGATATTTCTTTCAAAAAGCATAGAATTTATTGCCCCAGAATTTCTATTAGAGGAGTTCACCAATAACCAAGAAGAGGTGCTGTCAAAAACACACAGAACAGAAGAAGAGTTTTCAGAGTTATTATCTATCTTCAAAGACAGAGTTAAATTAATTTCAGAACAAGAGATCGCATCATTTATTCCAGAGGCATGTGAATTATTGCCAGAACATACAAAAGACAAAGAGTATTTGGCACTAGCATTAAAGTTTAAATGCATCATCTGGTCAGAAGAAAAATTACTAAAAAAACAGGTCAAGATTAAAGTTTTAAATACAAAAGAATTATTTGATAAGCTAAATCCCTCAAATTCACCAGATTAAAAGCACAAAATTTAGATTTAAAAAATTTCGCTCGCTTTTTAGTAACCGCAACTGCTGTAGGGATTGTTAGGAGCAATTATATGCAATGGTGTCACAACCACCACACATTTAAAAACCAGTTTTACAATAAGATACTAAAGCACAAATTAAAAAAGATGAAACATAAATTATCTATTACACTAACATTACTAACTCTTTTCCTAGTAACACAGTTCATAGGATTATTAGTAGTAAATGCATATACCTCAACGGACGTTCCTTACGGAATGCAACAGCCTGAAAATCTCGGAGCCGCACCAAGCCTTATTTCGATGATTATTTCTTTCGCAATTGCAATCGCCCTAATTATGATTCTTATAAGATACAGATGGAAATTTGTAATTAAATCCTGGTTCTTTGTTGTAATAGCATTATCTTTAGGAATAACCCTTAACGCCCTCCTAAAGAATTATTTTGTATATGCCTCCCTTATTGCGCTAGGAATTGCCCTAGTTCTAGCAACACTAAAAATGTTTAAGCCGACAGTTATAATCCACAACTTCACAGAAGTTTTAATCTATCCCGGAATCGCAGCAGTTTTTGTTACAATTCTAACTCCTCTTACAATAATCCTTTTGTTAATAATAATCTCAATCTACGACATGTGGGCAGTATGGCACTCTGGAGTAATGCAAAAGATGGCCAAGTTCCAAATGGAAGAACTAAAGATCTTTGGAGGATTGTTAATTCCAAAAATGTCTGACAAAGATAAAGCAAAGTTAAAAGATATAAGAAAACTAAAAACAGAAAAACAAAAAACTAAGGCCCTAAAAGACAGCAAGCTAAAAGTTTCAATGGCAATCTTAGGTGGCGGAGATATAGTATTCCCTATAATCGCAGCCGGCGTATTTTTAAGAGCATTCTCTTTAGCAAGCGCCTTGTTTGTAACCTTCGGCGCTCTTGCAGGCCTAACCTTCTTGTTAATAATCTCAAAGAAGAAATTCTATCCTGCAATGCCTTTCATCTCTGCAGGAATATTTTTAGGAATGATCTTGAGTAAGATAATTTTATAAATTGACGCTCGCCCTTCGGGCTCGCTTTTTAGTAACTGCATTTCATCCCCTCAATTGGCAACATTGTTTATATGTAAAATGCTTAAAAACATAAAATTGCTCCTACAAAAAATGTAAACGCATTGCAACATTACCAAATATCTAGTTTTGTTGAGAGAATACTAATAGCCAAACAATCTATCATACTCTTTATGGTCCATCCAATCTAAAAAAACAGAGATAATTTCAACCTTTGTAGGAGTTGTTATTGAATAAAGCAACCTCCATGCATTTGGGAGATCATACTTCCAAAGATTATTTATTCTATATTTTTGAATCCATTCCCGAGGAATTTTATCTTTGGAAAGCTGAATACCACAAAAAGCATTTTCTTTTATATCGTCCTTTGCTTTAAGAAGATGTTTTGTAAGTTCTGGGTCGGTTTCCTTAACTCTAATCCAAGCTTCTCTTATATTCTCATCTGCAAAAATAACATCGTCACTTGGTTTGATTATTCCCATTTTACTCCCTTTTTCTTAAATATTTGTCCGGCCTCCGGGCTCCAGATATAACCAATTTTTCCCTCCGAATCAACCGCAATTTTATTAATATCTAAAAGATAGACAATTATGACCTTATATGTCTGATACATTGTTTTTTTTGGCAAGTTTTTCCAAAGTTGATAAACTTTAAACTCTCCGCTATGTTCTTCAATAAATTTCTCAACCATCAGAACAGTATCCAATCGAGGATACCTTGCAAATTCATTTTCTTTCATCATTTCTTCCACCTCTTTCATACTTATATCAACTGATATAAGTATTTAAATCTTTCTTTTTCACACCAAAAATCAATTAGATAACCTATAATCCGTTCACACACTTGGCAAATCATAATTAAAGCACTGGCAAATTAACAACATAAAATTGCTCCAAACCTAACATTATCAGTTACATTACCAAAAAAGATAATTTTATCTTCTTACTCCAGGCAATCTGATTAAGGCAATTGCCTCAACAGCATCAACTTTTCTATCTGGATGAACAAACTCATACTCAAATAACAATCTCTTATCTCCCTGATCGGCTACCCTAGCCAGATGATCCGCCCTATAAACTATCAAACCTGCAGGACTATAATTCCTCGCATAAGTTTCAATGTCACAAGAATCTCCTGGCTTACCTTCCCAAACCAATTCATCAAAAGCAAATGCAAATATAGAGTTTGGATGTTCACTACCTGGATGACGATACTGCCCGGTTCTTTCAACCTGTGCAACTCTTGCCCCATTAAAAACACTATAAAGAAAATCTTCAGAAAATACCCCCGCACTCTTCAATCCGGTTTGTATAATTTCATCTTCTTCATTATCTACACACCCGCAGGTATCAGATAAATCAATTTCAAGTCTTATTATTTTTCCATCCCTGGCCATATTAGTACAATACCCCTATTGTAACATAAGCAATATCCTTAAACCTTATCTTTTCATCAGGATACTGATTACTATCTCCTTTTGTGATGAAATAAATCCCATTTTCATCTATTCCTTTCTCAACAATTCTATGAACAATCATATTCTCTCCACGCTTGAAAGAAACAATATCCCCTACCTGAATTTGAGATTCATTTACCGGAACAACCCTTATCCCATTAGCATTCTCATCAAAAACGGGTTTCATACTCCCAGTTGAAGCATACCTGCTCAAAGAGATACCTTTTACATCCAAAACAAGCTTATCATTATAAACATGGATATTATCTTCTGAAACCCAGTTTGAAGGAGCACTTAAATTAGATTTATCCTGATAAATCGCAAGTCCTAAAGGCATCTCAAAACCGGAACTAGCAACATAAAATAAAACGCTACAACTCAAAAAGCCCAATAAAAATACAAACGCCACCTTCAGCACACGTTCAACCTTCTCAATAGCCATCAACCCAAGCAGATAGACCCTCCGTTTTAAAGGTTTTGAGAAAGTGTAACCACCCTTAAAAGACAACACCTCCGAAAGATTTATAAAGGGTTTCTGTATAAGTGAGTAGTGAAATCTAACCAAGATTTAGACCGAAAATGATAGTAAAACAAGAACTAGTAAAGAAAGTCAAAGGATATTTTGATCTTAATATTTACGAAACTAAAGTTTGGTTGGCTCTTTTAAGCAAGGGAATTGCTTCAGCAGGAGAAATTGCAGAACTTTCTAGCGTTCCACGTTCAAGAACTTATGATGTTTTAGAATCTTTAGAAAAGCGTGGTTTTGTTATTCAAAAAATAGGTAAACCCGTTAAATATCTAGCAGTAAAGCCAGAAATTGTTATTGAAAAACTTAAGAATAACACACAAAAATACGCTGAAGAAAAAGTAACAACTCTATCCGGCCTAAAAGACACAAAAGAATACGAAGAACTTCAGCAATTACACAAATCTGGAGTAGAACCGATAAAAAATCACGATCTATCAACCTCCATAAAAGGACGTTCAAACTTATACATTCAAATGAGAGATGTTATGGAAAATGCAGAAAAATGCGTTTATATCGCAAGTTCCGCTTACGAACTAATGTCCAAACAAAAGATGTTCAAGGATGTTTTCGCAAAACTAAAGAAAAGAAAAGTAGACATCAAGATTATTGTAGCAGATACTGACGCAGAAGCTCAAAAGGTTTCAAAGAAACTTGCAGCACCAGTTAAAAGTAAAACTCTTAGTGCAAGATTCATAATTGTAGACAAAAGAGAGCTTATCTTCACAATGAAACCAACGAACGTTCACGAAGACTTCGATTATGGCGTTTGGATCAACTCCCCATATTTCACAAACTCTTTAGCTTATATGTTTGAGTTGGCTTGGAACTCTAACTAAAAATATAAAAACAATAAAAACTACAAAATAACATGACAACTGCAACTGACCCAAGAACTGCTGAAAGATTTGATGTTTTATTGGATTATACTCCTTGTGGAGGTAGCCTCTTCGTTAAAGAGAGCAGACTTAAAGCAAATGGCCGAACAGAATACAGAACAACCAATGTTGTAGATGCAAGAAAAAGGGGACAAATCACTCAAGAATGGCCCCACGCCCAAGGATATGGCATAAATGCATAATCAAACTCTTATCTCAACGCCCATATCCTGTTCAAAATCTTTCACATGCGTAAAAACATCTTCTAATGTAACTTTTTGCTTCGCAAAAAGTTTTTTCCCACGCATATACGTCCTCTTATGAACTTTCTTAAATGCCTTAACAGAATCCTTCCTAAAAAGTTCAATTCCCCCCAATTCAAACTCTTTTGATTCCTTAACAATAATATAAGCCCTTGACTGTTGGCCTTGCCCAAAATACACAAACTCTTTTCTCAAAACTTTCTGCCCTTTTCTCTCAAGTTGTGAACATAAAAACTCAAAAAACTTTCTCATCTTTGTTCCAGCAATATCTCCTGCCTGTCTATCTGTGGATAACTCAACCTCAATAAATTGCGCCTTTTTTTGTTTAGCCAACTTCTTCAAACTCTCTAGATCCAAATCTTTCACTTCAAACATCTCAATAGAAGGTTTCTTCAAAAATTTACTTGCGAATAATAAAAACTTTTCAAACGTCTCTTCTCCAAGTCCCGCAGCAACATTTCTGTATTTGTAAGTAGGGTCTACAATAATAATAGGAGATTGAAGCTTAGAAGCATTCAACTCCCTCATTACCTCATTTTCATTTTTAAAATGTTTTTCAGGATCAATTACTTTTAATTTTTTAGTCGCAAT
>CAIKMX010000015.1 GCA_903828655.1 uncultured archaeon | reverse complement strand
GTAGTGGGTTGAAAGGGTAATTTGCTTATAAGAAAAAGAGGAAGGTTCTAGGTAGTTGTTTTTAGCTTACTTGACGCTGTTCAACGTATATTCTCTAGTATAGATTTATTTTTAAAAAGAGCCTCATTAGATAAGAGATATGAACAAAGGAACAATATTAATTGTAGATAATCATGAAAACCATAGATTATTGTACTCAGATTGCTTTAGCCATAAAGGTTATGGGGTAGTCGCAGCTTCAACTGGGAAAGAAGCGCTTAAGGCATATAAGGGTATACAACCCACTCCTTCTTGTGTTGTTTTAGACCTGAGATTGCCTGACATGTCTGGATTAGATTTAATGGATGAAATTTTAAAAGTGAATCATGGAGTCCCGATTGTGATTAATACGACCTGTTCTCCTGATAGGGCAGGTTCTAGAGCCAGTCATGCAGATGGATATGTTGTAAAAAGCTCGAATTTGGGAGAGCTAACAGAAACTGTTGAGAAAGCGATTAAGAGCAGAAAGAGAGATTAGATTATTTTTCCAACTAAACTATATCCTTCTTGGTCAACTATCTTAACTTTTACAAAACCCTTAAGTATCTCCCTAGAATATATTTTTACCAACTTGTAATTATCAGTTCTAGCTTCATAACTAAAGCCGTGATGAGAATTAATTAAAACTTTGAATTCTTTTCCAATTTCTTTTTTATTTAACTCCTTTGAAATTTCTTTATGCAACTCAATTAATTCCTGGGCTCTTTTCTTTGCAAGTTCCTTGGGAACTTGAACCAAAGCCGCAGCTTTGGCTCCTTTCATAGGCCAGAATTTCGAAGTGTTGAGAAATTCTGGTTTTATCTCTTTTATTAGATTTAGAGTATCTTGGAAGTCTTTTTCTGTTTCTCCAGGGTAAGCTACAATCATATCTGTGAGGATAGTTAAGTTAGGAAGCTCTTTTTTGAATTTTGAGATTATCTTTAGGAAATCTTCTCTGTTGTAAAACCTGTTCATTTCTCCAAGTATCTTGTTTGAACCTGATTGAATAGGGATATGAAGAAACTTGTAAACTCGTTCATCTTTGTAGATTTCTATTAAATCATCAAGAATAGGAAGAACATTATTTGGATTCATCATTCCAAGTCTTATCTTAAAATTACCTTTTAATTCTAGTATTTTTCTTAGGAGTTCAGGTAACTTGGCTTTATCTCTATCTAAACCATATGAAGCATTATCCTGACTAGTTAACCAAATTTCTTTGCATCCTGAGCTAATATCATTCTGAATATTTTTTATTATATCTTCTTCTTGATAAGAAAATAATTTGCCTTTTGCAAATCTTGTAAGACAATAATTACAAGAACCGAGACAACCCTCAGATAGTTGAGTAATTCCTATTTGCTTAATTAAGGGAATTTTAGGAGCACAGAGTTTTACTTCTTTATTTTCTAATAAGAACTCTTTTTCTTTATAGCTTGATTCTGTGATTTTTCTTATTAATTTTACAATATTCTTGATTTGATGATTGGATAATAAGAAGAGGTTCTTATTGCTTAATTCTTTAGCCCTTACATCAGGCATGCACCCTGCAATTATGATTTTCTTTTTCAGCTTCTGCAACTCGAGAATCCTTCTTTCAATTTTCTTTTCAGTTGGTTCTTTGACTATACAAGTATTCAGAATTATGATATCTGCTATTTTGGGGTTGTTTGTTAGTTGAAGTCCTGCTTGGACAAGCAAACCTTTCATAATCTCAGAGTTGTTTTGATTTGCTGAACATCCGTATGTTTCTATGTATACAAATCTTGGATTTGACATATATTTTGTAGTATAGATTTGTTTTTAAATATAGATTATCTTGAAAGGTTATGGGTGGAACAACTGGAACAGGTGGAGCAGTTATGGCTGATGTGCCTATTGAACAGATATTTCAGAGTCGTGTTTGGGAAAGATTCCATCATGGGCTTACCAAAGCATTTAATTCTTCATGTTTAAATCAGCGTTTAGATGAACGAGCCAGAAGAGAACTTGATATTTTTGATAGAAGGTTAAAGGAGATTGCAACAAAAATGCCAGATATCGATAAGATGTTTGAGAGTTTTGATGGTGAAGTTGCTCCTCTAAGAAGAGATATCTATATGAAAATTATTGATTATTTAGAAGAAACTTTATCTGCTGAGGAAAAAAATTCATCTGATGAAAGCTCTAGATATGTATGGAATACTGTTCAGGATTGCAGAAGAGTTATTAAAAGGATAAGGGTAGGGGCACCTATTCCAATTGAAGAAGGAAGAGTTTATTCTGAGCTGGTTGAGAGAATGATAACCCCACCTAGAGATTTAGTTATATACTAGAGGTATAGATTTGTTTTAGAGTTTCACAACCTTTATAAGTTCTAAGTACCTATGAAAACTATGAAAATAGGTTTTGTTTTAAGTATAGTTATTCTCAGTGTTTTAGCCTTAGCTTTGGTAAGTGCAAATATGATGGGCACAACTAATAAAGGAAATGGGGTGATTACAAAGATTATGACAAGAGATTGCGATAGAGAAGGTAATTCTGTGACTTGCTTGAAGAATAAGGAGATTACAATTGAAAGAACAAAAGAGAATATGACAAGAATGATGAGCAAAAATATTTCTGTTACATTCAATGGAGAAATACAGATTGGAGATGACAATAAGACTTATCTTAAATGGGATAATTCAACAAGAGAAGTAAAAATTATGCCAGATACTGCTTCAGAGAGGGCAATAGAAAGACTTGGAATAAAAGTTTGCAATGAATCAAACAACTGCACAATTGAATTAAAAGATGTTGGAATAAGAAATGGGACAGGCAATATGACAAAGATGAAGTATGTCATGCATGCTATGAAAGAGAGGCACTTTCTTTGGTGGCATTGGAATAAACAAGTTCAGGTAGAAGTAGATGCTGAGACTGGGCAAGTTTCTAATTAGTTCTTAGAGTTAGTTATATTCTAGAGTATAGATTTATTTTTAAAGAGAATTTTTGTGGTTTTAATATGAGAATAGCCGCAAAATTTCAAGAAACTGGAAGATATGGTTTGGCTTTAAAACTTGAACCAGAGGGAGATAGTAGAGATTTTAATCTCGAGTTTATAAGAACAATGCTTCACTCACTTGCTGTGCCACTGACTTTTTCGGGAAGCGACTCTGAGAAAGTTTCTGGCTCAATAAGCGGGCCTCATGTTTCTTATACTGTTACTTCTGAAGAAAATGGTAGAAGACTTGCCCATGAGCTAGCAGAAAAATTAAAAGAAGTAGGGCATGAGATTT
>CAIKMX010000014.1 GCA_903828655.1 uncultured archaeon | reverse complement strand
TTTTATTAGTTTAATTTTATTCCTTGGTTTTTTTAGTTTGAGTTATGCGTCTTCTTCGTCTTTGATTAAAATTAATGAGTTAGAATCAAATCCTTCTGGAAACGATGTTGGAGCAGAGTGGATTGAGTTATATTCTTTAGAAAAAACTAGTCTTGAAGGATGGAAAATTCAAAATAGCAAAGATAAAGTTATTGATTTGTCTTCTTTTGGAAGTGTGGATGGATTTTTGGTTATTAATCTTGAAAAACAGTGGTTGAATAATAAAGATGAGAAAGTTTATTTGTACAACAATAAGAATGAAAAAGTTGACGAAAGTGATGTTTTTTCTGACTCTAAAAATAACGACTTAACGTTTCAGATTTGCGATAGTGGATGGATTTTAAAGGAATCCACTAGAGGGGAGGATAATTCTTGTGGGGGCGAGTCTGATAAGGCAAGTTCTAGTGAAGCTAGTATTGATGAAGACCCTCCAGTAGAAGACAATGAAAATGTTCTGTTAAATGTAAATGAAAAAGAAGCTGGAAGTATGGTAGTTGACAGTCCTGAACCTCAAACCAAAACTATTATAAACCTAAATTCTCAAGAGAGTATAAAGCAAAATAGCTCCTTAACTGGGAAGGTTATTTACAAATCAACAAATGAGATGATAAAGGAATACGCAATATATTTTTTTGCTCTTTTCCTTATAATTATCATCGCCTTTTTGCTTGTTAAACGATAGATAAAAAGACACACAAAATAAACAATGGAAAAAGCAAGTTTTTCTAAAAGGAAAAACTAGTATGTTTCCATCTTTAATGGAGGAATTCAAATATGGAAAAAGTAAGTGCTATAATGATTGTGGAGATGGCCGGAAGGCCTGCCGAGCATGTTAAGAACGTTCTTAGTGAGCATGTCGGACAGATGAAGAACATTAAGGATGTTGAAATCATTAGGATGAGTGTTTCTGAACCTAAAAAACTTGAGGCCGAACAGGAAGCATATACTTGTTTTGCTGAAATAGAATTGAAGGTTGAAACTTTCCTGAGGTTGACTGAGTTGATATTTGATTTTATGCCTTCTTCTGTTGAAGTTATGAATCCTTCAACTATACGAATGGAGTCCTTTGATGCAACTAGCTTTTTGAATAATCTTGCTGGAAGACTTCACAGATACGACGAAATTGCAAAGATTGCGCAAATAAGAATGGGGCAAATGGCTGCTCAACTTCAAGCGTTTCAGCAGCAAATGATGCAGAAGGATGCTGGAAAGAAGGCCGTTATTAAGAACAAAGAGAAAAAAAGTACTAAGACAAAATCTTCTAAAAAAGCAAAGAAGAAAAAGTGATTATTAGTTCAACGCCCCCACGATTACTTAATCCTAAGGATTAACTCCCCAACTTTTTCCTCATGATATGGGTTGAGGTCTCATAACAAAGACAACCCACGGCTCAATCATCTTCCTAACTTTTTCTTTGGAAATTTTTAGTTTTTGTGGCGATACTAACACATCTTCTACTTCTAAGAAACTATGTATTTCTACTTCAAATCCCAAGTTTTCAAAAAATTCTTTTGCTGCATCTTGGTTTTCAAAAGCATTTTGATTAATGTCAATTCCAGTTATCTTTTTTGTAGCTTTTAGTATAGAGATTGATTTATCTTCTTCTTCCAACCCTTTTTTAAGTGTAATATCTGAAGTAATCCAAACTCCACCAAAAGTGTGTAAAAGTGAATAAATATTCTTTCCGACAGTAGCCTTTTCATTAAAGTTCAAATAACGTAAAAATCCTTCATTTATTATTGCAATTTCTTGGTTAGCATCAAAGTGTTTTGTAGCAGATTTCAAATCGGCTAGATTAAGTGCATTGCCTGTTTTAAGATGAAGATTGGTGGGTAACTCTCCGCAGACTTCTCTCAAAATTTTTATTTTTGTTAGTATTATATCCTTCAAATCCATTTCCACATATTTTATTGAACTTTGCTGAGCAAAAAATATTCCTCTTGGAGACAATCCCGATGCAATTTCGAGTATTTGTTTCTGCTGGTTTTCAATTAAAAGTTTGTTCAATAATTTATATCTCGCTTCATGATTAGGAGCAACTTCATTCAATCTTAATACTTCGGATAAAGGAGAATCACCACTTTTTCTTCCAATTTTTATAGCAGTATTAAATATTTCTCTAGCAAAAGGTATATCTGAAAAAGTTCTGCTGTTCGCTATCGCTAAAGCGGTGGGACTTATCATTTTATAGTTGGTCATTACAGGTGGTGCTCCAATTTCTTTTTTCATTATTTAATTATTTCATTGGTGCTTAATAAGTTTTCTAGTTCAACTCCCCTCCAAAGCACTTCACCAATTAGTCATACGCCGTGGTGGGGCAGTGAGCTATAAACCTCGCTAGTTATTCGGTTTATGTAAGAGATTTAATCCTAAGGATTAATGCCCCCACGAGGAGTTGAACTATCTCTTAAACTGTTCAATGGCCTGTAAAACACCTTCTACTAGATCCTTTGTTATAAACAAGGAGGATTTTGCATACAATTCATTTACCTTTTCTATGGCAGTCTTTTTATCTATGATTCTTTCTCTAAATGCTCGCAGTATAATTCCTATAGTCCCGTGAACTTGAAGATTATATTTTATAGCTACATTCCTTGCTTCCAAGTCGTCAGTTAGAAAATAATCTGTTTTTTCCTGCATTGCTAGAACTATTGCAAAGGCTTCACCCAAATCTAAATTTTCTTGATTTGTTAATATTTTAACTTTATCCTTAAAGTCAGGAGATAATTTTAAAATTTTTATCTTCTTAAAGATTAATATTTTGCTATTTTTTAATTCTCTTTCAACTTCTTCAGGAATTATTAATTCTGAAAAAATATCAAAAGAGTTAATTAAACTAATTTCACTTAAATGGATAACTGGTCCAGTGTCAGAAACAGCCCTACTTCCCATAAAGACCCCATTGAATATCGTTTTTTATTGCAGACTCCAACTGAGTAATTTTTTGTTTTTTAACTAATTCACGGACTGCGTCGCGGATTAGTTCGGATTTATTAGCATACCATCCCTGATTAATCAGTTCTTCCATTTCATCAACTATTCTTTTAGTTAATTTTGCAGGTACACATTCCATATCCGATTGATTTACCATGAAAGTATTACTAGGGTAATACTTTTAAATCTTTCGGTTTATGCCCAATACCAAGATTATAATCTACTTTATCCTGGCTAGTTTCTTCCCAAACTGCCACTTACTCTCTTTTGATAGATGTTTGTTGTTTCTGTAAACTTCTCGGTTATGTTTTTTGGTCTGACCTTTTTGAACTTTTTGTAAATAAAATATCCTGCGATTGCTAAAATGACGAAGATTAAGACTCCCCATAACCAACCATAGCTCGTATTTGTAGAATTTGCTGCGGGCTTTGGATTACACTTTGAAGTGCAACAAAAACCGTCTGAAGCGTACTCTTCGGTGGTGCTGCATGTTTCTGTGACAGGATTACAGTTTATTCCTCCCATTTGAGCACAACTATCTTTTGATACTGTAATGTTCTCTAGGGGGGTATTCTCTGGAAAAATGTATGCATAAATTGGGATAACAAGAGTTTGTTTTTCTCCAGTCTCTTTTGGAATGAAACTGATTGTGATGTTTCCTGCGAAATATCCTTGTGTTTCGGTATCAAATGAAAGAGTTAGGTTTTTTGATTGTCTTGGAAGAAGAGGATTCGAAGTTATTTCATCTGAATTTTCTATATGAATCCAGTCGGAACTGCTAGAGAGAGTTATGTCGGTTATATTCTGATCTGAAAAGCTGAATAACTCTATCTGTTCCTCCTTGCTTTCTCCAATGAGAGAATTTATGTGAAGATACTCTATATCTGCTTTAAGTTTTAATTGTGAAGGAGAGGTTGTTTGGTTTTGACTCGCAGAGGATACGTCAAACAGTGCTGGAATTACAAAATCTTTATAAGAGGAGACTATAAGAGTAGGAGACATATTAGAGATGAAACTTTTTAGATAAAATCTTTGAATTTGTAGTTGTTCTAGACTAATTGAGCTTTCTTGGATGGTTACATTCAAACCGATACTTCCAACATTCTTGATGATTATTTCGTTTTTTGTGGAGGTTGCAAAACCTGGTTTTACAGAAAGAATTCTTGTTTTATTTTCTGAGATAGTTATATTATTTTGAGTTTTATTTACAATGATAAAAACGGTTTTTATTTCAAAACTTTTTTCTAGTGTTGCTGAACCTATCTCTCCGGTTATAATATTTTTGTAAAGGATGTTTTCTATTTTCAGGGTGATGTTTCCTTCATTGTTCGGACATGCATAAAAGTAGTAGGTATTATTAAAGAAGGTTACATCACTTTCTACAGATATCTGTTTTCTTCCCTGTAAAAATTGTATATCCGATAAAGAAATGGGTTTTACAAATTGTTCATTCTCTGACAAGGAGATGGTTCCAATAATTGTCTCCCCTGGCTGTATTGCCTCATTTTGAACCTTAAGCTCGGGGATTGCTGAGACGATGCCTATTGTTATAGTTAGTAAAACTAAAATGAACAACTCTTTTTTCATAAGTGAAATAGAATAATTCAATTAATAAATCTTCCTTCTTACTTCGACATCTCTTTCAACTTTCTGAAAACATCATCGATTGGACCTTCGCTTCCAGGCCTGCTTCCAGGTCTTTGTTGAGCTTGTTGTTGATATTGTCTTGGAGGAACTGGAAGAGGCATTCTTCTTATTGGAGGGAAACCTGGACGAGGAGGATAGCCAGGACCTACAGAGGATGTAGGCGTTGCTGATGAACCTTCTTTCTTGAATTTGTTTCTAAACTTAAACCACCATAACTTTAATCTGTCTCTGAAGATTATAGCAATTACCAAAAGGATAATTAAAATGATTAAGACTATCCATAACCATAATAAACTTCCTGTAGGAGTTGTTTTTGAGGCACAGCAGCTTTGAGTCGCATCTGAACCACAAGAGTATGTAACTTTGTCTTGATTCTCTGAACATGTTGTTCGGCAGATGTTTCCCATCTGTTCACATTCGGATGTTGTAGTTCTTACTTCACAGGTTCCAACACAACAGGCATCAATGTCTGTTGCACGTCTTTCGTTTCCATTACAAAATTCTGTAGTTGAACAGACTCTTCCAGAATATTCAGAACAGGTTTTTAAGTTTTCTTTCTCACAACAGACGGTACTTAAACTTGAACAGAAATAGTTTCCTAGCTTTTCTGCTGAAGGACAATCAGATTCAGGGATACAATAGAAATTTGCAGAAGTACATCTTGTCACCGTTCCGCCTCCTCCTCCGCCCCTTCCCTCACGACCTTCTAAAGCCCATAGTGCGATGGAGGTGTCTCTAACTGAATTTTGCCAGCATCCATTAGCTGCTTGTGAGAATAATAACCAGTCTCTTGCCTTTATTACATTAGATTCGGAGTTTGAACGTAGAGAAATTAAAGCTAAAGAGGTATCATAAAATCTATCATATGCAGTATTTGTTGCTTCCCAATAGTTTCCAAGTTGCTGTTCTGTTACTAGTTCGTCTGCATAATCTTGATAGTCAGTAACTTGATAGATAAATGATTTTGGAAGATATCTCTCATTTGTTTCTGCTAAAGCAATTAAATAGGGAGTGTAATCAATTACATCATGACCAGTTTTCTTTAGTGCAAGTGCTGCCCATGCTGTTGCTTCGTAGTTACATGAAGAACCAGTTGTTGCAAAACATTGTGCTTTAACTCTAAGAGTTATTGAACCAAATGCTGGTTGGGAGACCGTTGAATCTAGAACGTGTATTGTTTCTGAATTTTGATTTTTATATAAAAGTGTTGCAATAAATTTTTGATTGCATTCTATGATGAATTCGTTATTATAGCAAGAAGGCGCTATCTTTAACCAAAAATCAGATTGTGCTCTTGTAAGACATGAGCCTGCGTCAGCACTTAATTTTTTATAAACGTCTACGCTAAATAAAAAATCATTTGAACCATACTTTACATGACAATCTGCCGCCTCGGAAGAATCTTGTTGAAGAAACCATATTAAATCTGTGGGGGTTTTGTTTTGAGCTAGAAGCCATGCTTCGGCCTTAGATGTATCTTCTCCGGCGTGTTCTAACGCAAGTATTGCCATTGCTGTATCCTTAATGTTACATCCGCTCGCTCCCCAGCAGTTGTCAGTTCTTTTTTTGGCTTGAAGTGCGTCTAGGCATTCATCAAAAACAGAGGTTTTCGGAGAAGCAAGAATTGTTAAAGAAATATCTTGAATTGAAAGGGATGAACATTTCCCCTCTACCTTGCTTTCTAAACATGTAAAACCTTTTGCAATCTTCGCAGGATCTTGCTGACTTGAAACAACTTCCGTTGTTGAAGAAGTGTTATTTGTATTGTTAACATCTGCCAAGATAATTGGAACTATAGAAAATATCAATATAGCTAATATAACGAACACACCTGCTTTTTTCATATTTATCTTAGAGTTATGTTATTTATTAAGGTTTTGTTTTTGCATTTGAAGATTTGTTCTTGTTTTCGTATTCTCCACCGGTTCTTCCCCTATTCCTCATTGCTTCTCTTACAGTGTAGTTTACTGGATTTTTTATTCCTTTGAACTGAGGATCTAGAAGTTCTGTTGCATTGAACTCTTTGTAAATTGGCTTATCATAGTTTGGAGGCATTCTTTTATTCCTTATGCTCCAGACTATCTGCGCTTTTAGATAGCCGTCCTTTAGAGGTTTGTAGTTCCTTTTGTTCCATTCTCTAAGTTTTTCTTCAATATACTCTTGAGGGAACTCTAGAAAGGAGAAGAAGGCAACTAAAATTGAAAGCGCACGTTTTCGACCGTCATCTTTTATTCCCAACATTAACTTCTTTATTATTGGAGGGAACATATCTTCAGTTATTGTTAGGCCTTTCAAGTCGATAGATTTACCTGTGAATTTTTTAGTTTCTATTCTATTGTTTTTTTCTGCCCAGTCAATTGATTGCATCAAAAGTTCTTTTGCTTCATTTTCTTCTAAGCCTTCAGGATAGAAGGGTTTAACTTTTATTTTTAGGGGGTCTGCATCGCTAGGCTTGAAATTTTCTATTTCATCTCTTTCAACGACTGCTGATGCTAGAGAAGTTTTTTCGTGTAATGAATAGGGGGCCCGAAAAAGATGTCTCGAGGATACGAGAACAATATCTACTGAATCAATAAGTCCTTTTGTTGTCGCCTTTTTTTCAAATAAGTCTGGATTTTTTTCAGAGTTGTCATTGTTTGATAAAGCAGTATAAAACTCTTTTTCATCAATTTTTTCTAGGTCTCCATTGCAACTTGGACAACGCAAGGTTTTTCGGTTTGATTTTGTTGTGCTATTTACAACTGCACGACATTTAAAGTTTGGACAGACAAATCTTACTATCCTTCTTTTTTCAGCTTTTTCTCCAGTGGGTTTGTATAGTATTTCGTAAAGATCTTTTCCTTTTTTTTCTATATCCTCTTGATTTGAAAGTTCTAGGATTTCTTCAGTGAGTTTTTGTTGGATAATATCGTTTACATATTCTGCAACATAACGAGCCCATTCTGGAAACATGTTTTTTGTCTGTTTTATTTCTCCCCTTATTTCTATCTGTTGAGGGAATGCCTTGAACGGAACAATGAGATGAAATCCTTTGGAACCGGAGAATTTTAAACCAATATGGGTTATTCCATGATGTTCTAGTGCTTTTATTATAAGTTTAGCTGCAATTTTTGAATAGTCAAGATATTTAGAATCAATATCTATTAGAAAGTCCCATCCAATTTTTATTTCGTTAAGCTGTTCTTGAGACAAGTCTGTTGAAATCTCCAATGGGTTTTGCCAGAGCTCTTCTGAGCAGTGGAAAGATGTTGCTCCCTTTCTTGCCAAACCTAAAATATCATTTGGATAGTCAAGCATGTCCGGGCGTTTTCCAAATCCTTCAAGATATCTTGGAACGGTTTCACGATTTTTACAAAATTCAAAGATTGCCTGCTGGACGTCTTTACGGGCATAGTAAGATTTGGCAATAATCTGGACTTTTTTTAATGGCTCTCTTTGTTCCGAGGATTCTTTTTTGTAGTCTTTCCATCCCTTTTTCTCGCTTCTTTTTTCGCCCTCTTCTTCCATTTTTTGTATTACCTCCCAAACTATTTTACCCTGATTTTTCGAGTTATTTGCAATTAATAAAGTATGTTATAGTTGAGAATATAAATGCTTATAAATAAAGACTATTTTCTATAGGTATGGCCCCATTTGATTTTCAAAAGGTGTATGCTGCTGCTAAGGCGAGGGGATGGGAATGCCCTTCTCAAGTTGCTTGTGATGGCCACACAGATTATAGAGAGTTTAATGATCCTTGCAGGAAGAATAGAGTTTATTCTGCTAAGTTTTTGGCCCCTCCAGTGATTGATGGTCTTGTTTTAAGAGTAGGTTGTAAAAGGGATAAAGATTCTGGAGGAACAGTTTCTAAAGTTGAGGCAATTGTACTTGGAAAAATCGCGGTGCAGACGTCAACAAGAATTGATGAATCCTATCAGTTTTATAAAGATGTTCCCGGAGATTTTAAACAGGACGAAGTTGAAACTGCCTTTTTTGAATTGGCTCATGCTGAGGATGCATGGTCGCAGTGGTTGAAAAGGCAATCACAATGGCCCGTGAGTGATGGGCGTATGAGAGAATAGTTATTCTAAATCACATAAATCCTTTGCCCAGGGAACCAAGGTTTCCTTAAAGTTCAACCTTCCTATTAAGAGGGTTATATTCTATAGAATATAAATCCTTATAAACCAAATTCTTTTCAGCAGATTATGATATTAAAGCTGGACAGGCCCAAAATACTAGGTGATGCGATTTCGATTATTTCTGAGGTAGTCACTGAGGTAAGAATAAAACTACTGGAAGATGGTTTAAGCATTGTTGCGGTTGATCCTGCTAATGTTGCTTTGGCTATTTTTAAACTTCCAAGAGAAACTTTTTCACAATATGAACATGGGGGGGAGGTTTGGGGAGTTAATCTTGATGACTTGAAAAGAATTTTAAAAAGAGCCAGTACATCTTCAAGCATTGTTTTTGAACAGGAAGATAATCAGCTTAAAATCACAATATTTGATAAGGTCAAAAGAATTTTCACACTCAGTCTTATAGAAATAGAATCTGAAGATAAGGACGTTCCTGATTTGAGGTTTAATTGCAATGTTGAACTTAATTCAGAGGATTTCTCACAAGCTGTTGAGGATTGCAGTGTTGTTGCGGATTCTTGCGCTTTGATATGTGGGGAAGGGTTTTTTATGGTGCAGGGAACTGGAAGTTTGAACTCTGCAAGAGCAGAATTTTCTGGAGATGAAGCAGTTATAACTGGCGTTGGAAGAGCCAAATATTCTTTAGAGTATTTAATGAAATTCATAAAGGCTGGAAGAGTTTCTGAAAAAGTGATTATAAGATTCTCTGAAGATTATCCTCTAAGAATTGATTTTCCTGGTGAAAAGATGGGTTTAGGTTTTATCCTTGCACCGAGAGTTGAGAATGATTAGTGAAAGAGTTGCAGTTAGTTTTGGCGAAGAAACAAAAAATTCTGAAACGTGTGGCGCTCTTCTCGCGAATCGCGTTGAGGATGTTCTTGTAAATTACGGATTTGTGAGGTATAGAGGGGCGATAACTCTTGATGGAAAACGCCGTAAAAGAGATTACACCGGGGCTGACGGAAAAGTTTCTGTGGTATTCGCGGAGGGGTTTGACGTTGTTACTCTTGTGAAAGACTCCCGGATTGTTGTTAAGGCCCCGGTTTTTGTAGAATTTCATTATTTTGAAGAGGGTCTTATGAAACGAATTTGCGAAGATCTTGCCCGAGCAGAGTTGTAATCCTTAGGTTGACGAATAAATAAAGAAAATGTTATCACTAAAAATAAGAAACTTTTTCTCTACGAGGTTGTAGTGAAAATTCGCCAAAAGTGTTAAAAACGCTTTATCTGTCGTAGTTTTATGAGAAAAATAAATTTGATACTTTTAGTAGGATTATTTATTACATTGACAAGCTTTACTGCAGCGACAATCATATCTGAAGGAAACGCAGATATAAATCGTGATGGAATTATTAATCTTGATGACTACACTGTTTTGAAGGATAACTTTGGGAGCACTTGTTCCGGCGATAATTCTTGGTGTAATCTGGCAGATATAAACGAGGATGGGCTGGTTGATTTGCAGGATTTTGGTATATTAAAAGATAATATCGATTTAAGTAATTCAAACCTGGCTGATGGAAGCGATAGTAATTCTGCCACTCTCCCAGAAAATGGGGATGCTAATGGGGATGGCTTAGTAAATTTGCAAGATTATGAAATATTAAAGAACAATTTTGGGTTGGATAAAAATGCGACTCTAGAACAGGGGGATTTCAATGGCGATGGTCTTGTGGATATTCAGGACTTTGGAATATTAAAGGATAACATTAACTTGAGTGCGATTAATTCCACAAACTCCCTGGAAGTTCCAGCTGAACCACTTAGTAATTTGATGGTCTCCGTTATCTATTGCAATCCTGCGGATATTAATGCTGATGGAAGTGTAGACTCTTCCTCTGACTATGAAATACTAAAAGAGAATTTCGGACGAGAAGATTGTTCCATTGATAACTCTTGGTGCAATTTCTCGGATATAAATCAAGACGGCACGGTAGACCTCCAGGACTTTGGAGTATTAAAGGATAATATGACTACATCTAGTGGTGAGTGTGTTAGGCAATAAGCTAACTGATTCTGGTGATTTTATTTTATCTTTTGGGTATTATTTGCCATTTCATAACATTTAAATATGGCGTATTATTTAGTAATACTAAGTATTACTGTTAGATTTAGATGGTGAAAGAAAGAATTTCAGCTACAGTTGAAAAAGAAACTATTGAGCTAATAGACAGACTCGTTTCTAACAAAAAATTCAGAAATAAATCTCATGTTATTGAAGCAGCGATTGAAAGGCTTGCTCAGGAGGAGAAATGATTAATAAGAATTTCGGTAAGAGGGGCCAGGTCACGATATTCATAATAGTCGCAATAGTCATTGTTGTTGCAATAGTGGCCGCGTTGTATTTTATGGGGAAATTCACAACGACTTCTGGAACGAAACTTAATCCACTTCAAGATATTGATAAGTGTGTGCGTGAGAGCGTTCAGCTTTCTATAAAGAAAGTTCTTGTTGGAGGTGGAAAGATTGAACCAATCTTCTTTAAACTGTATCAGAGTGGGAAATATAATTATTTATGTTACCAAGAAAATTATTATCTAACTTGTGTTAATTCTTATCCTAATCTAAAGGCTTTTGTTGAAGATGAGATAAAGAAAGATATTGGCCCTAACATAAGACAGTGTTTTGAAAATGTCAAACAAGATTATACGAATAAGGGCTACGATGTTTCAATGGGCGTTTTTAGCGATAGTGATTATAGTGTGGAACTTTTGCCTGGAAGCGTGGATGTTACAATAAAGAGGAGGGTGGACATAAGGAAGGGTTCTTCTACAGAAACTTCACAAACATCCGACAAGTTTGATATTGGAGTGATGTCTCAGCTTTATGATATTGTTGGAACTGTAAGAGAAGTAATAAATCAAGAATCGCAATATTGTAATTTTGATTATAATGGTTTCATGGCGCTATATCCTACTTTTGAGATTACCAGAATTGAGTATGACTTTTCAAGAATATACGTTGTTCGAGACAGAAAAAGTGGAGATGAATTTAAATTTGCAATAAGGAGTTGCGCTTTGCCTGCTGGAATGGGTTAATAACTTTAACATGAAAATTAAAAAAACATCCGATAAAAAAGTGATGAGCCTTACACAAATAGTCTTACTCTTAATTGCAAATTTTGCTTTTGCATTTTCAATTGCTTCAGTTTATGAAGCTAAACCGGTCAGTGCGGTTGTTTCAAATCCTGCAACACCTGTTTTGAAGTGTTGTGAGAGATTGAAAAACGGAGCCACATGTCAAGACGTTGTTGATGATAATTTATGCCAGTCTGGATTGAATGAGGGTTCAAGATGTGCTTCAACGTCTACATGCAGACTCGGTTGTTGTGTTAACGATGTTGAAGGTACTTTTGATAAGAATGTTGCACAATCTAGATGTATTGGAGCAAACACAAGATGGGTTGATGATAAAAATTGTAATGTTCCTGGTTCTACTCCCGGATGTTGTATTATTGGAAGCACAAATGCATTTGTCACACAAACTCGATGTGAAGTATTGAGCAGAAATCTTGGAGTTCCAAAAGAATGGAGAACTAATCTCAACGAGGCACAGTGCGTTGCACTTGCTTCAGAACAAAAACAGGGAGCTTGTGTAGTTGCTCCAAGCGGAGGAAATGCTCTTCTGAAGAATTCCTGTAGTTTTACAACACAATCTAGATGCATAGGTCTTGGAGGGATATTTAGTGAAGATTACTTATGTACCTCTAGTGAGTTGAATACTAATTGTGAGAAAACAGATAAAACCAAATGTGTTGAAGGAAAAGATGGAGTTTATTTTATAGACTCTTGCGGAAATCCTGCCAATATATATGATTCTTCAAGAGTTAATGATGATAGTTATTGGCAACGCGTCATCTTTAAAACAGAATCTTGCAATGCTAACGCAGAAGATGGTAATGCTAAATCTGTTTCGTGCGGAAATTGTAATAGATTTAGTGGCGGAATTTGTTCAAGTGCCTTAGAAGTTGGATTTAATCCTACTCTAGGAGATTTTTATTGCAAGGATACCTCTTGTATGTATAATGGAAAAAATTACAAAAATACTGAGAGTTGGTGTGTTTATGACGGGGCAATAGGAAACGGGAGTGATGTTGTTGGAAGCAGACACTGGAAGTATGTTTGCAGTTTAGGAAAGATTCAAGTTGAACCTTGCGCGGATTATAGAAATGAAATTTGTGTTCAGACCAATACGTTTAATGTTCCAAGTGTTGATGGAACTACTACAGAAGAAATTGCCTTTGCAAATGCTAACTGCAGAGTAAATAATGGAAGGGCGTGTATACAGCTTAATACGGATAAAGGAAATGTAAGTGAGTGCGATAAGAGGTTAGATTGTGAGACAAGAAAAATAGATTTTGGGGATAATTTCAAGTTTAATGTTTGTGTTCCAAAGTATCCAAATGGATTTAGAATTAATCCTCCTTCATCAGAAAGCTCAAAGCTCAATGAGGCGGTATGCGGAATTGCTTCTAGAACTTGTATTGTGCCTCAACAGAAAGATGCCTGGGGGAATTGTGAGATATTAGATAATGCTAAATGTTTGGATGAAAAGTCTGGTGAAGAGATGAATAATCTTTGTATGAGTCTTGGAGATTGCGGAATGAAAGTTAATGTTCAGGGTAAGATAAGTGATAATTTCCACTATAAAGTTGATGGTAAAAATACTCTGTTGAATTCAGGATATATTTCTAAACTAAAAAATATGTTTGTTCCTGTTGCAGGACAGTATGCTGAGCCGGGGGATACAACAGCATATCTTGAGGCTGCAGGAATTTTAGGAACACCCGAAGCTGCAGATGATTCTTCTGATAGTGGAAGTTCAAGTATATTTAGTAAAATTCCTACTTTAACTTACGTCGGGGCTGGAGCTGCGGGTGTTGGTTATATTGCTTATGCAGCCCACATATGGGGATCCCAGGCTGCAATTATGGAAGCAGCTCCAGGAATGGCAGGTATGACCGGAACAACTCCCATAATGGGAGCATTCTCCGGAGCAATGATTTCTGCGGGACTAGGTATGCTTATTGGAAGTTTATTGGCTAAGGCCACAGGAGCAAGCCCCGGGTTTGCAACTGTTGCAGCGATTTCTGGAGCGGTTGCTGCTTTAGTTGCCTATGAACAGTATGCTACAGCTATAGGTAATGCACTTAATGTAGATATTGCGACTCTTGGTTTATGTGCGGAACCTACACTTTGTACGATTATTCTTTCTGCGGCGATATTAACCATGATAATCTCTCTTTTTGGAGGTAGAAACGATTGCAAACCTGTTAAAGTAGAATATAGTTGCGAGGCTTGGCAACCTCCTAGTGGAGCAGAGGATTGTGCAAAATGTAACGGCGACCCACTAAAACCCTGCTCGGAATATAGATGTGAAAGTTTGGGTGCTGGATGTGAGTTCATAAATAAGGGAACAACAAACGAGATGTGCACTGCTGCAAAAGATGATGCTGGTTTTCCTGTCCTAAGTCCGCAGACTATAATTGATAAGCCGTATAAAATTGCTAATTTAATTTCTGGGGGAAGTGGAGGATTTAGCGTTACAAGTTTAGATGGAGGATGTTTGGAATCAAATACCCCCTTTGAATTTGGAATAAATTCTAATGAACCTGCACAGTGCAAGTTTGACGTTGAGCTAAAAGATTTCACTGACATGGCTTCAAGCTTTGGAACGAACGGATATGTATACAATCACTCAACAATATTTGTCTTGCCAGACCCTGCCCACGGAGAGTCGCAGGGATTAGACTGGAAAGGTAATTTGACAGTTTATGCAAAATGTAGAGATAGATTTGGACATGAAACTCCTAATTTCTATAAAATTGAGATGTGCATAAAACAGGGACCCGACATGACTCCTCCAAGAATAAACTACGTTACCCCTGCAAATGATGCAATGATAAGTTATAATTCTAATGACCAAAATGTTTCTGTTTATACAAATGAAGTTTCTGAATGCAGATGGAGTAGTGTTGATGAAGACTTTGATGTGATGAGGGAGAGTTTTAGTTGTCCAGCAAACATAAACCAAAAATCTGCGTTTGGATATAAGTGTGATGCCTCACTTCCAATTAGCAGTGGTGAGAATAAATTTTATGTAAGATGCAAGGACCAGCCTTGGCTAGATGCTGTTGGAAGAAATGGCGAAAGAAATTCTAACCAGGAGAGTTTTATGTATGTTTTAACTAAACCAAGTTCACAAATAATGATTGATTGGATTGAACCTTCAGAAGATATGGATGTTGGAACTATTCCTACTACAATTGTTTTGAAAGCTCAAACTTCTGGAGGAGGTACATATCATCAGTGCAAGTATTCGTTTAGTGGATATGAGAATATGATTGAGTTTAATGATTTTGATTTTAATACCTTGCATGAACAAGTATTTGACCAGATGACCCCCGGAAGAAAGAGAATATATGTACAGTGCGCTGATGAAACTGGAGATGTCGCACAGGGCGATGTGAGATTTAGGATTACATACGATTCTTCTGAACCTGAAATTGCCAGAGTTTGGCAGAGCAATGGGCAGTTGACGTTTATTACAACAGAAGAAGCGGAGTGCAAATATTCAACAGAAAATGGAGAGTTCAATTTTGAAACTGGAGGGAGAGACGCAGGTACTGGAAATACTCACACCCTCGGCGTTGTTCGTGGGACTAAATATTATATTAAATGTAAGGATAAGTTTGGACATGTGCCTGCTGGCAGTTCAATTGTTGTCCGCGCGACCTAGGAAAGAATAAATAACCTAAAATACTATGATAAACGAATATAATAGAATTTATAAATATGGAAACGTTAAAAATATCATGAGATTGGGTGAAAAAGATGGTGCTAAAATGAGTTTTAGAGATAAGAGAGCTCAGGTTACGATTTTTATAGTAATTGCAATTGTTGTTGTCGGTGCACTTCTTGTTTATTTTTTGTGGGCTAAACCTACAAGCGTTACACAAGGAGCAAAGAGATCAGGATTTGAAGGATGTGTAGATGATGTTATAAAACAGGAAGTTGAAAATCTTGGAATGACTGCGGGGATGATACAACCCGAATTTACCTATATGTACAACGGTGAAAATTTTGCTTACCTATGTTATACTAATTTGTATCATACTGCTTGCGTGAATCAAATGCCCTTCTTGAAGCAGTCTTTTGAAGAGAGTTTGTTAAGGGCTAGTAAAGAAAAGATAAATAGTTGTTATAAAAATTCTATGACAGAATTACAATCAAAGGGTTATGATATTTCCTCTTCTGAACCTAATATTACTATCTCCCTAGTCCCAAGCGAGGTTGTCGTCGATATAAATGCCGGAACAACTGTATCAAGAACTTCGGAGAATACACAATACCTTAATGATTTTAGTGTTAAAACGAACTCTCCTATATATAATATGTTAATAGTTTCTACATCAATAATACAATATGAAACTACGATGGGAGATACTGACACAAGTGCATTAACGGTGTATTATCCTGATTTATCATTTAACAAAGTTAAAAGAAGTGATGGAACAAAGGTTTATGTTGTTCAGGATAGACTTTCAGGAATTAAATTTCAATTCGCGACAAGAAGTTTTGCACTTCCTGCCGGATATGATGTTTCGAGTTAAATCACTCTTTTCTTTTTAGAAAAAAGAAAATTGGTGTTTCAAAAGAAAAACTAAAGTAGAGATATAAAAAATCAAGAAATAAAATATGAAAAAAATAATGCCTAACCCAACGATGCCCCCACACATGTTACCAAAAAAAGTGGCAGCAGGTATCCAACTGATAATCATGTTAGTTGCAACTTTTGCAATTGCATTCTTGATAGCTGCTGAAACTGAAACAAAAGTTGTAAGTGCCGTTACAACTACAACTTCAAACTCTCCAAGCGTTTGTTGTGAGAAAACTGCTTCTGGAGCATTTTGTATAAATACGGATAAAGCTAAATGTGACAAATCTACCGATCCAAAAACTGGAAGGGTTTATCAGGATTCTCCGACGTCTTGTGAAAGTACTTCTTTCTGTAGGCTTGGAACTTGTTATGATTCTAATGAGGGCATTTGTATGGATAACACCCCTCAAAGAGTTTGCCAGGCAAACGGTGGAACTTGGGATGCGAGAGCATCTTCTGAAATTCCCCAGTGTAAACTTGGATGCTGTATTATTGCTGACCAGGCTGCATTTGTGCCCTTGGTTAGATGTAAAAGACTTTCTAGTCTTTTCGGAGTTCCAAACAATTATAAAACGGATATAACTTCTGAAGTAGATTGTATTGCTGCAGCTCAAGGTCAAGATACTGGCGCTTGTGTTTTTGAAAAAGATTTTGAAAGAACTTGCGAGTTTACAACAAGACAAGATTGTGCTGCAGTTGAAACAGTTGAATCTTTAAATGCAACAAATAAAAGCTCCGTTGGAATAACTACTACTTCTGAGAAAAAGTTCTATAAAGACTTTCTATGTTCTGCTGAAGAATTAGCAACTGCTTGTGCAAAACAAATGTCTACGGGATGTTACAATGGAAAAGTTTATTGGTATGATTCTTGCGGAAATAGAGAAAATGTTTATTCTTCTAATAAGATAATAAGTTGGAACAGAGGGAGAGTTGCCACTGATGCTTCAATAATTTGTCCTGCTAATGCTGGAGGCGATTCAAATTGTGGAAATTGTGATTATTTTCTTGGGACTAGATGTGCTCCTTGGGATGGAGTTTTAGGGGTTGGAAAGCCGACGGACTCAAATTATTTCTGTAAAAAAACGAGTTGTGTTGACGCAAGTGGAGATGCTAGAAAGAATGGAGAGAATTGGTGCGTATATGATTCTGCAGTGGGGCAAGGAAATGATCCTGTTGGAAGTAGATACTTCAGAGAGGTTTGTGATGACGGGGCAGTTAAAGTTGAACCTTGTGCGGATTATAGACAGGAAGTTTGTATTGAGGGCAAGATAGAAACTGAAGATACTCAGGGTGTTTTTTTGACTTCTGCATGTAGAGTAAATAGGTGGCAGGATTGCGTTGCACAAATTGATCAAAAAACTTGTGAGAATATAGATAGGAGAGATTGTTTATGGTTGCCTCCAATTTCTGGATTAATTATGGGTGGAGCCGCGGGCAGCGGGGTTGGAGGAACTTCGGGTAGTACATTTTCAAATCCTATTGTCGGAGATACTAAAGTATTCACAAACCCTACGGCTTCAACATCTCCTACAACAAGCACGACTACGGCCACAACAACTACTACTACCGGGAAAGTAATTATGACTGGAGACGCATCATTGTTTGGAAGTGATTCTTCTACACCGACAAATGTAACAAAAACTACAACAAATAGGGCTGGAGGAGTTTGTGTTCCTTATGTTCCTGCAGGACTTAAATTCTGGGATTCAGGAAGCTCACAAGCGACTTGCGGTTTGGCTTCAGGAAAGTGTATTATTACATATGAAGAGACAAAGATCGGAGGGAAGAATTGTGTAAGCGGATGTGAATGTTTGGGAGAAAACTGGGCTCTTGCAATGAATAAAGTTTGTACTGCAATGGGAGATTGCGGAGGTTATGTTAATTATGTTGGAAAATATAACGAGGATGGATATGAATGGAAGGTTAATGGTAAAACAACCAAGTTCTCCGCAGCAGGAATTGGGCAGATAATGGCTCTTGGAAAGAGTGGTGGAAGTGGAGCATTTAAGTTGACTTATGGAACGACGGCAATAGGTCTTGGCGTTTTAGGTGTTGCGAGTTTGGCCATCCCTGGCACTGCAGTCGGTGGAGGAGTTGCATCATCTCTTTTCGGAAGTAGTATTTTGGGCTTAGGAAAAGATGTGCCGGTAATTGGGCCCTTGGGTCAAGCATTGAAGATGGATACTAATTGGATGATGCGGGGAGCCGTGAATTCGTTGCTAGTTTCAGCAGTAGTTTATTTGGGTGCGGGGTTATTTGGAGCAAGTAAAGAAACAAAAGATGCTTTAGCTTCTTCTGTTGGAATTGGTTTATTTGCAGGCGAGGCAATGGGACAGCTGGCGAGAAATGTAGGGCCAAGTGTTCTTGAGGGTGCTAAATTGACTAAGTTAATCCCTGCCACAAAGGGGATAATAACTAGCACTGAGGCTAATATCGCTACAGTAGGACAAGGCACTCCTGCAGTAAATACCTATAAGTTGGGAGAGGGATGGTCTTTAGTGGATAGCAATCCTGCAACTCTGAAAACGTTTACAGATACCGGTACAGGGGCAATAACAAAAACTATTGATGGCCAGGCAGTGTTTGCGAATGCAAATGCCGGGCAGGTTGGAGGGTTTAGTCAGGCATCGTGGCTTTCTCAAAATGCAATGTTCGTTAACATCGCAACAACAATTGCCGTTGCAATTCTTGTCTACTATTTGACAAAGGTTAAAACGACAACCGAAGCTACTTCATTTACTTGTTTGCCATGGCAAGCGCCTAACGGAGGAAATGATTGTGAGAAATGTAATAGCGATAGACTTACTTGCTCTGAGTATAGATGTAAGTCGCTTGGACAGAATTGTGCGATTGTGAATGCTGGAACAAAACAAGAGAAATGCATTAATGTAAACCCTCGAGATGTTGCTCCCCCGATAATTTATCCTGCTGAAGCACCTTTAACTTATGGGTATAAATATACTGACGTGAAAGTCTCCCCACCAGGACCGGGATTCAAGATTATAAGAGATTTGTCTAAAATAACCGATACGGATAGTGGGACAGGGCCTTGTTTAAAGGCGTTTGAAACATTAAGGTTCGGAATAACTGTTGATGAACCTGCACAATGCAAGATTGATTTAAATTCTACTGAGAAGTTTGATGACATGAAATTCTGGTTTGGAGGAAGTAATCTATATTCCTATAACCATACAGATCAGTTTATACTTCCTGCAGCTAAAGATATCAATGGTTCTGGAATTGTTCTGCAGAATGGAAAAGATATGACTATGTACATAAGATGCAGAGATGGAAATGGTAATGCAAATGAAGCAGAATATGCACTAAAGTTCTGCGTTGATCCTACTCCAGATACTACGGCCCCCCAGATAAAGTTAACTTCCATAGATAATGGCGGTTGCGTCTCTGCTGATTCAGACTCTGCTAGAGTTGACTTTTATGTTAACGAGCCTTCAGAATGTAGATGGAGCAAGGATGATCAGAGATATGAGAACATGCAAAATAACATGGTTTGCGATGATCAGTTGTACCAGGTTAATGCTCTTCAGCTTTATACCTGTAAAGCAAATTTAACTGGAATATCAAGAGACGCGACAAATTTCTATGTTAGATGCAAGGACAAGGCAGGAACTACAGAGAATGATAGAAATGCTAATGCTGAAAGTTATTTATTCAGTTTAAAAGGAAGCACTGGAATGAAAATGAAAGATTTGCTGCCTAATGGAACACTATTTAGTTCTATAAGTCCTGCTTCGGTTGATTTGCAGGTACAAACCTTCTTTGGATGTGATAACGGAAAGTCGATATGTTATTATTCAACAACAGGAAGAGATCAAGATTATACAATGTTTTTTGATACAAATAAGGATGATGGATTTAGCACACAGAAACAAGACTTGCTTGCGGGAACATATAACTATTATTACAAATGTGTTGATTCTGGAGGAAATGTTGCTTCAGGTTCAACAAGGTTTAGTGTAGATATTGATACGAATGCTCCAGTTATCGCAAGAGTTTATGAGGAAGATAAAATGCTTAAGGTTGTTACTGTAAGAGAAAGTGAGTGTTCCTACAGCTTCAATAACTGCGATTTTACCTTCGCTGAAGGAACTGCGATGCCTTATGCTAACTCCACCAGTCACGTTGCAGAATGGAAGAAGGACAAGACATTCTACATCAAATGCAGAGACGCTTATAGAAATGAAGAGGCTGACTGTTCAATGGTTGTGAGACCTACGGATAACTTCTTGTGAGGATACTTTTAGGTAACATCTATGGAGGAGTTGTTGTGTCTAAGTTTGTTATTTTTTTGTTAAAGCATTTTACAT
>CAIKMX010000013.1 GCA_903828655.1 uncultured archaeon | reverse complement strand
CCGTCTTTTTCAGGAGAGCCTTTAGATGTTTCATTTGCACTACCCGAAGAAGTTGGACATTTTCGACCCAATCTAGATCACCTTGCAACTAGTGTTTATGATTCAGTAGTTCCAAGAACAGCAGATAAAGATTTTAGAGTTGGAGTTGCTGCAGTTGCATATGATAGAAAAAATGGAAAATCTGAAACTTACATAATAAATAGATGTGATTTAAGGATTCCGGCATCGAGAGATCTTCTTTGATTTCAATAACTCTTCTTAATACATACATTTAAAAGCGGACTTTATGACTTAATATTATAATATGGTTTAAGTCTTGGGCATTATGTCTCTTAAGACTTGCTCAAGAATGAAATTACTTCTTGGGATTTAAGGATTGAAAAAATCAAATTAGGATTATATTGAAAAAGCTGGAAGCAGTAACGCGTTTAGCTTGAAACAACGACATAAAAATAAATACAAAAATACAAGGCTGACAAAGGAAGCCCTCCTGAGAAGGAAGGTGAACTTTAGGAAACCTTGGTTTCATAAGAATGACAAAAACATTTGAAGAACTTGGATTAAGCAAGAACCTACTCAACGTAATGAAAGAGTTTGGATTCACGGAACCATCCGAGATACAGGAGAAAGCAATTCCTCTAGCACTTGCTGGAAAGGATGTTGTAGGGGGTTCAGCAACTGGAAGCGGTAAAACACTTGTATTCGCAGCACCAATAATTGAAAAACTTGTTCCAAATAGAACTGTTCAGGCACTTGTGTTAGTTCCAACTAGAGAACTGGCAGAACAGGTAGCTTGCTCAATACAGAATTTCGCAAAATATCATCATCTAAAAGTCCTTGCTGTTTATGGCGGAGTAGGCATTATGCCTCAGATAACAAAATTACGTAATACTGATATTGTCGTCGGAACTCCTGGAAGAATCCTTGATCATATGTTTCGTGGGACACTAAAGCTTGGAGACGTAAAGTTTTTAGTTTTAGATGAATTAGACAGAATGTTTGATATGGGCTTCTACAGAGATGTTGAAAAAATCATAAAAGAATGCCCTCAAAAAAGACAGACAATGATGTTCTCTGCAACAGTTTCTGCTGATATGGCTCATATGATTAAAAGATATACAATAGATCATGTTGAAGTTTCTGTTCAGTCTTATGTTGATGCTTCAAAGTTAAAACAAGTTTATTATGATACTCCGGATAATATGAAGTTTTCATTGCTTGTTCATTTATTAAAAAATGAAAAATCTGATTTAATTATGATTTTCTGTAATACAAGAAGAAACGTTGATTTTTTAGAAAGAAATTTGAACAGGACAGGTATTGACGCACAGGCAATTCATGGGGGTTTATCTCAAAATAAGAGAAGCTCTGTTTTGGAAGAATTTCATGGAAAAGGAACAAAAGTTTTGATATGTACTGATGTTGCTGCTCGTGGTTTGGATATTAAGGGTGTTTCTCACGTTTACAATTATGATTTACCAACCTCAAGTAAAGATTACATTCATAGAATTGGGAGAACTGCAAGAGCGGGTGAAGACGGTATTGCAATAAATATCGTTGCAAGCAGAGATTATGAGAATTTTTCTGCTATTTTACGTGATGATGAGATTAAAATAGAGCAGGTTGAACTTCCAGAGAATGTTGAACAAGTAAGAATAACAACTACAACTTCACGAGGAGGATTTGGTGGAAGAAGCGGAGGCGGATATGGTCGTGGAGGAAGTTCAGGTGGTGGATTCCGTGGAAGAAGTGGGGGTTCAAGTGGAGGATTTAGAGGTGGAAGTTCAGGTGGACGTAGTGGAGGGTTCGGAGGCGGACGTGGAGGAAGCAGAGGAGGAAGTGGTTTTAGAAGTGGTGGAGGAAGTGGATTCGGAAGCAGAGATAGAGAAGGTGGAAGCTCTGGAGGAAGTGGTTTTGGCGGGGACAGACCAAGAACTAGTGGATTCACAAGTGGTGAAGCTAGACCAAGAAGAAGTTTCTCAAGAGACGGGCCAAGAAGTGACTCTAGGGGCGGTTCAAGAAATGATTCCAGAGGCTCAAGAAGTTCAGGCGACGGAGACAGACCAAGAAGAAGTTTTTCGAGAGATGGTCCGAGAAGAGCGCCGAGCAGATTTTCTAGAAGATAATACTAATCTGATTTTTTAGTAATGTGATATTCTTTCATACATTGGCAACATAACATTTTAAGCATTGGCAATAAAAAAACAAAAAACTTAGCCAATTATGTTAAAATTTAGCGACTTAGTAAAAAGTTTAGAAGAGCGGAGCATCCTGCGGAACGCGGATGCGGAGCGACAGTCAATGTCTATTTTAATTAACAATAGATTTTTATATTCTGAGATACCTGATATATTATGTCATATGAGGATTGTGTTAAAAATATAAAGGGCACAAAAAAGGGAGATGTGTTCGTGTTTGCTTTGAGCACTTGCGGATGGTGTGCTAAGACAAAAGAACTTCTTAAGGAGTTGGGGATTGAATTTTGTTTTGTTGATGTAGATTTGCTTAATGCCTCGCAGAAACAAGAGGTTCGTGATGAATTTGAAAAAAATAATCTTGAGTTTTCTTTTCCTAAAATTAGAATAGATAGAAAATACATTTCGGGATTTAAACCTGATGAGATTAAAAGGGCGCTTAGTGGTAAGACAAGGTAAGTTTTATGGAAAAAGAGATAAAGGTTAGTGATAAAGAAGTTGATGAATTTTATGAGAAATTGAAAAAAGATGATGAAAAGCACTTTTATTTTTTAAACTCTGATGTAGAACATACAAAAAGACTTCTAAAGGGGATTTTGATGAACATTAAAAGATATGGTTATGGGTCTTGTCCTTGTAGGCTTGCTGATGGTAATCGTTCAGCGGATTTAGATATGATATGCCCTTGTGATTATCGCGATAGAGACATGAATGAATATGGGCATTGTTATTGCGCTCTTTATGTTACATACAAAAATTTAAATAAAAAAGATTTTACACCTATCCCTGAAAGAAGAGGATCTGAAAAAGAAATAGAGAGATTGAAAACTATGAAAAAACAAAAAATACCTACATGGAGATGCAAAGTTTGCGGATATCTTTGTGCTCGTGAGGATGCACCAGATAAATGTCCAATATGTGGCGCGGACCATGATAGATTCGAAAGATTCGACTAATCTGAATAGTAATTAGGTAACATGTATGGAGGCACTCTTTTTCTTTAGAAAAGAAAAATTGGTGGTTCAAAAAGAAACTAAGCAAGTTTTGTGTTGTTGGGTATTTTACCATCTAAATCATTAAAAACTCTATACTTATTGAGAATGTCTATGATAATTCACTTCTTTGAAAAACATAATAGGATATCTTGGATAATCACAATTATCGGGGCAGGTTTGATATTTTACATGTCTAGTTTAACATTTCCTTCGACATCTAGTTCTGGAAATCTTTCTGTAGTGTATCATTTTTCTGCTTTCTTTCTTTTTAGTTTATTTTTGTTGATATCCACGACAAGGGGGAAATATAATAAATGGATTATATTAATTTCAGTTATAATCGCGATATTCTACGGAGTTTTAGATGAAGTTCACCAACTTTATGTTATTGGTAGGACATGTACTTTGAGTGATATGTTAACTGATAGCGTTGGAGTTCTTGTTTCTTCAACGGCATATTTTGTGAGAATTAAGCTAAAGCATAGTTGAAAGAAAACATAAAAATATTTATAAATACAAGTTTCTAGATATATTCATGATAAAAAAGAGTTTGATGTTCTTTTTGGTATTTGTATTGATGACTTCAGGCGTTATTGCTGCTGAATTATCTGTAAGTGTCCATACTCTTCCAAGCCATAATGTTGAAATTTATCTTCTTGAACCTGTTGAGAAATGGTCTAGAATAGATAGTTTTTCTTCAACTTCTGATGCTTCAGGGCTTATGGCTAAGACTTTTTCCGTAACTATCCCCGAGGTTAATTTGTATATTATTGTAAGCGAAGGTTCTGTAAAGTTGTATTCTCAAAAGTTTGAACATATTGAAACTGCTGCTCCTTTTGAAGTATATGTCTTGGTAAATAAGACCGAACCGGTTGTGGCTAATACGACAAACGAAACAGTTGTTGCAAACGTAACCGCCCCAGTCGTTACTACAGAAGTTGCTGTTGGTAAAACTGAGCCTGCTGCAGGCGCTTCTGCTAGTGGAAACTCAGATGGACTTTTGAGTGGAATGGCAATATTCAATTTTGAGAGTACTGGTTCAAAGATATTTTATTCTGTTGTAGGAATTGTTATTTTTGGGGTTTTCTTAACACTTTTACTTCTGAAAAGAGGGCATCATCATGCTTCTCTTGAAGAGCCAAGAGTGGTGAAACTTTCTGAAGTGTCTAAGCAATCGGGAAGCTCACGAATTGAGCAAGCAGAGGCTAAGCTTCAGCAGGCATCTCAAGAGTTAAAAGAAGCTCAAGAAGAAATAATAAAGCTTAGATCAAATAAGAATGAGCTTTCCGAAGCTCAATTGGCATTTCAAAAGGCAAAAGAGAATTTGGATAGAGTGAAGCAACAAGTGGGGAATACTGAAGGTATTTGATTAGTCCTTTGAAATAAATAATTCTATAGGGGGTTTAGTAATGTGTATTGCTAATGGGGTGTTTGGAGCAGTTACTTTGTTGTTATGTTGCCAAGACTTGAATTTTGTTGAACTTTGTCCTGACGAAATTGAGATACTAAATGATTTGGCAGGTAACCACACCTGGAGCGTAAGCTTCATATTTTAATATGTAGCAAAGCGATGGCTTAACGAGCAAAAGAGTGTAAAAAAGTATTTATTCTAAAAGATCTTCAAAAAGGTAGAGGGTTAACTCTACCCTTATGAAAACATAAGCTTAGTTATAACTTTCTAAACCTAAATAAACTTTGCGGCGCGCGTTTCCGCGCTCCGCGCGGAGATAAAATGGAAAGACAAATCCTTATTGGTGAGACATACGAAAATAAATATGAACATTATGAACACAGCGTCGGCACTTTGATGTTTCACTTGGAATGGTGCACAAAGTATCGATTCAAGATGTTCAATAGAGGAGAAAATATTAAACTTCTTGAGGCCTGCATCAGACGTTCAGCTTCAAGAAATGAAATAAAAATAATTGAACTGAATGTGCAGCCGGAGCATATTCATTGCATTGTTTTAGTGAAGTTCACTATGTCTGTATCGAAAGTCTTGCAGATTTTGAAGGGGGGTTCTGCAAGACTTTACTTTGAGCGTAAGAGAACAGCAAGATGGTGCTATCCAAAAAGGCATTTATGGAGCCGGGGAAAGTTTGCAAGTTCTGTTGGCTTTGTTCAGCTGGATGTTGTGCAAAACTATGTTAAAAATCAGTGACGTCAGGAAACCGCACACTTTAGTGTGCGGAGGACGTCAT
>CAIKMX010000012.1 GCA_903828655.1 uncultured archaeon | reverse complement strand
TTAGATAAAGGATTATATCCAGTTAATGTATTGTAAGCTTCTTCTTGCTCTCCTAATTTAGTAGAAAGTTTCTGATAAATTCTTTGAGCAGCATTAGGAGCTTCTCCTTTTGCAATTAAGGCTTCAGGGTCTTCTGCAATTTGGGGAAGGTATCCCTTTGTAAGCCATGAGGCTGCTTTACTTAAATTATCAGCAATCCCGAGAGTGCTTCTTCCCACACTTGTAGTGAATCCTTTTCCTGCAGCTTCAAGACCTGCCTTAACACCTCCTTCACTAGTTCCTTTAATCAATCCTTCTCCCACTCTAGGGACAAGAGACTCCGCTCCTGCAGTCGCTCCAATAATTGGATCAGTCGCAATGTCCAATCCAAAACCCAGAGGTTTAGCAACCCATCCAGGAAGATTCTCTTTTTCTAAAAGATTCCCCCAAAGACGATGCCCTTCAGAAATATTCTCTTGCATATTATCCCATAACCCAGGTTTAACTCCTTTCCCTAATAACGATTCAACTCCTCCAACAACTCCATAAAGTGGTTTAGATAAAGTCGTCATCACATTAGAAACAAGCCCCTTATTCTCTGGAGCCATTGTTTCGGTATCTGCCCCTGAAGGAGTTGGTCCATACCAATCCTCATTAATTCTTTGTCCTTGCATTGAACGAATAGAATCCTTAAGAGCAGTTAACTTTTTATCAAGAGCAATATCTTCATCACTAGGGCTAGTATCAGCAGAATAAGCAGTTCTAGAATTATCAAGACTTTTTTGCAAAGAATCTGCTTCCTTCTGAGCCGAATCTAAAGCAGATGAATTAAAAGGTTTTGTAGCCATATCCTACATTATAACATTAGTCTTTTTCTCTTAAAACCATTTGGTTAATATATTTCTTAAAAGGAATACTTCCAGAGAATGCAATTTTTCTAAGATCAATAATATCTGTAGCACCTGTAGCAATGTTATGTTTCTTGTGACCCTTCATAACAATCAATCGAAACTTTCCTAAATCAGGAAGATTGATTTCTCTCCCCTCCTTAAATTGTTTAATAATAAGTCGAACTAACCCATAATAAACTTCTCGAGCAGCAGCTTCTGGAATATAATTAGAATGACTTGAAAGAGCCTTAAAAAAATCTTCTCGATTGATAGAATTATTTTTCTTCATTCTTTTTGTGATAATAAGAATTCCCTTCCTCCTTTTTAATCTTCTTACTTTTTTTAACCATGAAGCCAGAAACCCATAAGTTCCTACACTCCCTTGAGCAAAATGTATTGACACTCTTAAAGTCTTTTTTGCATTGCTTACAAATCATATTATTCTTCTTCTACAACTCCCTTAATCTCAGAATATCCGACTAAATAAAACTTATCTCCATTATCTTCAATATCTGAAGCAGAATACTGAACAAACAAAACAATAGCTCCCTCTACTATATCTGGAGAATCATTGATAGTTTTCTCTCCACAACTTATAACTTTCGCCTTAATTAAGGACTTTTGGTTAGCACTATCTGGAATAAGAAGCCCCCCTTCAGTTTTATTCTCAGGTTTAATCTCCTTAACTAGGATTATGCCTTGCATAGGTTTTATTTTCATATGATCCTATTATATCAAACAACTAAACAATAATCAAGTATCATTGGAAGATTCTAAAAATTTTAGATTTTTTTTAAGGGCTAAAGGGTGGTTTTATCCTAAAAATCCTAAAAATGTCCCAGACGCAGATGGGTACCTATCCCAGAGTACCTAAACTTTTTTATGGAAGTTAAAATCAACTACTCCCCCCGCGTGTTATTGCCCTTGGTTAAATTACAATACATTACATAGAGTGATGACGCTTAAACTTTTCTTTGGTAGATAGTCCTCTACCTTTTATTATATTAATTTTATTACTATGAAACTAACTATTAAATGTGCTGATTGTGGTTACGAAGATACTGGAGGGTTTTGTCCTAAATGTGATAGAGATTGTACCATGGATGATTTTCAAGAGGGAGAATCGTTTAGTATCCGAAATGCGAAACTAGAAGGACGATTCTCTGATATTCCCTAAATGCCCCTTGCTACTCTCAGATTCTGCCCTTCTTAATTCTCCCCCTTCGTTCGAGTTCAGTGGTTATGGAAATTCTCTCCATAGCCACTTTTCTCTTTTTATCCTGTCCTGCCTTTGCCCTGCCCTTGGCTTTGGCTCAGGCTACGAGTTACGGGTGTTGAATTTAAACTTTTTTTTGGAGGGGGAGATAAAGATGGGATAAGAACCCTTAACCTACCCTTTGACAAGAAGATAGCTAGTCCCTATCTTTTTATTATTTAACAATTAACATATAACATTTTATATGGATAATTTAAAGCTTACGGTTTTTAGTATCTTCAATACTGTTGGAGAATATTCAAGAGTTTCAGTTAATAGTGATTTGTTTCAAGCGTTAGGTCGTAATAATTCAAGTCTTCCTTACACTACAAGCAAAGACAAGAAAGGTAATGATATCAAAGTATTTGTCGTTGATGGTCATAAACTTTTAGTTCGAACTATCATTGTAGAAGGAACACATACAGGTAAAGATGGGAAAGAATACCCTAACACCGAAACTTGGATATTTATGAAGACCGAGGAAGCAAAGAAACTTCAAACAAATGTTCCTGATGCTATTGCTCAATATGATTTAGATTGCGAATAATCATATCTATTCCTGTTTAACACAGGTTAAGCGTGTATCGTATGTCTCTACAACTTATGTTTCTATTCCTAGCTATTTTGCTTATAAACAAAACAAATGATAAGACTTCTTAGCTAGTGTAGGAACATATAAAGCTGGTGTGGAAGTCTCATAAGAGAAATCTTGTGAACCCTTTGCCCACATCAGCTTTATGTGTTTCTAATTATTATTAATCTAATTTAATTCTATGGAAATTCATCAATATATCTTACCAAGTGGCACGGTTATGTATTATGGTTTTGTTAGAAAACATTACGGCAAGCAACAAGCGTTCTTTGAGTCCACATCAAGAAGAGTGCTTCTTGTCTATATGTTTCAAAGTTTAAAAAGTTAACCTTTTTAGGTTAGCTTTTTATTTGAGAATGTGGTGTTGGAGAGGTAGGAGTGTTAAGAATGGGATATAGTCGGATATCACAAGGATATGGAATTAGAGTATTTTCGGGTAATAGTGAGGCAGATTGACGTTCAAAGGAGTAATTACCCTTTGTTTTCTTATTTTGAATGGTTTGGAGTTCCAAGTTTAAAGACACGAATCCAAATTAATAGCTACAACATTTAAAAACATCAAGGAAAGCCATAAAAAAAAATATCGCTATTACCCGTAAATATTTTAAATTATAAAATTAAAAAGAGTAAATAAACATATGGAAACAAAAATTAAAAACTTTATAGGGGAAGGTGAGAAGGAATTTGATAAATTAAAAATAATAGAAGGAGGTTTTGATGTAGAATTTCATTGTGAAGATTGTGAGAGA
>CAIKMX010000011.1 GCA_903828655.1 uncultured archaeon | reverse complement strand
TCTGCATTGGTTATATGAGTGACCCTTAATTTTTAGCTTGAAAAATTCTTTTCTTATCTCCTCCTTTTTCATAAAGGAGCAAGAAAATTAGAGCAGAACTAATTTTCGGTTTACTTACGACATATGTCACTTGCTTCTACAGGGATAATGCCGATTTAAATAATCAGCATGGAGCGAATATTTGCTTTGATTTTGATAAGTTTCCATATCCTATAAAAGATAATACTTATGATTATATCTTTTCTACACAAGTTTTAGAACATTTAAAAAATCCCGAAGAAGTTTTAAATGAGTTATGCAGAATAACAAAATCTGGAGGAGTAATAGAAGTAATCGTCCCCCATTTTAATTCTGAAGGTGCTTTTGCATATATGGGGCATATATCCTTCTTTTGTGAGGAATCCTTTAAACTTTTTATTAATCCTCCTAGTTGGATTAATAAAAAATATAATATTGAATTAATTTATTTAAAGATCATTCCTTCGTCTTTTGGAAAATTGATATACCCCCTCTGTTTAAGAAGAAAATTAAGTTTGGTTATCCGAGGAGTGTACCATGAAATTCAATTTAAATTTAAAGTAGTAAAAAAATGAGAATAAATTTTCCAATGGGGAAGTATGGCTATCCCCGAATGAGCAAAGAAGAAAAAAAATTAAAGAACAAACTTAATATCGGATGTGGTTGGAAAAAAGCAAAAGGATTTATTAATATAGATACTGCGAAGGAAGTTAATCCCGATAAGGTTGTTAATATTGAGAAGGGTTTGCCTTTTCCCGATAATTATTTTGATTATATCTATTCAAGCCACGCCCTAGAACATGTTGAGCCTTCAAAGTGGAAGTTTGTAATAAATGAAATAGGTAGGGTCGCAAAAGATGGTTGTATCTTGGAGCTAGACTTGCCCTTTGATAACATCTCTTCAAGGTCCAACTTTGACCATTACCGGGGTTTTAACTGGTCAAGTTTTGATGAAATTACGGATATGGGCTGTGGGCTTAGATTTTATTTTTATCCCTTTGCTTTAAAATGGATAATCCCCAAGCCAAATAAATTATTGAGAGTTTTATGCAATATATTCCCTTTAATCGTAGATAGTATTCAGTTTAAGTTCAAGGTGATAAAAAAGAAGCAAGAAAGTTAGATACTCTAAGAAAAAATAAATTGAATAAATTACTTATTACGCAGAGAAGATTTAGCTAAGCGAAATGAATATAAACAACTTAATTTTTTATTTCTAATGAAAGAAAATACTCCAGAACTTTGGGATGGACTCTGGAAAGAAACATCTGAAGAAGAGGACAGGTACAATCTTAAAAAGGAAGAGAATTCTATAAGGTGGCAGAGAATAGAAATAGAGATTCTAAAAAATTTCAAAAGTTTCAAGAATTTAAGGGTTATAGAGGTTGGCGCTGGAGGTGGGACAAATGCCTTGCTCTTTGGAAAAAGGGGGGCAAAGATTACTATTTTAGACTACTCTAAGAATGCAATTAAGAGAAGTAAAGAATTTTTTAAAAGAAATAAATGTTCTGCAAAATTTATTTTAGCGGATGCTCTTAAAATCCCAAAAAAACTTAATGGAAAATATGATGTTGCTATCTCTTTTGGTTTAGCAGAACATTTCAGAGGACAAGATAGAATTAACATAATAAAGTCCCATCTAGATCTCATAAATCGCCAAGGACTAATTTTAATTTCAGTTCCAAATAAACGCAATCCTCCCTACAGAATTCAAAAGAAAATTTTGGAAGTTTCAGGTAAGTGGAAAGTAGGAGAGGAATATCCTTTTTCAAGAAAAGAATTCAAACATATTGCCTCTAAATTAGCAATAAAAAGATTTGGATTTTTCGGAGACTCTTTTTTTAAATCTTTTAGATATGTTAACCCCTTTCTTTTATTAACACGGAAAAATAGAAAGATAGAAAACCTAAGGAAGGAAAATGGATCTTTTCTAGATAGCTATTTTAGTTATGCCTTGGTCTTTATAGCAAGAAAAGACTAGTTGTATGTCCACCACCATAGGCTAGAATTAATCCAATTATCACAGGTTTTACATACGTCTGATGAAAAATCTCCTTTTAGGTGCTTTTCTCTTATTTGTTTAAATTTGGGGTCATTCATTATTTCTTTTATAGGCCTCTTTAAGACATTCCCAAATTTAACCTTCGATTCATAATCCTGGCAACACATGATTATGTTTCCCTCAACATCAACGTTAATACTTTGCCAAAGTGGTATGCACGCCCATCTTTTTTTAACGAAGGGGGCTCTTTCCGCGCTGTCTATCTTTTTGTTCCCTGCCCAGTCTAGTGGGAGATAAGTCATCACTGAATCTCCGTAGGGCATCCATTGTTTTATGAATCTATCTATATCCTCCTCATTTGCTTTTAGGATCATTAGTGAAAAGTTTATCAGAGGATACACTTTCTTCATCTCTTTTTTTCTCTTAACAAAGTAGAGAATATTTTCTCTGACCTTTTTGTAATCCAAGCCCATTATTTCTTTATAATTTTTCTCCATAGCATTTATACTGAAATTAATTTTATGTATCTTTGTGGCCAATAATTTATCAGAAAGCTCTTTTGTAAGCAGAGCCCCGTTAGAGTAAAAATCAATTTTAATCTTGGGATAATTTTCATTAATATATCTTATTTTTTCAATCATTCCCTTATCTAGGAGGGATTCTCCGAATCCAGTTATAACTACTAATTTTATAGACTTATAACTGCCCAGTATCTCATCAACAATCTTCTTGAAATCAGATATACTCATAAATCCCTGAGTCCTTTTCATGATACTATGTGGACACATGATACATCTAGCGTTGCAAGCGTTAGTATTTTCTATTTGAAGTATTGTGGGTTTATGTACCTCTGTGAATTTTTTTATACGTCTTTTGTAGAAATAGTTATACAACTTGGTGTTTGTAAGTTTGGCCAAAGGAGTTTTTGTAAAAAGAAACTTATACATCATCCTTTTTGGACTTCCGTCAAGCCTCGCATAATAAATAGTCTCTTTTAAAAGATGTTTTAATCTCATGGAGTTCCAAAACTCATAGGCCTTATAAATTTTTGTAAACTATTAGATACTCTCACGCCCTCGACAGGAGTTGAACCTGCAACCTTCGGCTTAGCGCCCAAGGGGGGATTTGAACCCCCGACCACCGCATTAGGAGTGCGGTACTCTATCCAAGCTGAGCTACCCGGGCATCTTTTTCTTCAGTAAAGAAAGCATTATTTTCTTTCTTCTAATTTTATCTGGATGTAATGTATCAATAATCTTCAAAAACTTTTCTATCTCAGATAATTTTCTAATTCTAAGTTCTGACTCAATAGTTAAATTCTCCGTATGCTTATTTCTCGAGGTTCTCTTGTATGGCCCATAAGAGAATATATCAAAAGTTTCTAACAATTCTTTGACAGTACTTATTAATTCAATATCTGTCATAGCAATATCAATGTATAAATCTTTTTTTCTTTTGGGGTTGAGTGGCATTGCTCCCTCCGCATCAAACAATCCGCAAAGATACCATTTTAACAAGAGGGGATTATCCCTAATTTGGGGGAGTATTTCATTATGGCCTCGTTTTCCACGTTTTATATGTATCACATCTGACAGGAACGAATTAATAGTAACACTTCCCACATCAAGTGTTGGAGGTTCTTTTCTATAAACTTTTCCGGAAATACCAAAAAGAATTTTAGTTAATTTGTTGATTACTTCAATCTGAGAGGCATATTTATCAAAAAAGGAGACTCTTTTTCTGTTAGAATCTACATGTCCATCGCCATGAAGGTATCCAATATAATATGCTAAATGGGGATCTATAAACTTCGGCAAAGAATTAATCTCAACTCGGGCAGTAAAAAAATAGTTTTCCTTGTAAATCCGGTACGCAAGGGTTGGATCTACTTTTACGAATAATTTTAATAACCATATCGGGACAGGTAATTTTCCGTTAATGATGTTCCCATAAAAAGTATCTGATATTCCTATCTTTCTTGAAGCCTCGCGATAGCTCTCAAAAAATTTATTGTGCCATTTTTTAAGCAGTAAATGGATTCCTATTATCTTTATATCATCACGTAAATTTAGAAGATAATTTTCAATTGGAACTCGCGGTTTTGTTGGGGGAAGCATATAATTTTAACACTTTTTATATTTATATACTTTCTGCGCTATCCAATTGCGCCACGAGGGCCTTGTAAAAAACAAAATCTGGAATGAGGGAGGGAGGATTCGAACCCTCCGAAGGTTTTTGTAAAACATAATCTTCGCGGGGGAGAATCCTTTACTTCTCACTAAGTCTAACAATGAGGGAGGGAGGATTCGAACCCTCCGAAGGTTTTTGTAAAACATAATCTTCGCGGGGGAGAATCCTTTACTTCTCACTAAGTCTAACAATGAGGGAGGGAGGATTCGAACCCCCGAACTCAGAAGAGACGGGATTTTGAGTCCCGCGCGTTTGACCACTTCGCTACTCCCTCGTACATTTATTAAGACATTCGACCCGTTTTTAAAGTTTCGGGAAATCATTTTTAAAGGACTACAAACGATTATAAAGGTTGGAAACCAGAGTTTTATATGCCCTTCAAAGATCCTGAAAAAAGAAGAGCTTTCAGAAGAAAATGGTATTCAGAAAATAAGACCTCTGAAAAGGCCCATGTAAAAAGGAGAAAGCTAGAGATTAAGAAATGGAGTCAAGAGTACAAATCTAATTTAAAGTGTATAAACTGTGGAGAGAGTCATCCTGCCAGCATCGATTTTCATCATAAAACCGGGGAAAAGGAACATAGCATTTCGAAACTTGTTGCAGAAGGTTATTCAGTTGAGAGAATAAAAAAGGAGCTGGATAAATGCGTAGTTTTGTGTGCAAACTGTCATAGAAAGGAACACTTCAAAAACAATAAACTTTAAAACCCATTTCCTAGTTATTACTTCAAGCGTGAGTAGTACAGTGGTTAGTATAGTTGGTTTCCAACCAATTGACCCGGATTCGAATTCCGGCTCGCGCATATAAGAAACTATTTAAACGAACAAATGGGAAAAATAATATGACAATAGGACAAGTATACGATAAATATCATAAGATTCTTCTGATTATCCCAGCGATAGTTCTTTTGCTCTCGTTTGTTTATCTTGGAGTGTTTTACGCTAAACACGGAGACATAATAAACAAAGATGTTTCCTTAACTGGCGGAACAACAATTACAATTTTCACATCAAATGTTTCTTCAGAACAAATGACTTCGGTTTTATCAAAAAACTTTCAAAATCTAGAAGTTCGTTCTCTTTCAGATAACACCGGAAAACAAACAAGACTTATTGTAACTGTTCAAGGGGATTCGGCAGACTTTGATAAAGCTATTGAAGGGGTACTAGGATACAAACTAACCTCTGAAAATTCAAGCAAGGAAACAACAAGTTCAAGCCTTTCTGGTAGTTTCTATAAACAACTCATTGTTTCAGTAATTCTTGCTTTCTTCTGGATGGCTGCAGTAGTTTTCTTAATTTTCTCGAAAGGAGGAAAACTAAAATTTTGGGTAGTTGTTCTAAATCTTGTTTTGGGCTTTCTTCTTGGAGCATATCAAAGATCTTCCAGTCCGATGGTTTACATCATTATCCTTGCAGCACTAATTGTCCTCCTTATCTACATATATATTAAAAATTCCGTTCCAAGTTTCGCAGTTATGTTCTGTGCATTTGCAGATATCATAATGACCCTTGCCCTTGTTGATTTTATGGGAATGCAGCTGTCATCGGCAGGAATAGTGGCGTTTCTAATGCTCATCGGTTATTCGGTAGACACGGACATTCTTTTAACCACAAGAGTGGTTAAAAGAAAGAAATCCATAAACCAAGAAACTTGGGAAGCATTCAAAACAGGAATAACCATGACTATAACAGCAATGGCGGCAGTAGGGACTTCATTGATTGTTGTTTATCAGTTCGGAAGTCTACTAAATCAAGTATTTACAATTCTTCTGATTGGTCTAGGTTTCGACATCCTCAATACTTGGATTACAAATGGTTCAATAATTAAATGGTATGCTGAATCAAAATCAAGCAGAGGTCAAAACTAAAAATGGTTAAACTAACATTCAGAATTTGGTTATTGATTATAGTAGTTTTACTTTCGTTGGTATCTATATTCTCTATCCCCCCGATGATTTTTGAAAAAGGAGTAAATGTTCAATCAGTCACCGATAACTCGACAGTATTCAATCAAGGTTTAAGGGCAGGAACAAGGATAATAAGCATAAATGGAAATCAGGTAAATAATCTCCAAGACTATAACACTTACATGAACGAATTTGTAAAGTTAGCAGATTCTTCACTAACAAAAGAAGCTAAGCTAACTATAACTACAAAAACTAACGAGGTTATCGGACTTTTCAGTTCAAATGTTATTGGGGACATAACTGTAAAGGGAATTTCGCCAACAAAGATTAAGACAGGTTTAGACTTGCAAGGTGGAGCAAGAGCACTAGTTTCTGCAGATCTTCCCGCAGGAGAAAAGCTAACTGAATCACAACTTAACGATTTAATTTCAGTATCTGAAGAAAGACTTAATGTTTATGGTTTAAGTGATGTGCGTTTTTTCAAAGTTACAACATCAGATGGAAACAACCTTATGGGCGTTGAAATTGCTGGTTCCTCTCCAAAAGACTTAGAAAACTTAATTGCACAACAGGGAAAGTTTGAAGCTAAAATTGGAAATGATACGGTATTCACTGGAGATAATAAAGATATAACCCATGTAGGTAAAACTGGCCAAGATGCTATGATCTCCGAATGTCAGACTGTGGCCGTAGGAGATGAAAGATGCACTTTCAGATTCACAATTTTCATAAGCGAAGCAGCAGCTGAAAGGCATGCGAACATAACCAAGGATTTGAAGGTTATTGATGGTTATTTAGAAAAGAAAATCGCATTCTACATTGATGGAGAAAAAACATCGGAGCTAAACATCGGAGCAGACTTAAAGGGCAGTGTCAGTACAAGCTTCCAGATTACTGGTCCCGGGCAAGGCACAACAAGGCAAGAAGCTATAACTAACGCCCAGGCAGAAATGAAAAAACTCCAAGCAATTTTGTCAACAGGAAGCTTACCATTTAAACTAAAGATAGAAAAATTAGATAATTTGTCACCGAATCTTGGAGATCAGTTTACACAGCATATTATCCTGGGAGGATTACTCGCGGTTGTAGCAGTTTCAGTTATAGTTTTTATAAGATACAGAAAGATTAAAGCTTCTCTTGCTCTAGTAGCCATTTCAATGTCCGAGGTAGTAATCATCCTTGGAATTGCTGCGCTTATAAAATGGAATTTAGATTTACCTTCCATCGCAGGAATTATCGCAACCATTGGTACCGGTATTGATAGTCAACTAATCATCCTGGATGAATCAAGACATAATAAGGACGATTCAATAAAACAAAGAATAAAGAAAGCACTGTTCATTATTGGAGCAGCATTCGCAACAAGCTTTGTTTCTCTAGTTCCTCTAACTGGAATGTTGGGATTCATGGGAATTGCTGCAGCTTCTGCAGGGATGTTAAAAGGATTCGCAGTAACCACTATCATTGGAATTACTGCAGGAATCTTAATCACAAGGCCTGCATTTGCAGATATAACTCGACAGATGGAAGAAATCTAATATTAAAAGCAATATCTCCTATATACTCCATATTCTAAATTTATTTAAACCCCCTATCTGAACAAAACATATGGATCCAAAAGAATTTGAAATTTTTGTACCCGGGAGACTTTGTCTTTTCGGGGAACATTCTGACTGGGCAGGAGGCCATAGGAGACAGAATTCGGAGATACAAGAAGGTTATGCCATCGTTGCTCCAACAAGCCAAGGCAATTATGCCCTAATACAAGCAATACCTCAGAAACAGATATTCATTAGATCCTCGGCACTAAAATTGGAAGCCGCCCTTCCGTTAGACTCTAGAGAACTCGAAGAAATCGCAAGAGGTGGAGGGCCACTGAGCTATGTCGCAGGAGTAGCACATGAAATCACTTCTAGCTATAATGGTTTTGAACACGGAATCAGGATAGATAATCACAAATCTGATTTACCTCTAAAAAAAGGACTTTCCTCATCCGCGTCAATATCCGTTTTAACTGCAAAAGCCTTTGACAAAGTTTATGGTTTGGGATTTACAAATAGAAGAATAATGGAACTCGCATATCTCGGAGAGACTGCAACGCCTTCCAGATGCGGAAGACTAGATCAGCTTTGTGCATATGATTCACCAACACTCGCAACCTTTGATGGGGATCGAATGAAAGTTGAAGAACTTCCTGTGGGGAAGACCTTACATCTAGTTTTAGTAGACTTGCATGCAGGGAAAGATACAAGAAAAATTCTCACTGCCTTAAATGAGGGGTTTCCATTTCCAAGAAATGATCAAGAGAGGAGAAAGCATGAATACCTCGGGGCAATAAACAGGGGGATTGTTGAAGAAGCAAAAAAAGCAATAATGCTTGGAGATTCAAAAAAGGCAGGTGAACTGATGACTCTTGCACAAGAAAAATTTGATGAATATCTTGCTCCCTTTTGTCCAGAACAATTAGGAGAATCTGGAAGTCCAAAACTTCATAGATTGTTAAGACATCCTTCTGTAGTTCCTTTTGTCTATGGGGGGAAAGGAGTAGGGAGCCAGGGAGATGGGATGGCCCAGTTCATTGCAAGAGATGGGGAAAGTCAAAAGAGTCTTGTAGAGTTCTTGAATTCAGATACCAATTTGGATGTCGAGGCAATAAGTTTTATGATTCGTACCACATTATCTTCCTAATTGTTTGAGGTAAATTATTAAACTAGAAATAGATAGGTTATGCATGAAAAAACTAAAAATACTTGAACTCACAAACTTCTCTGCGGGGATTTGCGGGGTATGGCAACGAGTAAAGCAAGAAGCTCTAGAACTCTCTAGAGGGGGCTATGAAGTCAGAATATTTTCTTCTAATGCTACAAAAGGCTCGCATGAAATTGCTAAAGCTGAAGATTCAATAGAGGGCATAAAAATAACTCGATTTCCTTTCAAGAAGCTTGGAGGTGAAGCGTTTATGAGATGGAATTTCGATAGGGATGCATTAGAATATTCCCCCGATATAATCATAACTCACTCCTATAGGCATCCCCACACAACAAGGGCTCTAAAAATAAGAGACAAATTAAGAAAGGCAGGAAAACCCTGCAAGGTTTTTTTAGTAACTCACGCCCCGTTCACAGATATTCAAAGAAACTTTATACAAAAGATAATTGTCAAAACATATGACGCTGGGGTAGGAAAAAGAAGTATAAACCAGTTTGATAAGGTTATTGCAATAACTAGATGGGAAATGCCCTTTTTAGAAAATTTGGGAGCAGATAAAAATAAAATTTCTTA
>CAIKMX010000010.1 GCA_903828655.1 uncultured archaeon | reverse complement strand
TCTAAGTTTTTCAATATCAAATGGTTTTCTGGGCCGAGAAAGATCGAGTCTTGCAGCCTTATGTTTAATCGATTTTATTGTCTTGTTAATTTTTTTAGAAATTTCTTCGAGTGGAACTCTAGCAGGATATGACTCTTTCAAATAATCTTCATCCCCCCTTGTCCAATTCATCTATTATAAAAATAAGGGGGGTATATAAAAGTTTGCACCTTTTGAAGAGGTTAAATTCGCCCCTTATCTCTTCAATCTACTTTTTGAAATAAACCTAAACTAAGATATCTTTTTATATCGTAAACTCGTAAGATACTCATGAAAATACTGTTAGATACAAATTTTATCATCACAACGGCTAAACTGAAAATAGACTTCCCTAGCCTTGCAAATGATATAATCGATGAGGATATAGAGTGGATAGTGCCACAAGAGGTCCTAAATGAGCTAGGGAACTTAAAGGATAGACCCGGAATGAGGATTTCGGACAAAGAAGCAGCCTGCATTGGATTTGACCTTTTATGCGATATAAAACCAAAACCTACTATCGTGGACTTAAAACTTAAACATCCAAATATCGATCAGGGCATAATTAACTACCTAATCGATAAACCGATTGTTCTCGCAACAATGGATAAAGGCATGAAAAGAAAACTTGATAACAAAATCCTCACAATAAGAGGAAAAAAGAAACTAGAGATTATTTGAATCTCTCATTTTACTACAACAATTCTTTTAAACTGAAAACTCACTAAATATATATGCAAACGAAACTAAGACAAGTTTATGACGCTTTAGGCAAATTATGTTCCTCAAATAGTATTAAAGTAGTTTATCCATCAGATATAACTTTTACCTCGGCATTTTTACAGCCTATGTACGAAGCATTGGCTGCACGTCCAGGCTTAGGGGGACATGGGAATGATGAGATGTGGATACAAAATCTTAGAATAGAAGTTGCTCCGACAGTTCCGATTTTTGATTTTTTTGCATATAGAGATTTTCATTTTGACTTAAGAAGAGCAATAGGATTATACGCCGATAATGAATTAGAACCTGGAGACCATCCAAGGTTAGGAAAGAAAGCATTGAATCTAGGAAGATTGAGGTATAGCGAAGAATATGGTTTACTAGAACGAACGATAGAAACATCCGAGGAACGCACAGCAAAAGTTACAGTGTTAGATTCAGAGGAAGGAGCACATAGTGAACATATAGAGGGTTATCCAGTAAAAAAACCAGATAAAAGAGATATAAAAACAAAACTTGTAAGAGTTATAGAGTTAGCTACATTTCCAATGGATTACAGAAAGTTACCAAATGACCAGCGACCCAATATGGGAGAATGGCAACTAAAGAAATGGTATCGGGCAAATCCAGACAGAAAGATTGGATTTTTGGAAAAAGTTGGTAGAGCATTCACGGCGGCTAATAGGGTTGTTCAGGGGCCTAAGTATGGGCCAGGTTCTCCAGGGTATAAAGGGAACCCATGATTAACTTTAAAAAGCCATTTTTTCTATCTACTCTATGTTCTATTTAGTCGAAGTTGAGGATCATGTAAGAGTAGAACCAAAGTTATTTGGTCTAGCTACAGCCGATGCTGTAAAAGAGCAACTTTTAGAAACATATGCTAATTTTCAAGATAAAGATCTTGGTACCGTAGTTTCAGTTTTAGAAGTTCTTGACGTCGACGAAGGAATCATAATTCCTGGAGACGGCGCAGCTTATTACAAATCAAGATTCAAACTTATTGTATTCAGACCAGAATTACAAGAACTTGTTTATGGAACAATAGAAGAGATAACAAACTTCGGTGCTTTCATTAACATGGGAGTTGTAAGAGGAATGATACACATTTCACAAACAATGGATGATTATGTTACATTCGCTAAATCAGGAGCTTTAACAGGTAAAGACGGAAAGAAATCCTTAAATGAAAAAGACAACTGCATTGCGAGAATCGTTGCTATTTCATACAAGGGCGAAGAGCCAAAGATTGGTTTAACAATGAGACAACCAGGTTTAGGAAAACTAGACTGGGTTAAAGCAGACAAAGAAAAATCTAAGAAATCCTCTGCCAAGATGGCAAAAGATGAAGCTAAAGAATCTAAACCTAAGGCAAAGAAGAAATAAAATGGTAAAAGAAAAAGCATGTTTAAACTGCAGAACAATTTATGAAGGGGACAAATGCCCTACTTGCGGAGATACAACTGCATCAGACACGTTCAAGGGTAGAATCCACATATTCGACGCTGAAAAGTCTGAGATGGCAGAAAATATGAAGATAAAACATAAAGGACAGTTTGCAATTAAAACCAGATAATTATAAATACCCCTTCTAAACAAAGATAAACACTAACATGAAACACAAAATAATCAAACACGAAAAAAATCCTTTCTTACATAGAGAAGAAATGACTATAGAAATTGAAGCAGAAACAACGCCTGGATTCGAAGAGCTTAGAAAAGAACTTGGAAAAGATGAGAAATTAATCGTAATAAAAGAAATAAGAGGAAAGTTCGGTCAAAAAAAATTCACTGCCCAAGTTTATGTTTATGCATCTGAAGCTGCAAAGCACAAAGCAGAAACAGTTTCAAGAAAAGCAAGAAAAAAAATGCATGAGGATAAAAAGAAAGCAGATGAAGAAGCAAAGGCAAAAGCTGCAGCACCTAAAACGGAGGCAACAGGCTAGAAGGGAAACCCTGAAAGCCCTACCTTAACAGGAAAGGTGAACTTCAGGAAAACCTTGGTTTTCATAAGATGGCAATAAAATCTAAAATAAAAGGAAAGAAGAAACATAAGAACAAACCTACTTCTGAGAAGTATAAAAAATTCAAGATCGAAGGCGATAAACTTATCCGAGCAAAATCTTGCCCACGATGTGGCCCAGGAATATTCTTAAGCACAGGCCAAGGAAGATTATATTGCGGCAAATGCCACTATACCGAATTCGGAAAGAAATAAATTATAAAATAAAAAGGGTTCTGATAAACTAACATGGAATATCCAACAGATACACAAGATCCAAGACATGTAACTCCTCGTTATGGGGCCCCGGACGTAGCAACACTACATTCCTCAGCAGTTGCTTTAGCGCCTTTAGGTCCTAGGACCATTGATGGTTTTCAAACACATGCAAACAACTTTTACAGTGGTAGTTTTCCTGTAGCAGCATTGCACGCTGAACGTTTGGCGCTTATAGATGTTGCATCAAGAGCCAAGGGCTCTGATAAAGAGAGTATTGTAAGACTATTTGATGAAATAAGCTCTTGTCAACTTCCCCCTCGGCAGTTATTAGAATGTGTCCAAGTCAGACCTCTTGACGATGGATATTCTTTGAGATAAACTCTAGAAATATTTTAAAATAAGATTTAACATTTAGGCAGCTTGTTTTAAAATTCTGAGAGCCATATTATAGTCTGGAGATTCTCTAGGAATTTCAGTTACTTCATGTCCTGCGTAGACCCAAGTGTCACTTCCCTTATCCGAACGACCTTTCATAGTACTGACAAGAATTCTATCACCTTCTTGGTGAACTGCATTAAAATATGAACCTTCGCCTCCACGAACTTCAATAGGTTCAGATGCAACAACTTCTTCAACTCCTCCAAGGGATCTCATTATTGTACCGGGCTTAATCTTCGATAACTCGACAAAAGGAAATCCGTGTGTGGATGAACAAGGGTGTTCGATTACTTCTTTACTCATAAAGGATTCAAAAATATTAAGTTTTTAAAGATTATTGTGATTGAGAATTAAATTATAATGCGAGGCGGCATTTACTAAAAAATAAATGTCCATATTCCTCGACTTCTTTTTTCTTAATTTATTAAGTATAACCTCATGATATTAGATTAAATATTAGAACCCTAGAAGAGACGGTAAGACCGCTAAAATAGATAGTCAAACCGTCTTCTTCTGGGGAAAAAGAGGTGATAATAATTAGAGTACATTACACTATTTAAAGCTTTCGGTTGTGTTGTAACTGCTAAATGACACCATATGTAAACATCATTAACAATAATCAACAGCAGGTTTATTAATTATTCTATATAGACAAAAACATGTCGGAAGAACTATTTGGAGAAGATACTGGTGACTCTACAGCGCCAGTACAATCGAAAGAGGTCAACGCGAACAACAGAATAAACGAATCTCAGTTCTACGATCTCATTACTGGAGAAGAGCTTAGCTGGCAGTCTATAATTTATGATTTAATCAAGACCGAACAACTAGATCCCTGGGATATTGACCTTGGTATCTTAGCAGAAAGGTACATAGAGATCATAACCCAACTCGAAGAAGCAAATTTCTTCATTTCTTCAAAAGTTCTTCTTGCATGTTCTTTACTTTTAAGATTAAAATCAGAAATTCTTGCAAATAGATTTATTCAAAGTCTTGACGAGGCGCTATATGGAAAGAAAGCAGAAACTCGTTATGAAATTGAAAGAATAGAAATTGACGAAAATGACCTTCCAATTCTAGTTCCAAGAACTCCAATGCCCCGTTACAAAAAAGTTACTCTAAAAGAGCTTATGGCCTCTTTAAACAAGGCAATTGAAACAGAAAGCAGAAGAATAAAAAAAGAAATAAAAGGAATTCAGGCAGAAAAATCTGCTTTAGTTGTCTTGCCAAGGGGAGATCGTGTTCCTCTTAAAACAAGAATAAAGGATATCTTTGCAAGAGTAAAACAACACATAGAGTCTCAAGGGAGAATACACATGACGTATTCAGAACTAGCCCCCAGCAAAGAAGAAAAGTTATTTGCCTTCCTTCCTGTATTACATTTGTCAAACAATGAAAAGCTTCATCTAAGGCAGACAGGCCACTTTGAAGACATCCAGATGAGCCTAGAACGTCAAAAAGAAGAGATTGAGGATATGCTAAGAGAGTTAGGTAAGGAACTAGCCGAAGCAGAAATTCTAGAAGAGATGGAGGGTGCTGAGCAGTTAGAAGGAGAATTGGAAAGTCCCCCTGGCGAAGAGATGATTAAAGAAGAAATTGAAGAGGCAGATTCTAACATAGAGGATATAGAACAATAGTGTTTATAAATCTCTAAAAAGTGGTATAAACATGGACGCAAAAGGTGCAAAAGAAGCAGGAGCTAATGGATCATTTAGGAGATATCGTTCTGAGAGTGGTTCCGATTATGTACAACCGATGCATCGTGCAGTAGGGGATTTTAGTGGATGGACTAAAACTCTTGAAGGCGGAAAAGTTGTTAGTCTAGATAGGGCTCGATATGTTGACCCTAAAACGGCAAGAAAACTTGCAAGAGAGTTTGGTCTCGGTGAGGGCCTTGTTAAGGCGGTATATGATCCTTCAAGAAAGGTTGATTCTGATAACCCTACGGGAGGAATTTTACTTTATACTCTTAAGGAGATGCCTGGTAAAATACAAGTAAGTAAACCTATAACGTTCATAAAACCTGGAATTCCAAAAAAGCCTGTTGAAACGGCAATACCTCCAACAGAGCCTCAACAAAGAACAGCCACTAAACCCATTACTCAAAATTACAACGATCCCCTTTCAGCGATTAATGAAGCACTTTCTCCGACATCAAAAGAGGACACCGGACTTGACCTTTTAGGCGGAACTGGGGGAGGAGAACATCAAGGTACTGAGATTATTTCCAGCGCAGAAATCGCAGCTGAAGCAGATAAGGTTGCAGGTGCAGGGAAGAAGTAATTTTATCAAATCATTCAATCAATTCCTTCTCACCAATCAATTTTTCCTTTCCAGTTTTCATATCTCTTAACTTAACTTTCTTTTGCTTTACTTCTTCTTCACCAATAAAAACAACTTTCTCAATGTTATTTGCATTTGCAAAATCTAAAGCCTTTGATATCTTATTGTACATTACAATGCAAGATTTTCCCTCGTTTCTCATTGCTTCTGCAAGTTTTATTGCTTCTTTGTCCTGGCCTATTGAAATAATCAATGTATCTTGATTTGCTTTGTCAACTTTTGCAAGCTGTGATAATCTTTCCAAACCGAAACTTATTCCGACAGACTGAATCCCGTTTATCAAATAAGCTCCGCCGGCACAGATAGTCTCCTTCATTTCCTTTGTCTTTATCTCAAATATAGAACCATTATAATAAGATAAACCCCTCGCCAAACTTGGTAAAAACTCGACTTTTATCCCATAAATAGAACAAAGTTTCTTTAGCTCTTTTATTTCCTCATAAGCTTTGTACTTTTCAAAATACTTTTCCTCTTTTCCAAATATAGAAACTACACTTTCTGCGTTATACTTTTTCAAATTAGCCTTAACTTCTTTTTCAGAAAGTTTATCGAGCTTATCTATTTCACGAATTACCTCAGCACGGTCTTTTTCTTTAACTCCTTCAGTCTCAAGAATTTCATTTAATAATTTACGGTTATTAAAATAAATAATAGACTTTATTCCTAAATCATCCAAAACTCGAGTTGCAAGTGCAAGAATTTCTGCATCATCCTTTAAACCGCTTCCAACAACATCAACATCACACTGCGTAAACTGTCTAAATCTATTTGAAGAAACAGGTTCGTCTCTAAAAACCGGGCCTACCTGATATCTTTTGTAAGGAAGTTTTTTGTTCTGGGCAATTCTTTTTAATTGAAAAGTGAATTCATATCTCAAAGCAAGTTTTCTTTTACCTTTATCTTCAAGCCTGAATATGTCCGAAATGGCCTCATCGTTTTCACTTCCTTGAGACTTTACAAACTCCTCATACTCGACGATAGGAGTTTCAGCCGGCTCAAATCCGTATAATCTAAAGACTTTTTTTATGATTGCTTCTATTCTAACTCTTTTAAGAGCGTCCTCGCCAGTATAGTCTGTAAATCCTTTAACAGTATCTTTTATTTCAGCCATTTTTCACCTCGATTTTTAATTTAGCGGGTTCGATTACCCGAAGGGCGGAAGAGGGGAATCGGACCCCCGTCCCAAGAGCCACAGTCTTGTATTCTACCATTGAACTACATCCGCCATTGATAGTATTTATATTACTAACTGTTAGAGAAGGTATAAAAAGGTTTTGAGAAAATTCGTTTCTGGATATTATTAAAGAGTTAGCACTAAGAAAGTCTTTCTTAACTGTGCCGATAACTCCGTTTCATTTCCATAATAGTTTGACCAAAAGAAGGATTATAAAGTTTGCGGTGGGTACCTTAATATTAAATAAACTTCAAAACATCCGACAACTTACGGATCTTTCTTTTCACCTTATTTGTATTTGGGTGAATTTTCTCATAACTGTTCTCTATTAAAAGTGCATCCACCCCCACATCTCTCGCAGGTTTATAGTCCCATTCATAACTATCCCCCACCATCAGAGCATCTTTTTTGGAAAAGCCCAATTTTTTTATTATCTCTAATATAAATTCTCCTTTTGATTCATGATAATCTCTAGTTGCATGAACCTCCTCGAAGAAATCTTTAATCCCAAAATGTTTTACAGAATCTTGCATAATGGCATTAGCCTCTTTTGGCTCTCTTGGATTTGTAGACAAAATAATAAGTTTAATTCCTTTTTTCTTCAATTTTCTGAGTGTTTGTATAACTCCCGGAATCAACATAATCTGTTTCCTAGCTAAATGAGGATTAGGATATTGCCTATACACCCAAACAGGATGTTTATTATATTTTGTTTGCCTCGGATACCACAAAGTTCCATCAGCATCAAAGAATATTATCTTTTTCATAGTATAAATTATAGATTGTTACTTTTAACCATTTCTAACAAATTCAAATTTCATGTATGCTCCCGCCGGGGACTGGCATAAAATGATGGATTGATGGGACTCTCGGTATATTCTTTTAATTTTGCCTTTTCCATCGATGTTGTGTGCGATCTTGCCCATTTTTAAATATTGTCGAGATGGAGTGTGGGGGTTGAAATTGGGCAAGAATGCGCTCACTTTATCTCTTTTGCATTCTTCCACATAAAATCAAAATAAGATTTGTATGCTTTTGCAGCGGCTTCATTTTCTATTATTATTCCTTCTGGCTCATCTGTCCAGATTATTATTGCTATTTTGTTTCCATAGATATTTGTTACTGCTGAGCTTTCTGCAATGGCTGGAGCGTATCTGTAGGTTGTTGTTTTGCTGTCTGCTTCTTTTCTTTCTTTTCTTATTAAAAGATAAGTATGTATCTTCTTTTGTTGTTTTAATTTGTCGAATTGATATGCAAAGTCCGTCATTCTTTCTGTAAATTGGCCTTCAGAACCAAAAACATAATTGTCTTTTCCTGTTCTTGCTATATCTAAAAATATTGTTTTTATTCCTTTCAATCCCTTGAACATTCTTACCTGGCCTTCGATTTTTCTTGATTTATGTCTTAGCTGTAATTCTGGAAGGATTGAGTTTACATCTTCTTCCTGCTCTTTTAGATAGTCTAAAAGTCTTCTTGGTCCTACGGCTTGAAACCATTTTACTTTACCAATAGATACGTAAGAAGCTAGGCCTTTTTCTTGAAGAAGTTTTAGCGCGTTGTAACAGCTGCTTCTATCAATGCTGGCAAGTTTTGAAACTCTTCCTGCTTTTGTAGATCCGTGGTCGTTGAGAACAAGATAAACTTTTATCTCGTTTGGCGAGAAGCCCATTTTTTCAAGCACTTTTGTTATCTTGCCGGTGTCCATTATTTCTAGAGTTTTCCTTAATTTTTAAGTCTTTCTATTGTTGTAGAGTATTCTACAACAGATGTTTATCTAGGGGTTATTTTTGATATTTTCATGGAAAGACTAAACTATCAAGAACTGAAAGGAGGAAACTAAAAACATGAAAGACATAAGAGAAGCAACATTAGAAGCAATTGTTAAAAATGGGAAAGTTACGGGATTTAAAGTAGACGGATTTGACAATGGAAGAACCGATTGCTATGGATATCATTTAGGTGTTGGAGAAATTTCAATAACTCCTGCTCCTTCTAGAGAAGATGCTCCAGATGTATTCTTTGTAGCAGAACATAGATATTTTGAAGGCCATAGAGATTCAAATGAATTTCATAAAAGCTACATCGTATTGGGAGAACAGAAAGCAATGCAAAAAGCTTACCAATTAGCATTAGAATTTGCTAAGTTTGGAGTAGAATCTAGAAACGACTGGATAGAATGGGCTAATAGATGCGGTAAATTTGGAATAATAGTGGGAAAAGCAAAATTAGTGGACAACGCAAAAGATAAAATAAAGGGTTTAATCCGAGCCTAAAAGCTAGATTTTATTCCCTTTCCACTTGTCATAGTCGAAGATGTTTACGCCCATCTTTTTGAGATTTTGATTGAGATTGTATACTGGGAGGCCCATAATGTTGAAATAGCAACCTTCTATCTTTTTAACAAATATTGATGCAAGACCTTGTATTGCGTATGCTCCCGCTTTTCCGATATATTCTCCAGTATCAAGGTACTTATTGATTTCATCATCGGTTATTTTTCTAAAGAAAACTTTTGTTACTTCAAAGTCTTTGATTATTTTTTTTGTTTTACAATCAATTAAACAAACTCCAGAATAAACTTCATGTGTTTTTCCTGAAAGTCCTTTAAGCATTTGAAATGCATGTTTCCTATCTTTTGGCTTTCCGAGCATTTTATCTTTGAATACAACAATAGTATCTACTCCGATTACTATGCCCTCATTATATTTTTTTGCAACATCTGATGCTTTTCCGTGTGAAAACTCTATAACAAGATCTTTTGGAGGAATTTTTTTATTCATATCTTCTTCATAGTTGCTAGGAACAATTTCAAAGTCTAGGCCCATAGTGCCCGCAAGTTCTTTTCTTCTTGGGGAGGTTGATGCTAGGATGATTCTTTTCTTTGCCATCTTTTTATTTATTAATGGCTGTTGCTATTTAAGTTTTTCTTTTGTTGTGGTTATTTCTATAACAGATTGTTCGTAGGAACCGCCTAGATTCCTAAAATCTCTTCCAAGTTTGGAATTTCCGGCCAGGCGTATTCCTTCTCTAATCCAAAGGTTATAGTCATTCCTGGAACATAATATGGACTTCCTGGATAATTTCTTAATGCCAAGTAGCTTTCACACCAATAATCCCCATTCCCATTTGCTTGAGGATTATCTCTGTGTAGCTCGATTGCCATTGGTCCGATGACTCCCATGAATAATGCCTTTGCTTGATTCTCTAGAGGCATATTCGCCCCTGTAGAATCTCTAACCTTTAAGTGCATTCTACTCATTATGCCTTCAGGGTTCCTTTCCACCGCCTTATTAAGTTCTGGGACTGGAATTCCAAACACTATTTCATACTGAAAACTGTAATCGTTAAAGGCTATGCTCCCCTTATATTTGGTTGCTTCTTCAATTTGAAAAATGCTTGCCTTGACTCTTGTTTCATTTGCCATCTTTCATTACCTCCTTTCAGCTGTTTGATTTTTAGGTGTTTTTTTGGTCTCATCAAAAAATCCTATTAAATTTTGTTCATAAATAGTTGTTGTAGAATATTCTACAACAGAAATTTAACTAGTTGTTTTTCTGATAAAAATTAACTAAACAACGGAGAAAAAAATGGCAGGACACAAAACCAGAGACGGAATAAGGCTGACCGACGTGCTGAAGGCAGCGGCCCTAGCAGGAGCAGGAATAAGACAGGGTGCAAAACACGCATACATGCTGCTTTACCCCGGATCAAGGCCTTGCCCAGTTGCTACCTCAACTCACGCAGAGAGAATGGTTGCTCCATGGCTTGCTCAAGCAACAGGACGAAGCAAGCAGGAAGCATACGCTGCAATAAGGAACGGGTACTGGGAATCAATCTCTAACTAAATAAAAGCGAAAGCGGGAGGAAAGAAAATGATAGAACTAGAAAAATTAGAAGATTTCGTATCTCTTGGGGGGATAACTATGAACCAGGAATCTACCTCTGAGCTGTATCTTACTGAATGTGATTACTGCTGCAGCCATGGGGCAAGCTATAGATTATTTAATGCGGTCCCTAGATTTTTTGATGCGGCAGTCACTCCTCATCCAGATTCAGGTATTAACGAGGAGATAATGGTTGCTAAAACCTACAATCAACGTACGGGTTTGATTGATAGAATTGCAAGATCAATCTCTACAGGGGCAACAGATATCGCTGGACAAATGGGAACACCAATAAACGCTAAGATAAGAAAACTTAAATGAAGGGGATATTAGATTTCAATAATAAAAGAGGTGATATTCTTTTTTCTCCAAAGAAATTAATTTAATCGCGTATTCATGGTCCAGTGCTCCGCAAGAGCACTGGATTTTGGCATAAAAAAATGCAATTAAATATGACTTATAGAAGGTAAAAAGAGTCCCACGAACCCATCAAAATATCCGCATGCTCCCGCCGGGATTCGAACCCGGGTCACCACCGTTCTCCACATCTACCTCGTAGAAAATCTTCATCACAAATCTAAATCGTTTCGTGACTGGATT
>CAIKMX010000009.1 GCA_903828655.1 uncultured archaeon | reverse complement strand
TTTTTATTTTAGAAAATAAATTTGTTTTTATTACACTAAAACCTTTTGATTTCATTTCTTTTACGGCTTGAGGGTTTATATCTGCTGCAATAATATTACTTTTTAATAATCCTGCCTTGTGTGCTGTTTCTGCTAAAATCCCTGAACCCGTGCCCATATCGAGATATTTTATATTTGGTTTTTGTGATTTGTTTAATTTTTTTATATATACTTCTAAAAAATCTGCAAATAGGATTGAGTCTTCTGCGGGTTGATAAACTGATAGATTAGTTGATTTCATTTTATTAAAAAATTTAGCCGAATAGCCTATCCCAATAAAGTCCAAGGATTGCTGCACCAATAATCATCATTGAGGCAATTATTACAAGGAAGATTATAACTGGTCTGAATGGATGTGTGTTGTTTTCTTTTGGAATTGAATAATCTGGCATGGGGATATTTATGTTGGGATTTTGATTTTGACTTATTTGATTTGAGGGCTTTGTTTGTAATTGCACTTGTTGTTGGAGTTGCTTTTGATTTTGGGGGCTTTGAGGTAAGGGCTTAACTTGAGTTACTCTGGATAGGGGAATTTGAGATGGAGAGTTAAGAGGAAAAGGGCCTAAATTTTGAGAGGCAAGTTCTACTTCTTTTGTATCATACCCCGCATTAATTAGACTTTGTCTTATTGTAGGAATAGAGTAGCCTCTTTCAAGGGCATTTTTTATTGACCACCTTAGATACACAATCCTTTCTTCGTAGTCTGAAACCATGTTATGTTTATTCTCCAGGGGTTTATAATCTTAATACCCCTCCGTCCTTCATTAGATGAATTTGCTTATCTGCCTTGTAGCCGAGTTCTTTACAAAGCTCTTCCATGGGTTTTGTTTTATCTAAACCGCCGTGTGCAGGGATAATATGTTGGGGTCTCAGCAGAGTTACGATATCTCTTAGGTCCTCTCTTCCTGCATGACCTGAAACATGAACGTCTCTGAATATTCTTGCTCTTTTTTTCTTTAGAACGGATTCCATTTTAGCAAACTGTTCTAAATTTATAGGGGCAGGGATAACACTTGAAGAGAATATAACATTATCATCTTTGTTTATTTTTAGAGGAAGTTGATTTCTTGACATTCTTTCTAAAATTGAGCCTGGTTCGCCCTGATGCCCTGTGCAGACAACGAGATAATCGCGTCTGTTCTTTTGAACACGTTCCAAAGTTTTTTCAACTTGTCTTCTATATTTTGAAATTTTTATCGTTTTCAAAAATGGCGCCAGCTTTGCTTCTTGGGCTGCGAAGGAGTATTTGCTTAGGCTTCTTCCTAAAAATACTACCTCTCTATTGAGTTGTTTTCCGAACTCAACAATACTTTTTAATCTTGCAATATGAGATGAGAAGGTGGTTACAATTATCCCCGCGTTTCTGTTTTGTATCGTTAGAAGTACTTCTTCTAGAAGATGCCTGGCGATTTTTTCTGAAGGAGTTTTTCTATCTGAGCCGGCGTATAAAGAATCAACAATGAATGCATAAATTCCTTCTTTTGCTATCTCTTTCAGTTTTCTGTAGTTTGGAGGTAATCCTAGGACTGGCTGATTATCCAACTTAAAGTCATTTGCATAGATAATTGCTCCTTTTTTTGTGTGAATCGCAATAAAAGATGTTTGGGGGGTTGAATGAGTTATATTCACGAAATCAACAGTATATTTTTGATTCTTCCCCTGAATTTGAACCGAGGTGTTTGGTTGAACGGTATAAACCTTGTTTCTTAAAACATGACCATTATCTTTTAATAGAGAATCTAGGACTCTTGCAGTGAACGGAGTTGCATATATGGGTGCGTTGTACCTTTCTGAAATAAATGCTACAGCACCGACATGATCAAGGTGTGCATGACCTATGAACTGGGCGCGAACTTTATGTCTTATCCTTTCTACAACGTGATCATCGGGGATTGCTTTTATTTCTCTTAGTTTCTTTTCTGAAACAGAGTACTCGTCACGGTCTTTTTCTTCAAGTTGAACTATTGGAGGCAAGAAAAAACCCTCATCAAAAATAAATGCATCGTCTTCTAGTTCAACGACAACCATATTTTTTCCAACTTCTGAAAAACCTCCAACTGTATGTATATTTAACATTTTTTCCTCTTTTTATTAAACCTATATTAGTATTTAAAAGAAAAATTAGTTTTTATATGTTTAGGAGAAGATAAATCGCTAGAGTGTGAAGTATGAAAGCAAGGATCGCAAGGGCGTGCTGGTTTATTTTACCAAGTCCAGAAAGCATGGCTACTCCGGCTTCATCTGGAAGGGGCGACGCGATGATTATCCCTGCGAAAGCATACATAAGGTAGTGTTTTGGTTTTGTTCCGAAATAACCTGCGTCTTTTTCTATTTCTTTTATTAGATTTGTTTTTTCTAGTTTTTTGAACTCATCCATAAACGAAATTTTTATTATATTGAATATAAACAAGTCACCAAGTGTTGCTCCGAATCCCCCGATTAGAGCTGCAAGGAAGATATTTGCCGGATTTAGCGCTATGAACAAACCGATTGCTAAGGGGGCAGTAAATCCGAACGCTAACAAAATTCCTGAGATAAATATCCCCCAATAATGGTATTTTTCAAGCACCGTAAGATAATGTATTATTTGAGGATCTTTGAAAATGAAGTATGATGCTACGATGATAATCACGAGAACCAAAATCTTGGGATATTTTAACTTGAATAACCTCTTCATGACTCGAGTAAGATAATGGGTTTTATATTCTTTTTTGTTGTCTCTAATCTTTGGAGCGTTTAGTAATGTTTTTTAATGGGCTTTGATAACTATTTTTATGAAAAATACGAGGAGATTGTGGATTTATGTTCTAGTTATACTTGTCTTGACAGTCGCACTCTTTTTTATGTTCAAAGATAAGGGAGTAATATGCAAGTGGCGAAGTGGTGATTCTGTGAATAGTACCCAAAATGAATGCGTAAAAATACAAACAAGTTGCTGTCCTTGTAATAATGGTGGCGAAGAAAAATGTGTTTTGAAGAGCGATGTTGAAAAATATAATGAAAGTTTGAAAAACTGCCCTGCGCATGGAGAGTTAATATGCGCGACGTATTTTAACTGTAAGATTAAAAGTTGCGAGTATGATTTTAATAAAAAAGAATGCACGGATGTGCCTTTAGCTTTATGAAAAATAAATTGGGTTTATTATTTGCTTTAGTAGTTATTTTTGGTTTTATCTTATATTTTTTAAATATAGTTTCTGCGGAAGTTACGGGCAATATTTCTGATAGCCCAAAAGTAGATGGTGAAATTGTAGATCAATTGAATTCTGGCGAACCAGAAGTTAGCGTTATAGTTAATTTGAAAGATAGTGTGAGCGACTATACCCGAGAGAGTATTGTAAAGAGGGTTGATGAGGACAACAGTAGCGTTGAATTTTCATCAGGGGGCTTTGCTGTTGAAGTCACAAAGTCTGAGCTTGCTAGTTTGATTGCAGATAGTAGAGTCAATTATATTGAACCGGTGGTATATTTTCATGCTTTTTTATCTGAAGCAACTACGATTATTAACGCAACAAGAACATGGCCCCTCCAGATATCTGGAGTTAATCTAACGGGGATAAATCAAACAGTTTGTATAATTGATACTGGAATAAATTATACTCACTCTGATCTTTCCGGAAGAAACGCAACAGGATGTAATATTGATTGCACTGGCGGCTCTTGTGTGGAAAATTGTTCTACTAGTGATTTGAACGGACATGGAACACATGTTGCAGGAATCGTTGCTGCGTCTGGAAATGTAAATGGAGTTGCCCGGGGAGTGAATTTTATAGGTGTTAAGGTTTTTCCTGGCTCTGGAACTGATGGTTCAACAACAACAATGATAAAGAATGCATTGGATTGGTGTGTTGACAATTCGGATACCTACAATATCTCCGTTATAAGCATGAGTTTGGGTACGACTGATTTGTTTAGTTCTTCTTGTGATTCAGCATCTCCTAGTTTTACAAATTCTGTGAGTAATGCTTTTGATAAAAACATTTCTGTTGTGGCCGCAACGGGTAATGATGCAAACACTACTGCTATCGCTTTTCCTTCATGTATATCTGAAGTAATACCTGTAGGAGATACCTATGATGCTAATCTTGGAGGTTTAACTTGGGGAAGTAATCTTTGTACAGATGCTACAACTTCTGTAGACAAAATAGTATGCCATGCTAACAGAAATTCTTTAGTGAAATTATTTGCTCCAGGGGCCCTGATTAATTCTACATGGTTTAATGGAGGATATAATGTGCTAGGGGGAACAAGCATGGCTACTCCGATGGTTTCTGGAACGATTGCTATAATAAATCAGGTTTTGAAAGCTACGTCACAGAAGAAAACTCCTTTGGAGATTGAGGATATTTTAAACTCTACTGGAAAAACAATTTCTGATTCTGGTTCAGGTTTATCTTTTTCGAGGATAAATGTTTACAATGCGGTTTTGAACCTGGATAATATTGCTCCTAATGTTGCCTTAATCTCTCCCGCTAATGGGGGGTTGAATATTTCACAAAATCAAACTTTTGTTTGTAACTCAAGCGACTGGCAGCTTTCGAATGTTACATTTTATTTGTGGAATTCTTCTAATTCTTTAGTTTACAATGAGACAAAAAGTATTTCTGGTGTGACTAACCAAAGCGTATTTAATAAAACAAACTTGGAATTAGGGGAGTACAAATGGACTTGCAAGGCTTTTGATGTATTGGGAAATAATTTTATTGCAACAAACTTTACAGTTACCGTTGGAGGGGTATCTGTCTCTTTAATATCTCCGGAGAACAACAGCCAATCAAGTATGAACGCTATAAATTTTACATGTAATTCTTCATCAGAAACAACTCATCAACTTTCTAATGTTACATTTTATTTGTGGAATTCTTCTAATTCTTTAGTTTACAACTTAACTAGTGTTAAAACGGGAGTTTTAAATTCAAGTATTTTTAATTTTACATTTTTGAGCGAAGGGGGCTATGCATGGGATTGTAAGGCAATAAATAACGTTTCTAATTATTCTTACGCATTATCAAATTATACGTTCCGTTATGATATAACCCCTCCGATGATTAACCTGTCTGGAGTATCTGATACGACTTCTACGACTATTGCTTTTATTTTTAACGTATCTGATACAAATGATATTTCTAATTGTAGTGTTTATGTAGATGGAAGTGGAAGCTTAAATTCTAGTGCAATTAGCAAATCTCAATCAAACATGATCTCTGTATCTCTGGGGGTTGGGGGACATAGTGCATATGTTAATTGTACTGATAAGGCAGGAAATATTGGAAATTCTTCTACTATATCCTTCACAATTAGTCCGCCTCCAGTTGTTGTTCAACAACAGTCAAGCGGTGGTGGGGGCGGTGGAGGCGTATCGGGTAGTGTTTATACCATAAACTCAACGCAAGCCTCTCTGGGCTATACAAACCAGTTGAAGAAGGATGATAAAATAAAGTTTGAAATATATGATGAAAATCTTGAGAAACATACCTTGACTATAGATAAGATTGGGACAAACTTTGTGGATATAACTATTCAAAGTGAGATTACGAGGATTATGCTGGGTATAGGACAATCAATAAAACTTAATCTTACTTCAAAAGATTACTATAGTCTATACATAAAATTGAATAACATTGTAAATGGTAAGGCAGATATTACAATACAAACAATTCATGAACCGATTCCATTAGTTGTTGGTGATTCAAACATGAATGAAACTAATCAAACAAATACTGAAAGCGAAAAAATAATTATTTATGTAAGAGATAACAAGGTTATAATCTACTCGGTGGTTTTATCTTTGATTATTGTGCTGGCAGTATATTTAACAATGAAGCTATTAAGAGGGTCTAGTAGACATGATAACTCAAGTAAAATAAACAGATCTAGAAGAATATAAATACACTCTTTCACTCTTCTTTCTTTAGAAACATAAGAGAACCAAGGTTCCCTTGTTGTTCAACCTTCCTTTAAGGTTGGTGGTTCAAGAAAGAAACTAAGGTAGTTCAAAAGAAAAACTAAGATGGTAAAAAGTAAGCCTGCAAAAAAGGCAGGAAAATTAAAATTGAAAGCTTCCGCAAGGGATAATCGGAGATATTTTATTGTTTCTTCTTTAGATGTTGGAGATGTTTCAAATGAGAGAATTGAGAGAGCAATTTTAGATTATATTGGAGTTTTAGGACTCGCGAAATCTGCATATATGTTTGTTAAAAAGAAAAATGAGAAGAAGCTTGTGGGTTCTTGTTTGCGCGAGAGCTTAAATGATGTTCGTGCGTCACTTGCGTTTTATGGGATGAAAATTGATAGAGTTAGTGGGACGATTAAGGGGCTGAATTTGAAAGATTAAATCAATTAAGAAATAATCCGTTCCTTCCAGACTCTCTGCCACCTTTCTTTGTCTTCTCCGGTTATGATTTCCAGGCCGTGAATTTCATATCTTACTCCTTGGATTTCTACTGAAGTTTCTGCGGGGATGGGGGGTTGATGTCTTAGAGTTAAATAATCTTGAGGTTTTGCTCTTACAGCTTTTCTAAAATCCTCAATTACTTTCACAGCAAGCTCTTCATTTTTCAGAAAATTTCTTTTTACCTCTGTTATTTCATCACCACTACGAGCGTCAATGAAATGATATATTTGTTCGTCTGTCGGCCTTGATAAGGAGATAGGGTTATGCCAAGATTCTGCGTCTAACTGGCCGATGCAACCATCTTGCATATATCTTCCTAGATAAACATCTACCTTTGCAATCCTCGGACCAAAAGTTGAAGCCCCAATTTCTAAACTATCTCCCTGAAGAATTTTTCTCCCATTTTTTTTATTATCTTCATTGTATTGCCTTAATTCTTCTTGGGAATAAACTTGAACTGTAAATTCTGGCTTGCAAGTTATTGAACTTCCAAGAAGCCACTCTCCAAGTCTGAAGGCCCCCAAACTGACTACTCCTCCAATTGCCCCCGCAAGTATCTCTCTTCGAGTTGGTTTTATCATGGTATTTTATTTGTAAAATCTACTTTTAAGGATTTATATTCTCTAGAATATAAACCTCCCCACAAGAAAAAATTCTTGCATAAAGGATTTATATTGTACAGAATATATCCGCGTGTAGAACAATAAAACTTATAAGGGGGTAAATTTCTAGTAGTTAATGGAAGAAGGTCAAAAGACCTTCATACATTTCGTTAAAACAAAATGGAAGATATGCAACATCAAGTTATGGGGTATGACAGAGCGGCAACAATGTTCGCTCCGGATGGTCACATCCTTCAGGTGGAGTATGCTGAAAAAACTATAAGACTCGGAAGCGCTTCTATTGGAATTGTTTGTAAAGATGGTGTTTTGGTTGTTTCTGATAGAAGACAAAAGGATAAACTAGTTGATGAAGATTCTGCTAATAAAATATTTGAGGTTGATGAGCACATCGTCGTCGTTGCTGCGGGCATTTCTTCTGATGCGAGAGTATTAGTTGAGAGAGCAAGAGTTTTAGCACAGCAACATAGAGTTACTTATGACTCGCCGCCTTCAACTGAATCAATTGTAAAAGAAGTTGCTGATGTTAAGCAACAGTTTACACAGTATGGTGGAGCAAGACCTTTTGGTGTTGCCTTAATGTTCGGGGGTTATGATAACAAACCTGTTTTATTTACAACTGATGTTACTGGAAATTATTTACAATATAAAGCAAATGCTATTGGAGAGAATGATGAAAAAATAAAGGCAAAATTAAGAGAACACTATAGACATGATATGAATCTAAAAGAAGCAATGAAGCTTTCTTTGGACATCTTTAAAGAGTTACAGGGAGAGGAATTTCATATTGAAAGATTTGATGCGGCTATGATAGATAAAGATAAAAAGATAAAAAAGATGAGTGGAAAGAAATTGTTAGAAGCTTAAAAGACAACAATAATAACTAGATAAGCACAACAATCTTTTTATAGGGTGGTTACTCAGTACTAATATGGCTGCGAGAGTATCAAAATCACCTGAGGCGGAACCGGAGAAATGGGTTTATCGTCCAGGGAGGGTTAATGATTTTAACCCGGGAGTCTATTACAGAGATCCAAACGGGCATGAGATGTTTGTTGCCCCATTGGACGACTGTCTAAGATACATGGCCGCTTATGGGTCTCTTCAAAGGATGGCTAGTGTTTTTAGGTGGGACAACCTAAAAACAAGAAAGGCTGCGAGAGATCTTGCAGAATTTGCGATGGCGGCTATGCAAGCTATGGCCGGCGAAGTTTCGGCATAATAATAAAATGGCACAAACAACAGCAAGGGTTACAAAAAAGGGAAAGCACTACGAGGTGTTAGTTGATTTAGATGAAGCTTTGAAAATAAAAAAAGGAACTGGGGGAAGTGTTAACAACGCTGTTTTGACTGGGGCGATATTTCATAATTTGAAATCTGGAGAAATGGCTTCTGATGATGATATGATGAATGTTTTTGGAACTTCAGTTTTTGAAGAAGTTGCAGAGAAAATAATAAAATCCGGAGAGATTGAATTGCCTCTAGATTATAAGAGAGAAGAACTTGATAAGAAATACAAACAGGTTGTGGATTTCATTGTTAAGAATGCTGTTTCACCTTCGGGATTGCCTTATACGCCTGACCGAATAATGAAGGCTTTGCATGAAGCGCATGTTAATGTTAAGAATAAGCCTATTGATTCTCAAGTTGAAGAGATAATTGATGCCTTAAGAAATATACTGCCTATTAGAATTGAAATGAAGAGGATTAAATTGCATATCCCTGCAAGCCATACTGGAAAGGCATATGGAATTGTTAACGAATACAAACAGAGTGAGGAATGGCTTTCAAATGGAGATTTAAGCATGATTGTTAGCGTTCCGGCAGGTTTAATAATGGACTTTTATGACAAGTTGAACGGCGTTACACATGGAAGCGCTTTAGCGGAAGAATTGAAGAAGTGATAGGAAAAAAATGAATCCAAGAGTTAGAGACACACTGATTGTTGTTGCGAAGAAAGGAAGAATTGGACATGATGGAATAGTATTCTATGAAGAGTTAAATCAACATTGTAATCTTGATCTTGATTTTAGCTTAGATTCGGATAGGAGAAGAATTGGCAAAATATTGGGAGACGTTTCTGAATATGAAATTGCGCGTGGAGCGCCTCTGCTTTCTGCGGTGGTTGTTCAACAGAGTACTATGCGTCCTGGAACTGGATTCAACAAGCTTGTCGACGCTCTTGGATTAAGTTTGCCTGGAGAAGATAGAGATACACAATATGTTAGAATTCTAAAAGAAGTTCATGACTACTGGGCGACTCATTAGTCAAAAGTGGTAGTTTTTCATGCAAAAGATTTAAAAACCTTAAAATCTCATTATTTTCGTACAAGAGAATAAAAATTGATTAAATGATTATAGACATTCTCTATAGAATAATATGGTTAAAGTTGAGAAAAACGAAGATAATTCGGAAATGAATGCTCAAGGACGACAGATGGTTGTTCCTGGTGAGACAATTGTTTCTGGTGAACACTTTTTGCCTGGCGAGGGCGCTTACAGAGATGGCGATGAGATTGTGGCTGGAAGATTTGGTCTTGCAGATGTTTCTGATAAATTTGTTAAAGTTATTCCAGTTTCGGGGGTTTATCAAGCTAGAAGAGGAAATTCTATTATAGCTACTGTTGTTGATGTTACATTCAATGGATGGTTGTTAGATTTTGGTGGAGCTCAAAATGCATTCTTATCAATAAATGAAGTTCCTAAGTTTATTAATAAAAATGAATTAAGAGAACATTTCGATTTTGGCGATTCTGTTGCATGTAAGGTGTGGGATGTAAAAGCAAGAGGAATTGATGTTTCTGTAAAAATGAGGGGATATGGAAAGATTGAAGGTGGAATGATTGTTACAGTTAATCCTCATAAAGTTCCAAGAGTTATTGGAAAAGAAGGGAGTATGGTTAGTTTAATAAAAAATGCAACTGGATGCAATATAACTGTTGGACAGAATGGAAGAATATGGGTAAGTGGAAATTCAATCGATGATGAAATCAAAACTAAGAAGATAATAGAATTTATATGTGATAATTCTATAACACATGGATTAACAGAAAAAGTGGAGGCATTCATTAAAACTTTGAAATAAACATAACATGGCAGAAAAATCAAAATACACAAAGAGATCCGATGGAAGAAAGATTGAAGAATTAAGACCTATAAAGGCAGAAGTTGGAATTGTACCAAGTGCTGATGGAAGCGCAATGTATGAATCTGGAAATACCCGGGCGATAGCGGTTGTTAGAGGGCCTAGAACATTACATCCACAACATATGCAAAATCCACAAAAGGGAACATTAAGAGTAAATTATGGAATGATGTCTTTCTCTGTATGGGATAGAATAAAACCTGGACCTTCTAGAAGAAGTCAAGAAATTAATAAAGTAATAGAATGGGCTTTGGCTCCTTGTATTGATTTGGCTGAATTCCCAAATAGTGTAGTCGATGTTTTTATCCAAATTCCACAAGCAGATGCTGGAACCAGAGTGGCTGGAATAAACGCCGCGGCTATGGCATTAGCTCATGCAGGAATTCCAATGAAACAAATGGCTTCTGCCGTTGCTGTTGGAAAGATGGACAAAACATTAGTTGTTGATGTAGATAAAGAAGAAGAAGACTTTGAAGAGGGAGAGGGAGCTACAGATATACCCTTGTGTATTTTATCTAGAACTCAAGAAATTTCACTTTTACAGTTGGATGGAAAGATTTCACCTGAAGAATTGAAAGAAGTTATATCTATGGGAAGAAAGGCTTGTGCTGAAATATTAAAAATACAAACTGCAGCTTTAAAAAAAGCTAAAGATGTTAGGGGAATAGAAAAATGAGCGGAGAAAAAATAATACCAAATTTGCAAAAGGAAAGAATAATCGAATATATCGGAGAGAAAAAGAGATTCGACGGAAGAAAGCTTGATGAGTACAGGGAGATAGAAGTTAAAATGGGAATAAGTAATAATGCTGAATCTTCATGTTCTGTTAAATTCGGAAAGACTGAAGTTTATGCAGGCGTTAAGTTATTGCCTTCAGTTCCATATCCTGATTCACAAGATGAAGGAACTTTTATGACCTCTGCTGAATTAAGCCCAATGTCTTCTGAAGATTTTGATCTTGGACCTCCAAAAATTGATGCTATTGAGTTAGCAAGGATTATTGATAGAGGAATAAGAGAAAGCGGATTTATTGATTTCAAGAAGCTTTGCATAAAAGAAGGGGAAAAAGTATGGCAGGTTTTCCTTGATATAGTTACAATAAACGACGATGGAAACTTGATGGACGTTGCAGGCTTAGCTGCTATCATTGCACTTGGAAATGCAAAGATGCCTGTTTATGATGCAGAAACAAACAAGGTGGGACATGAACTTTCTAAGACTCATTTGCCTGTTGAAAAAGATGCAATGGCATTCAGTATGACATTCCATAAAATTGATGGAACAATTGTTGTTGATCCTACAAAGGAGGAGGAAGATATTTCCGATTTAAGATTAACTGTTGCAGTTGCTGACGATGGTAAAGGAAAGCCAAGAATCACTGCAATGCAGAAAGGAAAGGAAGGGACTGTTTCAGAAAAGGATCTTGCTGAAATATTAGACTTAATTGAGCATAAATGGAAAGAGATGTTTCCGAAGGTATCTAAATTCGTTTGGGGAAAATAAAAATGGGCGAATGTAATAATGCAAGAGTAGCTGATAATGATGCTACATGGTATTCTGCGAAAGTTGAAGATTTGGTTAGAGAGTATTCAGAAGTAGGCTTTCCTTTGAGTGACGGTGACATAGGTCCTAGTTTATCTGTAGGTACAAGTGAATCTTTCAAAGATTTAAAAGTTGATGGATTATGGATGCTAGATATTATGTATAAGGTTGGCGTTGATCAGAATGTTTATATGGGTGGAGGAGGAAGACTTGGGAGCGAAGGTAAAAGAAGACTTAGAAATATTGCCAGGTCTAAAAAATACTCTCCAGATGAAGCTACGTCAAAGGCGTTTAGATATCTTGCAACAGCCGAGAATCCTGATGAATTGCGTGGAAGACTAACTCCAGATATGTTAGCGATAGTGGCATTATATGAATCCGAAAGTATTAAAAGGGCTAGAACTAAAAGAAAGTAGTACTAAAATGGCAGAAAAAATAGAGTTTTCAAAATATGAACGAGCGAGAATACTTGGAGCAAGAGCTTTACAAGTATCTATGGATGCTCCAATATTATTGAAAATGAGTGAGGAAGACTTGAATGGAATAAACTTTGATCCCCTAAGAATCGCTGAAAGGGAACTTGATTCTGGCGTTTTACCAATATCTGTTAAAAGACCAATGCCTCCAAGAAAGGAAGAAGATCTTGAAAAGATAAAAGTTGAAGTTCCAAAAGAAGGAGACGAAGAGGAAAAGATAAAGGCTGAACATGAAGAGGAACAAGATATTTCCGAAGAGGGAGAGATTATGGATTTGGCTAATCCTGAAGAAGAAATGGACGATGACAGCGGCGGAGATGTTGGCGGAGAAGATTAATTCTTATGAAACCAAGGTTTTTGAATTGCAAGCTCTCTTGAGCACCATGACGGTTCACCTTCCTTCTCAATAGGACTTCCAGAGTCAGTCTTCAAAAAATTATAATCAAAGAAAAGATAGGAAAAAAGAGAAAAATGTTAAAAAGAGATTTTATATCTAAGTTATTATGACTCTATTCCTATCTATCTTTCATATTTCTAAAAAAATAATTCTGATAAAATTTGAAAAATAAGTAGAACAGGTATGTTAAAATATGTACACCTTCGAAAAAGTATCTGGGAGCGAGGGCGGAAGCGACAGAGGAGCGGAGCCCGAGCGATGACGGTTTGGTAACTGCACTGATAAGGTTTTAGTGGGAGCAAATTTAGAGTTTGGGCTTAAAGTTTGTGCGACACAAACTTTATAACTATCAATTTGTTTTTACAATTATGTTTATAGAAGAGGTTGGTGCGAGGATTATTAAAAATTCTCGGGGTGATAAAACTATAGAGGTTAGACTTGTTACACATATTGGCAAATTTATTGCAAGTGCTCCTTCTGGAAAGAGTCGAGGAGAGTATGAGGTGAGCGAGTGGAGTGAAAAGGGAATTGAACATAGTATGAAACTGCTTTCTGCTTTTGGAAGATTTGTGAGACATAAGAATTTTTTGTTCAAAGATTTTGATGGATTGAGAGATTTTCATTCGGAGATTAAGAAGTTTGAATCTAAACTTGGATGGCTTGGTGGAAATGCAACCTATGCTTTAGAAGTCGCTTTCTTGAGGGCTGCAGCTGCAGAAAAAGGAAAAAAACTTTGGGAGTTTATTTATGATTCTTTTCCAGTGCTGGATAAAAAAGGTAAAAAGAAGAAACCTGCGATGCCTATGCCTGTTGGAAATTGTATCGGCGGGGGAATGCATTCTAAGCCTTTTGGAGATAAAAAACCGGACTTCCAAGAGTTTCTATTGGTCCCAAAAGAAAAGACATTTTCTAGAGCAGTAAGTATGATGGTTTTTGCATACCATTATGCTGGAAGACTATTGAAAAATAATGAAAGAAGAATAATTATGAAAAGGAATGATGAGGGAGCATGGCGTACCGGATTGAACAATGAACAAACTCTAGAGATCTTAGAAGAGACAGGGAAAAAATTCGGAGTTAGAATTGGAGTGGATATGGCAACTTCTACTTTTTTTGACAAAGGGTATTATAATTATAAAAATAAGGAATTGATAAGAGATAAGAAAGATCAGATTGAATATGTTAAGAAATTGATAATGAAGTATAATTTGTTTTATTTGGAAGATCCAATAAACCAGGATGACTTCGTAGGTTTTAATGAAGTTTTAGGTTATGTAAGAAATGTGGACAAAGACACTTTGGTCGTTGGGGACGACCTTACAGCAACACATCCTAATAGAGTAAGAAATGCTGTAAAGGATTTGAGTGTTAATGCAGTTATAATAAAACCAAACCAGATTGGTTCTTTGGTTGAAGTGAGTAGCATCGTTCAGTTTTGCAAAGATAATAATGTCAAGATGATTTTCTCGCATCGTTCTGGCGAAACAATGGATGATGCTCTGGGGGATTTTGCTGTAGGTTTTCAAGCCGATTTTATCAAAACAGGGATTCACGGTCCAGAAAGATTGATAAAATTAAAAAGAATTATGGATATTGAGAAGAGTCTGTCCTAAGAGAACCAAGGTTCCCTTGTGGTTCAACCTTCCTGTTAAGATAGTCCGCTGCGCTTTGCAATGAGTCTTGATGTTTTGAGTTACCAAGTCTTAAAATTTTGAATGGACAAAGATGTGAACGGATGGAACATTACCAAACTCTTTTTTTGGTATCTCTTGTGGAGGCGTCGTGGTGGCAACTTGGTTTTTTTAACTAGCTTGGCTAAGTTTTTTAATTAAATGTTATTTTATCTAAAACATCAGAATCTTATATTGGTATCCGGAAGACTTTTTGAATGATTATCAAGTCTTCCTGCATTTAAACAATCCCAACAAGTGTGTGATGTGCCGTCTTTATCTTTGACAATTTTCTTTCCGTTACATTTTCGACATACGCTGCTGTTTGCTTCTGGGAGTTTTTGGGAGGGCCTGCAATTATCGAGCCTTCCTGCAGTTAAACATTCAATGCATGTTTGGCTTGAGCCCCCGAAACCATAGATGATTCCAGTACCACCACATTTTTCACACTTTTCCATAACTTATTAGGTAATTTGCTATTTTTAAGAATTGTTGTTGTGGAGTTTGAGCCCTTTTTGGTATCTCTTGTGGAGGAGTTGTTGGGGTATGGCAATTTTATGTTGTTGAGCATTTTACATATAAATCCTAAGTTGCCCTGACGTCAACGGATAGAACATTACTTAATAGTCTTCGGACTTCTTTGTGAACATGTCTAAGTTTTAACGTCTTTGACAATGTTTTTTCTTTTAATGGCTGTTTTTTAATTTCACAAACATCAAAAAGCTTTAAAAACCCACAAATACAGTCAATTATGCATCGAAATATATCAACGCGTCTTCGAACGCGATATACAACGACCTAGATGCAAACGAAATAGTAACTACGGAGAATATTTCTACTGTAGTTCACTACACTCTTTTCTTTTTAGAAAAAAGAAAATTGGTGTTTCAAAAGAAAAACTAAGATAGAGAATATAAAAATGAAAACAAAAAGAATAACTGAAGAAATTGAAACAAAAGAAGCAGACGTAAGTCTGGATGATGTTAAAGAAATAAAAGCTGTTAAAGTTAATGAAGGAAAGAGCAACGATGAAACGGTTCTAACCCCTATTGAGGATTATATTAAAACTGCTGCTTATCTTGGAACAAAAGTTATAACTCCTACTATGAGAAAGTATGTTTATAGAAGAAGATTAGACGGTCTTGCTATATTGAATACATTGCTTGTTGATAAAAAATTAAAGGAAGGAATTGATTTTATAAAACAATTCAAACCTAAAGACTGGACATTAGTTTGTAAGAGAGAGGCTGGATGGAGAGCTACAAAGATGTTTTCTGAATTGACTGGCGTTAGATTATTCACTAAAAAATACCCTGCAGGAATTTTGACTAATACTGATTTAGATGTTTTCTTTGAAACAAAGATGATTATGATTTGTGATCCTTGGGTGGATAAAAATGCTTTAACTGACGCTAAAAATGTAAGAATTCCTATTGTAGGAATTTGCGATACAAACAATCATACTGCGGGATTAGATGTTGTTATGATTGGAAATAATAAATCTAACAAGTCATTAGGATTATTCTTCTGGTTACTTGCTAGAGAATACATGAAAGCTCATAAGATTGATAAGCCATTACCAAGTTTAGAAGACTTTGTTGGAGAAAAATTAATCCTTGAAGAACCTAAGAAGAGAAAGAAGAAGGAAAAAGAAAAAGAACTTGAATTGAAGTCTGACGAGCAAAAGATTGAAGAAAGAATGAAGCAACTTGCTGAAAAAGCTGATGAAGAAGTTTCTGATGAAAGTGGAAAAGAAGGCGAATCCGTTAGTGTCAGTGAAGCTGCTCAAGAAGGCGTTTAAGGTTTCTTTGGGAATTGATTCTGGGTAAAATTTGTTGAACAAGTTATGCTTCGGTTTTACCAGTTACCAAATGTTCTCGGATTTTGCATTTGAAAACTACCTTGGAATTAATCTTTCTTTCAAAAGCGAAATCCTCGTGGAGCACGCCAGTGCGACATAATATTTTGCAACGAAGTTGCACTATCGGCGCGGGGATTATTGCAAGATGCAATCGTGCATCAAAATGACAGGCGCGCTTGTTTGGTATCTCTTGTGGAGGCACTCTTCTTTCTTTAGAAAAGAAAGAATTGGTGTTTCAAGAAAGAAACTATAATAGTAATTTTGTTGAGGATTGGGAGCAGTTTTTATGTTGTTTTGCACCTTACATACAAATAACTTGGTTAGCCAAATATGTTAGAATCAGAGGAGTATTACCAATTAACTCCTAAACAGGCAGGAAGCTTCCACTTTAATCTCTTTTGTTCTTTAAGATAGTGTTTTTTGCAAAGATAACTCCAACCTTTCTTTTTGCCTCCCTTTCCCAAGAATGGGAAGACTTCTGCATAAGCCCAATTAGTGCATTTCCCATTAAAATCACAACAGGGATGCTCTTTATCTTTTGATATTTTGAATCTTATTGTTGAACTTATGGAAGGATTAACCTTGCTATCTTTAAGTATTCTTAATTTTCCATTTTTATCATAATATTTTGTTACAATTTCCATATTAGATGTTACATTCTTTCATTGTTTCATTTATGATTGAATCTACCTCCGCTATTGGAAATTTTACATCGTTGTAATACTTTTTCATATCTTTTTCAAACTTCTTCATGGATTTTTGCTTTATTTCTTCTGTATCCTTGTCGCTCCAGTTAAATTCTTGTGCGGTCTCTAGGGCATTATCCCTATATGTTCCTACTTCTTCTGTTAGATGGTTTATTGACTCTGGTCTGTTTGTATATTTTACTAATACCTTATGAACAACAATATTGCCAATAACATTTCCCAAAATCTTTATAATTCTATTTTTTCCCATAAGTCCCCCTTTATTTCTTTTCTTGTGATCTCGGATAATTCTCTTAAATAATTCAGAGCAATTTTCCTCTCCATTTTAGACTCTTTGTTATTCTTTAATTTTTCTATGAGGTTTTTTCCGATCTCTTCATTTAGGGATTCTCTAAGTTTTCTATTGTCAACCACTTTATTTAACAAGAGCCTTACGAGTATTACATTTCTTAGTGCTTTGTAGATATCAATTCCTTCAGGCTCTGTATCTTCAATATCGCTCCAGTCTAGCTTCATTTTCAAATCAATGTTATAGATTTCTTTCTTTTTTTCAGACAGTTTTAGAGTGCCATAGAGAATCTTATGGTCTTTTAGTTGGTATATTAAAGAAGGATTGTGCAGATAGGATTTTAGTAATGTTTCTTTATCATAAATCTCAATATCTGCATCAATTTCCTCGTTGGCTAAAAGATTTTTTAGCTCAGAAATTTTTTTGGCTTTATCTCCAAGATTTTTGAATACTTTTTCTTTTGTTACAATTAATATGTCTATGTCATTATAAGCCCCATAGTTCGTTTGTATTGCAGAACCATAAAGAATAATTGATTGCAAGTTATCCCTGCCGATGTTTTTAACAATAGCATGTTCTATCTTATTTTCTATTGCTATAGATCTTTGATTGTATTTTAATTTTGAAATAAGTGTCGCTGCATCTATTGAGGAGATTTCATGAAGCTTTGGCCTCACATACTTGCTTAGATAATTTGAATCCTGTTGAGTTAATCTATCCCCTCGGAGTTTCTTGTTTATTACGTCCAGCTCGCGCTTTGTCAGTATCAGGCTTTCTTTAGCTATTTTTTGTCTCTGAGTCTTATTTACCATATAATATCTATATGTATTATGTGATATTTAAGGCTTTTGGTGTAAGATTTTTCTGAAATCTTTGTTTGTTGCCGATTAATAGGGTATAAAAATAAGTGTTGAACAAGTCTGTTAAAATTTGGCACCTTTAGCAAAAAGAGTCTGCTCGGATTTTGCATTTGAAAACTACCTTACGATTAATCTTCTTTCAAAAGCGAAATCCTCGGAGCGAGGGCGGGAGTGAGCCTTTGCGAACGGAGCCCGAGCGGTAATTGTTTGGTATCTCTTGTGGAGGAGTCGTTGTGGTAAGAGCAGTTACTTTTTCTTTTGAAATAAACTTATAAGGAAATAGGAAACACAATAAACTACTACAAAGATTATTAGGGTACCAAAGATGGTTAGGCTAGTCATGTAAGGGCACAATACCTCATTATTACAACCTGTTGTTAATCCCAAGGCTGCAAGAATCACTCCAATCACAATCGAAGCAATCACCTTCTTTTTGTTAGCACTCAGATCCATATGTATTGGAGGAACTTGAGATTTATAAATCTATTTTTTTCTTTTAACTCCAATCTTTATTGAAGTCATCGAGTGATTTATAAAGTTTAATTCTTTTAACTTGTTATGAAAAAGATAACCAAAATTGTTTTCTTAATTTTATTAGTTGCGGTGCTAGTTGTTTGCGGATATTTTTTGTTTTTTAATGTCTATGACGGAGCTAAGAAGAACGTGAACCTTAGCCCTAACACCTCTTTGGTTGGCGGCTGCGGTGGAGTTTATTACATCTACTGGAATGATTGTTGTGATAGCTGGGCAAAAGAAAACAACGTCGTGAAAGCACAGTGTGTTGGCAACTGGACCGTCGAGGATAATGTTTGTGAATGGAATTGTGCGTGAAAATTTGGTTGTTCTAAACACTAGCTATCTAAAATTGTTATTACATAAAACTTTTATTTCTGAATCCAGAATTTTCTCACATAGGGATTGGTTTTGCATTTTATTTGCGACACCACTAAAACAAATATCTTTTTGTCTGCTACCTGAAATTTCCCCACAAATAGAAGAATTCGCGGTATTGACGGCAATAAGATTATAACATGTATCCTTGGTTGAAACCTGAGTTAGTTTATCACAAGTTGTTCTATTTTTTTCGTTAATCCCAAATCCAAATGAACTGTTTATGTTCTTCAAGGAATTACTTAATAAAAATATCCCCCCTGCAAGAATAACTATGACAACTATAATTAATATTTGAATGATTATTTTTCTCTTCATTGTTTTATTTGGGAAGAAGAATATTTAAGCCTTTTTGACTCTAAATAATTTTATTTGGTATTCCCCTGATTTAATTGTTATTATTTAGTGGTTACATTTAGTAATGTTTAAAAAGGATATTTCAATGTGATGATTATGGAAGAAGATAACAATCCTGAAAATAAAGATGCTAATGTAAGACTTTACCTTAATTATATGGGTGATGTACTTGGGGTTCGTGATGTTGAAAGATGGCCAATTAGTTTTCATGCAAAGAATTATCTTCTTTGTATTGGAGCGTATGGTTCTGGTGAATGGTTAGATTCAGTTGCTTTGAGAAAAATATTTGGTGGCAAAAAAGAATGGTCTGTGACTAAAAATTTGGGGGATTTGGTTGATGCAGGATTTATTGAAACTCAGCAATTGGGCGACGGTAGAGAAAGAACTTTTAAACTTACTGAAAAGGGCGTAAAAGCGTATGAAGCCTTAGCGACGTCATTACAGGCAAGGTTTGAACATTGTCCAATAGATGGTGTTCCTTCAGATATTTTTTGAAAATCTGACAAAATTTCTTTCTAATTTTATTTCGTTTCCCCTCCTCAAAAACATCATTTTTACCGATACATTTATAAATTGATTTTTCACACCTAATATTGTAAAATGATAACTTTAATAGAGAAATCATTAAGTGCTTCAAGTAATCATATTTTTGAGGCTAGAAATGAGTGCCGAATCAAGTATTTGGTATGATGTACGCCAGTTTCTAGCAGTTTATGGTAATGGATAGATCTTGTTTATTATGAATGTATTACCTTTTATGTTCATAAGCTAATAATATAATAATGTTGATATTAAAGAACTTTTAATTGACGATTGCCGTCGATTAAACATGAAGTTAGTTTAATTCCAGTTTATCCTGCTGGAGGCTGCAGCTATTTGGTTTGGGCTTAGACATGCAAGTCTGACGATGAGTCGGCGTACTGCTCAGTAACACGTAGCTAACCTACCCTTAAGTCAGGGATACCCTCGGGAAACTGAGACTAATACCTGATAGGAGATAAGTCCTGGAACGGTTTTTCTCTTAAATTCGAGCTTAAGGATGGGGCTGCGGCTGATTAGCTTGTTGGTGGGGTAATTGCCTACCAAGGCGATGATCAGTAGGGGCTCTTAGCGGAGTCGCCCCGAGAAGGAATCTGAGACACTATTCCTAGCTCTACGGAGTGCAGCAGTCGCGAATCTTTTGCAATGCACGAAAGTGTGACAAAGCGAACCAAAGTGCTTTTCATTTAGAAAAGCTTTTTTTCATTTTAAAAAGATGGAAGAATAAGGACTGGGCAAGACCGGTGCCAGCCGCCGCGGTAATCCCGGCAGTTCAAGTTGCAGCCAACTTTATTGGGTCTAAAACATCCGTAGCTTGCTTATTAAGTTCCTTGTGAAATCTCACATCTTAAGTGTGAGGCTTGCGGGGAATACTGATAAGCTTGGGATCGGTAGATGTGGGGAGTACACTGGAGGTAGTGGTAAAATACGTTAATCTTCAGTGGACTAACAATGAGCGAAGGCACCCTACAAGGACGAATCTGACAGTGAGGGATGAAGGCCAGGGGCGCAAAACGGATTAGATACCCGTGTAGTCCTGGCAGTAAACACTGCTCACTAAACATCGGGCCCTCTTCGGGAGGATTCGGTGCTGAAGCGAAGGCGAAGAGTGAGCTACCTGGGAAGTATAGTCGCAAGATCGAAACTTAAAGGAATTGGCGGGGAGACATACAACGAGTGACGCGTGCGGTTCAATTAGATTCTACACCGTGAACCTCACCAGGAGCGACAGCAGGATGAAGGTCAGTCTGAAGGGCTTACCTGACACGCTGAGCGGAGATGCATGGCCGACGTCAGCCTGTGCTGTGAAGTGACCTGTTAAATCAGGTAACAGGCGAGACCCGTGTGTATAATTACTACAGAAATGAGTACATTATACAGACTGCCTTGGTAACAAGGAGGAAGGTGCGGGCTACGTTAGGTGAGTACGTCCCTAATCCCCTGGGCTACACGCGCGCGGCAATGGTAGATTCAATGAGATGCAACTCCGAAAGGAGAAGCTAATCCCATAATATCTATCTCAGTCTGAATTGAGGGTTGCAACTCACCCTCATGTAACCGGAATTCGTAGTAATCGTTCATTAGCAGTGAACGGTGAATATGTCCCTGTCTCTTGCACACACCGCCCGTCAAACCAACCGAGTTTTGCAGAGAAGAAGCTCGTATGAGAAAATTCTTTGTAAGACAAGGTAGGTTAAGTCGTCACAAGGTATCTGTAGGGGAACCTGCAGATGGATCACCTCCTAAA
>CAIKMX010000008.1 GCA_903828655.1 uncultured archaeon | reverse complement strand
TGCAAGATAACAAAATCATCTACATATCTTATATAATATTTTGCTCTTAATTTATGTTTTGCAAAAACATCTAACTCATTGAGATATAAGTTGGCGAAGAACTGACTTGTTAAATTTCCTAATGGCATACCTTTTGTTCTATTGTTGACAGAAAGTATTTTTTCTATAAGCCAGAGGACTTTCTCATTTTTGATTTTCCGTTTTATTATTTCTATTAAAGTTCGGTGGTCAATTTCCTCAAAATAATGTTTAATGTCGGCTTTCAAAACAAAACATTCTTTTGTATTATTTCTAGATACTTTTCTTTTAAACTTGTCGAAACGTTGTAATGCTTTTAGAGAACCTTTTCCTAATTGGTTAGCATGAGAATCATAGATAAAACTTTTCTCAAAAATAGGAACTATAATATTGCCTAAAGCGTGATGAACAACTCTATCTCTGTAAGCAGATTTAGATATCTTTCTTGTTTTTGGGTCTCGTAAAATAAAGGATTTTAATGGACACGACTCATAAGTTTGGTTAATAAGTTCTTCTTGGAGTTTAGTTAAATTTTAGTATATAAGCTATAAAGATTTTTAGGTAAAAAGCATATACACATTAACACCCCTTTTCTAAGTTAAGATTATAAAAAAGGATTGCCTTTTTTAAGGGCAAAACTCTTGTATTATTTGTGAATGTAATACAAGAATTAAGGGAAGCAGTAGAATTTAAAGATTTCTCAGTGAAACTTATCTTCCAGGAGCATTGGGAAGATTACAAGAAAGTAAATCCCGTAAGAGAAATAGAATTAAAAGAAGTAGAGAAAATGCTTTCTTGTAAGGGAAAGGAAAGAGGTTGCTTTATGTGTTATTGCAAGCCATGCGATAGGTATGAAGAAATACCTTTTGGGTGCAATTCAAGAATTTGTTCTTGTTGCTCAAAAAGATATACCGACAGATGGGCAGAAATGCTTTCTGAAAAGATTATTCCAAAAATACCTCATAGACATTTAACTTTTAGTATGCCTGAAATTCTTTGGAATTTCATTAAAGATAACAGGGAGTTGCAAAAAATGGTTATGGATGCTTCTTATCAGACAATAAAAGATATGTTTTCATTTATTGCAGGTAAGTCAATTGAGCCTGGAGTCATAGCTGTTCTTCATCCATTCGGAAGGGATGTTGTTTTCAAGCCACACTCTCATTGTATTGCAACTGAAGGAGGATATGCTAGGGATGGACGTTTCGTTGCAATTGGTCAATATATCAATTATCATACTTTCCATATGAAGTGGCAACTTCATCTTTTAAATTCCCTGAGAAATTATATCCCCCGAGATATTATTGATTATTGTTTTATTAATTATCCAAAAGGATTTGTTGCTTATGCAAGACCTGAAAGAATATACAAACGTAAAGATTTGATTGGATATATTGGCCGGTATGTTCGGCATCCTGCAATTGCAAATTCAAGAATCATTGATTATAATTGGGAAGGGGTTACTTTCTATTATGAAGACCATGATAAAAAAATATATTTCAAAACAATGAAGGTTTTTGATTTCATTTCAGCAATCATCCAGCATATTCCAGAAAAAAATCAAAGGTTAGTAAGATATTATGGCAGCTATTCAAGAAAGAAAATTAATATACTTAATAAAAAATACAATCAGTCAACTATAACAGATTTCACCGAAGGTAAAATTAAGAAAAAAAGAACTTTTTACTGTTCAATATGCCATGAGGAGATGGAAATTATTGCATATGTGAAGAAACCTCCTGATAAAGATATGTCAAAAATAACAAGTTGGATGGATTAGTTTGGTAAAGTTAGTTAGATGTAGCGTAGGTCATGCCCGCAGGCATTAACTTGTTTTAGTGGAGAAATACATAAGCCTGAATCCGGATTTTATCGTGATTTTGGAATAAGCTTAAGTATGGTTGTTGATTATGAAAAAATTGATGTTGTTTTGGTAGAAGGTCTTGAAGGAAAAGTCAAAGATATTGACCTGGTAACTTTTAAGGCTGATAGAGAAAAAGCAAAATTGTTTCAAATTGAAGAAGAACAAGGCAAGATAACTTATGTTTCTACAAACGTATTAATAGAAGATAATGAAGTATCTTTACTTAGTGTTGATGTTCCATTTACAGCTTATTATCCTGGTGCACATCATGCTTTAAATCTTGGAAATTGTGGTTCAAAAGTATTAATCTATGGAGTTGATGATGAAAAATTATATTCCCAATCTGTTGAAGTTATTGAGAT
>CAIKMX010000007.1 GCA_903828655.1 uncultured archaeon | reverse complement strand
GAGGGGAAATATGATGTTTTGAAAGAGATATTGGAAGACGGAAAAATAGTATATCGAAGTCAAGATAATCGCGCGCCGTGGGACATTGGCTATTTTGCTGTGCCTTATTTTGGAGTAGCCTTTGCTGCCCTTGTCCCATTGGACATCGCTGTCGCTGTTTGCACTGAAGTTAAACCCTACTCTGGGCCCAATGGTGTTGGAGTAATTGAACAAAAGCATAGAGAGACTATCAGGCGAGTTGATTGGATGAAGAATGTTGAGAGAATGGGGCACGCAAAGAAAAAAAACTCTAACGAAAATGGGGAGAGATAAGTTTTTAGATTAGGTTAATTTGTGAGATTTATGAAAAAAGAGATTTCTAGAGGCGAGGCTATGAAACTGATTGATGAGTTTTTTTCTAAAGATGATTTTTCCGCTGGAGAGATGAAGAAGATAAAAAAACTGTCTATGAAATTTAGAATTCGATTGGGTGAGAGAAGGAAGAATTTTTGTAAGAAGTGCTTGATGAAGCTAAAGGGGAGAATAAGAATTAAAGGAGATTGTAAGGTTGTTGAATGTGCGAGCTGCGGATATTTAAATCGGATTAAGATTCATGAGCGAACATGCTAGAAAGAGTTTTTTCTCTGTAGGCCCTAAGGAACACTATGAAATAGGCTATGATTAATGGCCCAAGGATTAATCCTAATAGGCCAAATACGAATAATCCTCCAATCATTCCGATAAGTATGATTGCCTGAGATAGGTCGGTTCTTCTGGAGACAAAAATCATCCTCAAGAAATTGTCAATTGTGGAGACTATGAGGAGGTTGTATAAGAGAAAGATAAATCCAGAGGTTGTTTGACCGCTAGCAATCATGTAGAGTGCTAAAGGCACATAGACAATACCTGGGCCGATTATTGGGATGACTGAGAAAATCATTGCCAGAATTGTGAAAAGCAAGGCATTTTTAACTCCAAAGACAAGAAGTCCGATTCCCACTAGTATGCCTTGTATTATTCCAATTAAAACCTGTCCATAAACAATTGATTCGGTTATTCCTTTGAATTGCTTAACAAGTGTTTGTTCCTGGGTTTTGTTTAGTGGAGAAAGACCGGAAACAAAGTCACTGAGAGCTTCAAAATCACGAAGAGTATAGAAAAAGACGAATCCTACAAGAAGAAGTTTTAGGGCAAAGGTTGGAAGGTCAACAACAAAAGCAACAAGTTTTGAGACAATTGTGGAACCGAGAGAGCTAAGAGTACTTGTGAAAGTGAGAGAGGTTTGAGAAATAAATTGTTCTGAAGCATTTGGAAATGCCATCTTGAGAAAAGAGGCAAGATCGAGAGTTTGTGTAAACTGGAAAAACTTAAAGACTTGATCTACAAGGACTGGGATCAAATACCAAAGAGGAATGAAAATTAGAGATAGCACGAAAATTGTCATAATCGCTGCGGCTAAATTTGGATATCTTACGACACGTAATATTAACTTGTAGATTGGAAAGCACACATAGGCGAGTATAAGGCCGGCAATAACTGCAAGAATAATTGGTTTGACTATGATAAAGACTAAAACTGCAATGGTTGCTATGAGAATCAAAAATACAAATTTTTTGGCGTCCTTGTCTGTGATTTCCATAAATGATTAAGCCTTGGGAGATATATAAAGTTTTACAGGAGTAATTTTGAGTTATATCTTGAAAGTTTGTCTGGT
>CAIKMX010000006.1 GCA_903828655.1 uncultured archaeon | reverse complement strand
CAACATCTGGAATCTTTACTATTTAAATTGGCAAAAAATAATACAGAATTTTTTAAACTAAAAAACACACAGCCTCCTAATAAAAGTTCGAAACTGCCTGAATCAAAAATAGCAGAAATTAAATGTTTTATGGAAAATATGATGTTTGTACTTAATAATCTCGGATTAATTGATTTTGTTAAAACATCTGAAACTATCAACTGTCAAGCCCCCAATCTTTGGTCCAAAGTTAAAGTTAGTTTTTGGCAATTTTTTAGCGGCATAACTTTTGCCATCGGAGCAGGCGGAGCATAGTTTAGCGAGCTATGCGGTCTAAATTCGTTGTACAATTTTCTGTAATCTTCTAGCATCACTTCAGCCTCCTTTAGCGTGTAAAACATTTCTCCGTTCAACAATTCATCTCTTAGGATTCCATTGAAACGCTCGTTAAAGCCGTTCTCCCACGGACTACCAGGCGTAATATATGCAGTGGTGACTTGGAGTTGTTGCAAAAAACTTTGGATATTTTTTGCAACAAACTCCGAACCGTTATCACTGCGGATATATTCTGGAATTCCTTCCGTAAGAAACAAATCGGCAAGAGCTTCAAGAACCGCATCTGCTTTTAAGCTGTAACCTACTTTGAGCTTTAAGCATTTTCTTGTATATTCGTCAATTACCGTAAGTATCCTTATTTTCTTACCATTACAAAGTCTATCCTGCACAAAGTCATAGCTCCAAACGTGGTTCTTGTGCAAAGGTCTAAGCCTGATGCAAGAGCCATCGTTAAAGTATAATCTTCCACGTTTTTTCTGTTTCTGCGGAACTCTAAGCCCTTCTTCTCGCCAAATCCGTTCAACTCTTTTGTGATTTACTCGCCAGCCCTCAGCCTTCAACAACGCTGTAATTCTTCTGTAACCGTATCTTCCGTATTTTTCTGCTAATCTTACAATATCTTTTCTAAGTTCATCTTCATCATCCATTTTTTGAGGAATATATCTTTTTGTAGTTCTATTTATTCCAAGATATTTACAGATTTTTCTTTCTGAAATATCAAGTTTTTGAACAATATGAATTACGGCTTGTCGTTGACGTTGAGGGCTTAGTAGTTTCCCGAGAGGGCTTCTTTTAAAACAAGTTTTTCAAGAGTTAATTCGGCTACTGCTTTTTTGAGCCGCGCGTTTTCAAGTTGAAGATTTTTGAGCTCTTTTGCCTGTGGAACTTGCATCCCGCCGTACTGTTTTCTCCAGCGGTAGTAAGTTTGTTCTGTGATTGCTGAATCTCTGCAAGCCATAGAAACTGTTTTCCCTTGGCTAATCATCACTTCCACTTGTCGAAGAGTTGAAATAATCTCTTCTGGTTTGATTTTGATACCTTTTTTCATAATTTTTTGTCCTTTCTAAATTACTTTTCGTACTAACAAAAACTAACTTTAGCTTTGGACCAATTATACGGGGTCAGGACATTAAACCTAATATAGAATCGCTTCGGTAATGCATTCCGAGGAAGGTTATTCCATGTTTATTTATTGTTCTTGTTTCGGTTTTCATCATTAAATCATCTAGGGCTGAGATATTTATTTCTTGCTTTTGAACGCTGTTTAATACTTCTTTAATCGTCATTTCAGGAGCATTCGGACAGGGCTTTGAGTTGTGATATTCAATCCAACAATTTATTAATTTTATTGCTTCCTGAACAGTCGGTATCCTTCCGCCTGTTGTTTTTAGGTGCAGTTCTTTGTGGAACTTCTCGCCCCGTTTCATCCAAGCAGGTTTATTCTCGATAGAAGTTCCTATGTATGAAGGCATTAATTTCTCAAATTCTTCTTGAAATTCTAAAAAGAAACGCTCAATGACTTTTGCACGAGCATTGTAGGGTTTTGCAAAAACGGATTTAATTCCCAAGTTTTCATATACTCCGTTGAAACCTGCTTCTTCAAAGTCGCAGTTCTGAAAATACTTTGCCCTGAAAGCTCTGCCGTTATCCTGATAAACAATTTTAGGAATCATACCAAGATTGATTATTGGTTAAGTTATAAACATTCAAAAGGTTGTCCTAACGATAAAAGCAAATCTATACAGGAAGTTTTGGATAGTGTACAAAGACAAAACATTGATAAAAATAAACTTGATGACTTGATGCTGAAAACAGATTT
>CAIKMX010000005.1 GCA_903828655.1 uncultured archaeon | reverse complement strand
GGCCGGCCTTGGCCTCCTCTGGACTCTTGGCCGCGCGGATCAGCTTGATGACCGCGTCCAGGTGGTCCAGGGCGATCTTCAGGCCCATGAGGATGTGGGGGCAATGTTAGGTGGGTACAGCCCGAATTCCCTGGGCTACACGCGCGCGGCAATGTCATATTCAGTGAGATGCGACTCTGAAAAGAGAAGCTAATCCCATAACGTATGGCTTAGTGCAGATTGAAGTTTGTAACTTAACTTCATGACGATGGAATCTGTAGTAATCGTTTGTAATCAACGAACGGTGAATATGTCACGGTCTCTTGCACACACTGCCCGTCAAACCAACCGAGTTATGCTTTGGCGAGGTCCTTCGGGAACAAACCTCGGTATGACAAGGTAGGTTAAGTCGTCACAAGGTATCTGTAGGGGAACCTGCAGATGGATCACCTCCTAAAATTTAAAAATTTCTTAGGAAATTTTTAACCACAAAAATCTTTTAAAGATTTTTGTTAATTATTAATTAATTGATAATCAATTGTCTACTCTATTCCAAGTTAATGTGACATTTTTTTATCCAGAAAATAAAAATATTTTCTGTCTGCTAAATTCCAAAGGAATTTATCATAATCAATTGTGGAAATCCACAAAAACCACGGGCCCATCGTTCAGTGGTAGGATGCGTCGTTTGCAACGATGAGATTCGGGTTCGATTCCCGATGGGTCCATTCGATGCAATAAACAAAAAATATAAAAGCAAATAAAAAATTACAAATTCACAAATCACAAAATCATATTCAAATTTCGATTTGAACTCAGAAAATCTCTGATTTTCTGTGCCATTCAAAAGGTAAAACTTTTGAAGGGTTCGGAGACGAACTAAAACATTTCACATATGAAGTTCAGGATTGAAACACATCTTGGGTGGAGTGGAGAACTTATGTTCAATGATACAGGTAGAGAACAATAATTAGGTTAAATATAATAATTATAAGCCTATATTTTAATCCTATTCTTAAGACTGTTAGACGGATAGCTTGGTTTAAATTGTGATGAAGGACGCGGCAAGCTGCGATAAGCCTGAGGGATCTGCACGCGAGATTTGATCTCAGGATTTCCGAATGCGAGAACGTTGAAAACACTAGAAATAGTAATGTACGCTGGGAATTGAAACATCTTAGTACCGGCAGGAAAAGAAAATAAAAAAATGATACCCTTAATAGCAGCGAGCGAAAAGGGCCCAGAGCAAACTGAATCTCTTTCCGAAAGGAGAGCAGAGATGTGGTGAAGATAAGTTGCTAAGTCAATGAGCTTAATTTTTCTGGAACGAAAAACCTTAGAAGGTGATAGTCCTGTAAGCAAAATTGATATGTCGCTCTTCAAAAGATTAGTGTATCCTAGATTGGATGCATGAATACAGCAGAATTAACTGCTAACTCTAAATATAAATTTAAGTCCGATAGTGTACTAGTACTGCGAAGGAAAGCTGAAAAGAACTTTTAAAAGAGAGTTAAAAGACTTGAAATCTAACAGTTACAATTTGTTACGGCCCTACGGGGTTGTAACGTACGTCTTGAAAAACGGACCAAGGAGTTTATTTAAGTGGCAAGATTAACAAATGGTAGTCGAAGCGAAAGCGAGTATGAAAATGCGTTAGTCACTTGGATAAGACCTGAAGCCAGATGATCTAATCGTGAGCAAGATGAAGTTTTCCGAAAGGAGAATGGAGGTCTGAACAGGTGTTATGTGCATGTACACTGATGATTTACGATTAGGGGTGAAAAGCCAATCTAATCTGGCAATGGCTGGTTCCTGTTGAAATATGCCTACGTATAGCCTTGTTATGTGATTTTCTTACGATGTAAAGTACGGATAGTTTGTGCAGAGGGTTTTTCCTACGGCAACCTTTCCAACTCAGAACGTGTAAGATATTAATAACAGGAAACAGGGGCAGTGTGTAAGATACTGTTCCGAGACCCGAACAAGGGAGACTATGGTTAAGGTCCTAAAATTTATGTTAAGTGTATCAAAAGGAGTCTCAAACCTGAGACACTAAGGATGTAGACATAGAAGCCGTCATCATTTAAAGAAAGCGTAACAGCTCACTTATTGAGGTTTGAGGCCCTAAAAATGGACGGGGCTAAAACATAATACCGATACCATAGGCATACTCATTTTTTGAGTATTGTGGTAAACAGGCGTCTTTTCTGCGTAGAAGTTTCTCCGAGAGGAGGGATGGAGCGGGAAGGAATGAGAATCTTGGTAGGAGTAGGATCAAATTTTGCTGAGAATCGCAAAATATCGTAAGAGCAAGGTTTCCTTGGCAATATCAATTAACCAAGGGTTAGTCAGTACCTAAGATATGTCTTAACTGAACATATCGACTGGACAACAGGTTAATATTCCTGTACTTTATAAATTTGTCATGATATAATTTGCTTTAGGATAAGCGTTATTCCGAAAGGGAGTCTGCATAAATAAAATTGGGGAGGGTAATCCTTAGATCCAAAAGAATTTGTGTAGTGAAAATCGCTGATTCCAGGAGTCAATGAAAACATTATATATAGAATTTATATGGCTGTACCCAGAATCGACACTGATGCTCTAGCTGAGAAGGCTAAGATATGAAAGTTTAATCTAGTTAAGGGAATTCGGCATATTGGCTCTTTAGCTTCGGTATAAGGAGTGTCTATATTTGTTTCTTTAGAAATAATGAAGCATTTGTAGATTTCAATCACAAAGATGGTCCGACTGTTTATCAAAAACATAGCCGGTTGCTAATCTGAAAAGACTTGTATAACCGGTGAGACCTGCCCAGTGGTGGTGTTTAAAATCGTGTTTCAACGCGGCTAAGACCCATCAAACGGCGGGCCTAATTTCTGAGGCTCTTAAGGTAGCGTAGTACCTTGTCATCTAAATGGTGACTTGCATGAATGGTTTAACGAGATTGTCACTGTCCCTAACTAGAAACTTCTGAAATTATTATCTGGTGAACAGGCCAGAAATACCTAACGGGAAGCTAAGACCTTGTGGACCTTTACTGCAACTTGTTGTTGTTGATTTATGATAAGTACTTAGAATAAGTAGGAGAATACGCGCAACTTCGGTGAGGCGGCACGTCGCAATATGTAATACTACTTACTTTTTGTAGACCAACTTACTCTTTCGAGGACATCATCAGGCGGGCAGTTTGGCTGGGGCGGCACCCCTCTGAAAATATATCGGAGGGGCCTAAAGACAAGCTCATCCAGGTCGGAAATCTGGAGTAGAGCGTAAGGGCAAAAGCTTGTCTAACTGTTTTTTGAAAAGCAAAAAAAGCAGAATTGAAAGATGGGCCTAGCGAACCATTGTAGACTTTTAATGAGTCTCAATTGTGACAAAAAAGGTACCCCAAGGATAACTGGGTTGTCTCGCCCGATAGTTCACATTGACGGCGAGGCTTGCTACACCGCTGTCGGCTCTTCCTATCCTGGTCGTGCACAAGCGGCCAAGGGTGATGGAGTTCACAGATTAAAAGGAATCGTTAGCTGGGTTAAGATCGTCGTGAGACAGATTGTATGATATCTATTAGGTATGTTGTTGTCTGAGTGGAACGATCCAGTAGTACGAGAGGAACCTGGACCGGATGCCTCTGGTTTAACAGTTGTCATGTGGCAGGCTGTGCAGCTACGCATTATGTGGATAAGCGCTGAAAGCATCTAAGCACGAAGCCACCCGCAAAACGAGATAACTAAGGCCGTCGAAGAAGACGACGTTGATAGAGTTGGTGCGTAAGATTCAAGGCAACGAGAATTTCAACACGCAACTACTAAAAGCCTTAAATAATTTGGATTAAATTGTTCTCTACCTGTATCTTTGTAATACTCTAATTCTAAAAACTTCAGATTATAAAATGAAAATTACACTAACACAATTGCAAGAGTTTGCAAATAATTTTTTGGATACATTAAAAAATAATGGAATAACCTCTTTGGAACATTTATCTGAATCAAAGATTATCCCAGTTAATGGTAATTCTAATGAATTTCTTAAAATAGAACCAAGACTTTCTGACTATACTGGATATGTGTTAACCCATCATCTGAAAAATACTTCAGTTATTCCAATTCAAGGGGTGATAAACCCCTATGGTCCTTTTGGTCATATAAAAATAAATTGTGAAACTATGTTTATGATTCCAAATTATGAATATGCTACTTCAGATTTTATGAATAATAAAACACAAATAAAAATGAGTTGGAGTAGAGCAGATTTTAATTTTCTAATTGAAGAATTGAATAGAATTAAAGATTATCAGTTAAAATAAAAATATATTTTCTATATTGATTATCTTTATATAGATAAGAAAAATTTATATCTATGCACCAACAGGAAGAGAGTTTAGAAGAATTATTAGAGAATGTAGAATTCTATAAAAAGATTCTTGATTTAGGGGTTCCTAGAAAAAGCGATTTAATCAGATATGATATTTCTAATTGGAAACTTTTTAAATATCAAGAAGAAAATTCAAAATCTCTAGAGGAAAAATCAAAATTTCATGAATTAAAAGAAAAGCATTGGAAAAATTATTGTAGTTTTTTTATAGACCCGATGAGAAACACCGGGGATTATGTCTAAACCCAAAAGTTTAAAACCTCATTATTCTAGGATGTTATGTGAGTGGGGTAATCAGCTTACGGGAATCTGTTGTTAAATCAACAAGAATTGAAAAATGAATTCTGATTCTCTAGAAATTTTTAATTTCTAGGGCTTAAAAATCTTTAAAAGATTTTTGATGTCTGAGGAAGGTCTGCCCATCCCTAAAAATGAAATATTTTTTAGGACAAGACTATTGCTTTAAAAGTTCACTGAACTTTTAAGGCTCAAAAATCTCTTAAAGATTTTTGATGTTTGAAAGGACAATTGCCGTGAGGCAAAGCTCTGTTACAGAAACGACACAGCCTTATTTGAGTAATGAACCATGCGGGAAACTTAGAGAATAAGGATATGATGAAACGAATAACTTGGTCGATGCAAGGACAAAATGTCCGCATAGTCAAATGCTGATGGAAATGGTTCGTCATCCTCTTGGATGAAACGACAATTCACAAAAGGTGGCCTATTCCCCACTCACAAACTTTTATTTCTAAAATAAGTTTAGTTATCTTTCTTCTGCAAAGGTTTAAAAAAGATTTTATATTGGGTATTTTAGCGGGGGGGTAGCTCAGTGGGAGAGCACTACGCTGAAGACGTAGGGGTCGCGTGTTCGATTCACGCCCTCCCCATTTTTATTTTTCAAAAACCTTTATAAATGTGTATTGATTAGGTTTATTATAAAAAGAGATGAAAAAGATGATACATGAAAATATTTGCTCAATACATAAAAGTTATGCAAATCTAGTATTGCATTTAATCGCAGGAATAATTCTTGTTTATGGTTTATGGATGCATAGTGTTAAGGGAATTTTAATTGCAATTTTAGTTGCATTAATTGGACATATAATTCAAGGAGTTTCAGAAAGAAAACAAGTAAAACCTACTAAGAAGAAAAGATGATAACACAAAATAAAAGAGGAGCTATGGAATTATCAATGAGCACTATTGTAATTTTAGTTCTTGCAATGTCTATGCTTATACTTGGATTGGTTTTAATAAAAACAATTTTTTCTGGTGCAAAATATAATGTTGATACAATGAACACAAAAGTTCAAAATGAAATTAATAAATTATTTGTAGAAGATAAAAAAATAGTAGTTTATCTTGCTGGTGGAGAAGCTAAAGTAAATAAAGGAGATTCTTATGGGGTTGCATTTGGACTTAAAAATTTAATTACAGGAACTCCTGATGCAAGTAAATTTACTTATGATGTTAGTGTTGCTAATCCGACTGAAGTAAAATCAAATTGTGGAATCAATGAAAAAGAAGCATTGTCTTGGATAAAAACAGGAGTTAGTGGAACTTTCCAAATTTTACCAGGAGAAACTGTTGCGAATACTGCAACGATTATAAAATTCCAAATCCCTCAAACAGCTCCCTTGTGTATTATAAGATATAATATCAATGTTAAAGCAAATGGAGAATTCTATACTGCAGATAGTTTTGATATAAATATTGCTGCTTAATTCTTTAAAGAAAAACTTTAAAACATAGTCTAGATTGATTTATTTATGACATTAAGATTATATAATACTCTTGGAAGAAGAGAACAGGTTTTTGTTCCTATAAACAGAAAAGAAGTTGGAATGTATACTTGT
>CAIKMX010000004.1 GCA_903828655.1 uncultured archaeon | reverse complement strand
TCAAACCCTAGCGAAGATACATTATCAAATAATGAAATCTCCCCAAACACTGCAACAAGAATAATTGACGGAGATACTTTTGAACTCGCATCAGGGGAGATTGTAAGACTACTTTGCGTTGACACACCAGAAAAGGGCAAAGCAGGAAGCGAAGAAGCAACAGACTTCCTTTTCTCACTTATCTACAACAAAGAAGTAGTTCTTGAAATAGATCAAACTGACAAAGATGCTTATGGCAGATTACTAAGATACGTTTACGTAGATGATGTTTTTGTAAACAAACAAATAGTCCAATACGGCTTCGGAGAGGTGTTTCCATATGGAAACGACACTGCCAGATGTGGGGAAATAGAAGGGCAATAAAAATCACCCTCCTAAACTCCTTCCTAACAATCGCAGGCATAATCTTAGTCTCAGTAATAATTCTCAAGATAAGACTAAGAAAGATGAGAAGATACTAAGATACCAAAACATTTCATAAAACAACCCACATTATCAAGCCCAAAAGACTATACGATACCATCGTAAAGTCTATAGCCCCCAACCCAAAACAAATGCTCCTAACACAGCGACTCCTCCACAAGAGATACCTAACCCCCGATTAAGTAACATCAGTTTCCAAGGTTTGGGGCAACTCAAACAACAAATCATTCAAAACACAAAAGCAAAAACTTAAATATTACATATAATACCCAATAATAACATACTCCCAGGTGATCCGAAAGGGTTGCCTGATGCTTTTTTATAATGGAAAACGAAACACAAATAATGAAAAAATTAGACTTAATAAGACAAGAAATAGCCTGCCTCAGAGAACAAATTGCAGATGTATCTCTAACAACAGATGATATATCTTCCATTGAGGAAGCTGAAAGAGATTTAAGATCAGGAAAAACAAAGAGGTTATGCTGATGTATAGTGTAGAACTTTCTTTGAGAGTTCAAAAATTTCTAGATAAATTAGATGATCACATAAGCGAGAGGATTACTGAAAGACTAAAAAATCTCTCTAAAGAACCAGTACCTTCAGACTCAAAATTCATAGGTCGAGAAAATAATGATAAGTTGTTTAGGTACAGAATCGGAGATTTTCGTGCACTATACAAAATAAAAGAATCAAAAAAAGTAGTTCTTATAACAAAGCTAGACAAACGAAGCAAAGTATACAACTGCGACTAAGAATATACCCCTAAAAAAACCTTATCAGTCAAGTTACCAAAAGTTTAGTATCTCAATTTCATCTTGGCAAAGTTAAGCATAGTTCAAGTCTTGGCAAATCCAATAACAAAGATAACTACCCCCACCAAACCCTATCAATACACATTACCTACTAAATCCCTGGCATGCAAAAAAATTTAAACCTAAATAACCTGTTAAAATCATGGAAAAAGAGGATAATGAGACACATATTGCAATTTTTAATGGGAAATCAATAAGAAGAAAGCTTGTAGATAATAAATGGTTTTTCTCCATTGTTGATATAATTGGGGTCTTGACAGATAGTCCTCGTCCAAGAAAATACTGGTCAGATTTAAAAGTAAAACTAATTGAAGAAGGTTCTGAGTTGTCCGATAAAATCGGACAACTGAAATTAAAGTCTGGAGATGGAAAGGAATACGAAACTGATTGTGCAGACACAGAAGGCATTTTCAGAGTAATTCAGTCAATTCCTTCAAAGAAAGCAGAGCCCTTCAAGAGATGGCTGGCAAGAGTAGGTTATGAAAGAGTACAAGAGATAGAAAATCCTGAACTAGCCCAGGAAAGAATGAAACTCCTTTACGAGCAAAAAGGTTATTCAAAAGACTGGATTGAAAAGAGACTGAGAGGAATAGCTATAAGGCAAGAGCTGACAGATGAATGGAAAACTAGGGGAGTTAAAGAAGAGATTGAATTTGCAATACTAACAAATGAAATAAGCCAAGCTACTTTCGGTAAAACAGTAGAAGAATACAAAGAATTCAAGAAGTTAAAAAGAGAAAATCTAAGAGATCATATGGATGATTTAGAATTAATATTTACAATGCTTGGAGAAGCGGCAACAACAAGAATAGCTAAAACAAAAGATGTTCAGGGATTGGATGAAAATAAAATTGCCGCAAGACAGGGTGGAGAAGTTGCCGGAAATGCAAGAAAAGAATTAGAACAAAAAACCGGGGAAAGCGTCCTCTCAGAAGACAACTTTCTGGACGTCCCAGAAAAAATCAAAAAGAAAAGAAAAATTCAATTAAGTTATGCAGGTTAACTTCCACAACAAAGAGTGTTTTAGTATCTCAATTTCATCTAGGTAAAATTCAACATTGTTTGTAAGTAAAATGCTCAATAACCACATAAAATTGCTCCTACAACAACGACTCCTCCACAGATGTTAACTTACTCTGAGCAGATCACATTACCTAATTCAACTTTATAACTTTCTTATTAGAAACAGGAACAACCTTGGCAGGAATAACTGCGGGCACAACCAATGTAGTCTTCGCATTTGTTTTAGCAGTTGCCTTATTTGGAACTGTAGCAACTTTTGTTTCAGTTTTCTTAGTTGTCGCAGGAGCACTCGTAGCTGGAGTATTTGTATTCACAACAGGCGCAGCAGCAACTAAAGGAGAACCATCAGTACAGCTCTTACCAAAATTATCCTTCAACACACCAAAATCCTGCAAATCAATATTTCCATCCCTATTTGCATCACCAGAAGACCAAGAATCGTTAGGAAGAACAACATCATAGCAACCAGGATAAAGCGCACTGCACTTGCCAAAATGATCTTTCAATATTCCAAAATCCTCAAGAGTTATAGTACAGTCATTATTAAAATCTGCAGCTCTTTGAACACTCCAATTAGTTGAACAACTTTGATACAACTGAAGAGAACTTGAACTTGAACATGAACTTGAAACAGTTCCAGGATTATTACAAATATAACTCACATAATTTTTATATAACCCATCAGAATAACAAGAAGCATCTCCAGTAAACCCGTTAGTTCCGCACTGAGAGTTCGAAGAACAAGCCACATCAAAACAATTCCCGGAAGAACAAACCTGGCCTGCAGAACAAGTCTTTATTAAAGAGGAAGAAGTTGAACTACTGCAATAACTCGACAACGTTCCAGGATTATTACAAGTATAATTAATATAGTTCTGCAAAACATTACTGCCTGAGCAAAATACTCCGCCAGTAGGAGCACTAACTCCGCACTCAGAGTTAGAAGAGCAAGTTGGCCAATCATAATAAACTCTTGCCTGTATCTGATCTATCTTAGTTAAATATGGATTTGACCACGTCGTCATTTTTAATTTAAATTTACTATTTGAAAAATCATCTACAGTCCATCTATTGCTCCATAAATCGGAAGTAACACTTGGTCTTGTCATAGTAATATCATATCCAGAATCATAATAATTACCAAAAGACCAGAAATTTGCCCCATTTTCTCTATCCCAACTTCCAAATGAAGAAGACCACGCGTATATCAATACTCTTGAATCACTAAAATAACCATCAGCGGCAACATTCGGCTGCCCCTCTGCCCTTACCTGTATTCCTTGGGGTATAGCTCCTGAAGGAATATTAAAATTAAAGTTAGAATAATCCTGTTCAAGATATGTCCCCTTTACAGTTGCATATGCATCATCACTTGAAAAAGCATTTGTTGGATTTGTCCAAGAGTTTAGACTTGTGCCTGTAACACTAGGAGATTTCCAACCAGTGCTTGGATCAAGACAATCTCCGCTACTGCATCCATCATTGCATGTCGTAATCAGCTGAGGATTAAGACTACTCGAACATGAACTTGAAACAGTTCCAGGATTATTGCATGTATAAGTTATCTTATTCTGCACAACATTTCCATTAGAACAAAAAAGATTTCCCACAAGACCTCCATGTCCACAATCAATATCTTGCGCACATGCAGCGGGAGTGTAGTAAATCTTAGCTGAAATTGAGTCTATATAATTTTTAGCACTCTGATCGCTTGCATAAGCAAGAAGATAAATTCCAAAACTCGAATTTGAAAAGTCACTCGCAAGCCACCCAGTATTCCACAAATCACTCGAACTTCCGTAAGTCTTTATAGACTCCGAAGTTCCAAATTGTATAGTTTTTTCATCACCCCCGTGATTTATAAAATGAATTCTTACATTATTAGTACTAGATGACGTGCAATATCCTTCAACCCTGATTTCAATACCATTTATAACTGCACCAGTAGGAACAAAAAAACCAAAATTATAATAATCCTGCATCGCTGCATAAAGAGAAAACCCCTTTGAAGAATCTCTCCATGCATAGACATTATCGCTTGCATAAGCATTTCCAGGATTATACCACTCATTATAAATCACCCCTGTCTTAGTAGGAAATTTCCATCCGGTATCAGTGCTACCACCATTATTAACAACACACTGTCCATTAGAATTACAAGTTTGTCCTGTGCCACAGCTTCCGCAACTTATAATCTGCCCGCATCCATTATCCCATGAATCACACTGCCTTCCCATCTGCGAACATGTTTGAGGAACACAAGAATTACATCCGCTTGAAGATGAGGCCATAGGAGAGATTCCGCCAACAGAAGGTGCAGCTGCCATTGAAGCACTTCCGCATCCATAAGTGCATACTGAATCATTTCCCCACTCATAACAGCTGTCTCCGTCATAATTTCCACAAATCTGACTCACATTTCCGAAACATCTCGTCTGCCCAGGAGTACATTCATCAGTACACCCCGTCAAGCTAATCCTATCAGGCCCATAAATTCCAGGAGAGAAACCAGTCTGAGAGTTTTTCTCATCATTCCAATGACTAATATCCCCAGAATTATCATTAACATGAAGACCATACCAATAATTGCCTGCAAATACAGGACTATCAGAAATTGTACCAACATAATTCTTACCAGAAACATAAATAACTTTAGTCTCATTCCAGCCATATGGCGAACCATAAACATCATCGGCCCTCCAAAGTGCAACTTTATACAATCCTATATCGTCAGAAACATTAAAATTAAAAACAACTGGATTTCCAACGGAAACAGAGTATGAAACAGGATCAAAACTATTCACATGAGGATACTGATCAGAAGAAGAAATAACAAAACTGTTCAATGCAGTCATGTCTCCATTAAAATAATCAAGATCTACATTTCCACTAATTCCAGAAACACTTCCAGTCCAACTATACTGCCAAAAGTTCCAAGCAAACTGTCCGCTACACGGGCTTGAAACCCCCGTATTAGCAATCCAAAGAGGATATTTTTGAAGAGTAACAGAATTAAGATTTCTAGCATATTCACATGTAACATAAAGTATCGGTTTTACTCCAGTTGATTTTTCAACAGCCGACATCCACTCATCCACCCACGATGAATAACTATTCCAACAAGAACTAGTATTACAAGCAAGAGTGCAAGACGTCTGAGTTTCAAGATCCAAAACAGGTCTAAGATATCCCGGACCAAAATAGCCACTAGAATTTTGGACAAAAAAATTAGCTTCTCTTGTAGCATTATTTATCGTACAAGCAAAATGATACGCTCCGACTAAAACTCCAGCAGCCTTCCCCGCATTCATATCATTTCTAAAGCAAGGGTTTACAATTTGTGGGGCCCTATCATCTCCCTGAGTAGACTTTATAAAAGCAAATTTATACCCGGAACTATATACCTGGCCCCAATTTATATCGATACAATTTCTCTTTACACAAGTACTTCCACTCCACTGTAAACAAGCATGCTGATAATTAGAAACATCGATTCCATTTGTATACACGGCACTCGCATAAGTCAAGCTCAAGAATCCGAAGAATAATAATGCAAATAAGAATATTATCTTATTTCTCATAAAAATAAAACAGAACATGCCTATAAAAGGATTTAGGTTGTAAAAAACATATATTATCAAAAATCTAATTCAGCCTTATTATCTTCTTAGGATCAATAACAATAACATTGCTATTTGCTTTACTCGCAGAAGCAGCAGGGTTATTTATCACTGTCGCAACTTTCTTCGTCTCAACCTTCTTCACAGGAGTTATTGTTTTCTTTATTTTCTTAGTATCCTTAGTAGTCGACGTCTTCGTATCAGTCACAGTAGGAGTTGTAACCTCTGGAGTTGTTGTATTGCTAGGAACTTCAGTGTTAAAACTTAGACTCGCAGCAAGAGCAGATTCTGCAGCTGTCAGAGGAGTTGAAATTTCTGAACATCCCTTCGCAAAGTTATCTTTTAACAACCCAAAGTCTTGTAAATCTGTAGCTCCATCCATGTTTGCATCGCCCTGTGTCCACAGTGCTCCAGAAACCTTTCCAAAATAATCTTTCATTGTTCCAAAGTCCTGCAAATCAACTTTCCCATCAACATTAAAGTCTGCTCTTTCACAAGCAGTCATAAATGCATTTTGTAATGCATAAAATGCTTTTTTAGGAGTTACAATATCAACTCCTCCACTCAAATTCTTAGCAATACTTACAATTCCCCAGTACTCTTCGTTAGCATAACCATCTGGATGACTTGTTGTAGCATATCCTCCGGTATCATGAGTAGATAATCCCCCACCATAATTTTTCCAAAATTCATCGCTATATTCCATCAAACTCCCTCCAACTGCGATACTAGAATTGATTTGATTCCATAAGTTAACATTCCAGCTTGCCTGAACATCTTGGTACTCACTTCCAGAAGAATAATTGAAAGAATCAATTCCGTACTCCGTTACAATTAAAGGCTTAGAAGATTTTGTAACATAAGTATTAAAGAAACTACTAAGATTGGAACCAGGATAATGATTTATTCCCCATACGTCTACATAACTGAGATTTTCATCTCCTGCGCCCCCAGCAGCGTTTCCTACGGTCGTCATCTGATTGGGCATTTCAAGAGCAAGAGCCATTACAGGATGATAATTCGCACCCTCAATTGCATAAGCATCCTGTGCCATCTCATTTACCAAAGAGAAATACGCAGCAAGTTTTGTATTATTTCCATTGGCATAAAAATAATTTTCTTCATTTCCAATTGCCCAAACCAAGACTGCAGGATGATTCTTATAAGAGGTTACATAGTCTCTGAACTCCTGCCTAAATTGATCTCTCACTGTAGAATCCTCATAATCAATACCCAACCCGGTGCCCATCCAGAAACCCATTATGACTCTTATTGGTCTATTTCCATTATTCCATGCATCATCCAAGAAAGATTTTTGTCCTACTTTCCCCCAAGTTCTTATTGTATTAACTCCCATCTGTCTAAGCAAAGGAAAATCTCTGGCATCTAATTCAGGATGCGTTGTAACATCATATCCTGTATCAGCACTCTCGCCGATAGGTACAGGAGAATATCCAACACCCTTAACCTTATAATTAACCCCATTAACAATAAGATTTCTTCCAACAACTTTCACATTTCCAGTGCTTGCAGGTTTTACAAAAGCAATATTACACATTCCATTTGAACATCCATTAGAGCAAGTTTCAACTAGTTGAGGAACACTTGAATTTGAACAGCTTGAACTTGGAGTTGCAGGATTATTACACATGAAAGTGGTATAATCTCTATAAACATTTCCAGATTGACAAAATAAATTTCCGGTCAATCCATCTGTTCCACAATCAGAGTTTGATACACATGATCCAAGATAACTTGAAAAATCTTGGCTTATCTCACCAGAACTTTTAGTATAATTATATACTTTTAGTTCATCAAAGACTCCTTCAGCATAAGAATACCAAGAGGACTTTCCAACAACCAAGGTAAGTGGCTGATTAAAAACTTTTTCTTTGCAGCCAGTCCAATAATTGAAAACGGAACCTTGCTTTCCATCAAGATAGATATTAATCCCGCTATCATTCTGACCACAACGCCAGATTAAAGCTACATGATGCCATACGTTATCAGTTACGATTTTTGGATTATAATACTGAGATCCTCCCTCAATAAATGTAACGTTGTAGTTTACAAAACTCATCATATATGGATTACCTGTACTCCATCCTCCATTACTATCAAGTTCAAGAATTCCATGATAGCTACTAGTTGTTTTATACAAAAATTCTATTGTTCCAAAATTAATATTTTCAACACCGGTTATATTGTATTGAACAAATTCATTCAATCTTGTATGCAAAGCATTTCCAACAACCCCTGGTTCAAATGAGGAATCCAACACTGAATTAGAAAGATAAAAAATTCCTCCATTAGCAGCAATAGAAGCGTTACTATCAAAACTCTCGTAAAATATTGGCGAAGAAGATTGCAAACTAGCCCCAACAGGATAATAATCAATACCATCACCGTCTCCTCCGACATCATAATAATAAGGATATCCTACATTAGTTCCAAAGTCAGACCAATAATTACCTACACTGCCTTGATTCCAGCTGTTTCCGCTAACCTCCCCAGTCTCCCATACATTATCGCTAATACCTCGAGTAAAATTATTTTGCCAGAATATATTCCCAGTTGCAAAATAAGATAAAAGTATACCATCAGGATTATTTAAAAAAACGTTCCCAGAAAACATATTATTAGAAGCGCCACTAATATGAATTCCTACAGGATTATTAGCTTCTACCAAATTGTTGGACAAACTATTATTCCTTGTGCTGTTTTCTGAAAGAAGTATTCCTGAATTAGAATTATTCTTCACAATATTCCTCGCCAAGAGATTGTTTGCAGAAACTTTGCCAAAAGCGGCTTCTTGTTCTAAGCCGATTCCTCTAAAATTGTTATTTACGGTATTGTCAAGCAAACTGTTATTCGCACTTCCATAAAGCCTAATTCCCACAACCCTATTATCATTAGCAGTATTTCCCGAGAGAATATTACCAGAGTTAGAATGTAAAAATATCCCACTATTAGAATTGTTGTTTGCAGTGTTATTCAAGAAAGTATTATTTTTATTCAAATAAGCAAAAAAACCATTAGCGTTGTTGTTTGCAGTATTATTAACTATAACATTATTATTGTTTCCAGAGTCTAAATAAAAACCCCCCAAATATCCCCTTACATTACAATTTTTAATCAACACATTGCTTACGCCAGAATTAAACTTTATAGCATAGTTGGTTCCGTTTCCAGTCAATATGCTTCCGTTGCAATTTAGAGTTATTCCACTAGCCGCAATAGTCATCCCACTAAGAACAGAATAATTTCCAGAACAGAATGTTGTAGTAGTATTAATTTTCATTCCACCAAAAGGACTAGTACATGCCGCAGAAACAAAAGAAACTGAAAAACAAAATAAGCCAAGAATGACTAAAAGAAATGCGAAGACTGAAAAAATTACTTTTTTCATGATTCTTCAATGGAATCAAACTATAAAAGGATTTAGCCTATTCAGAATATACTAGTATATTGTACCCAAGAAATACAAACTCAATTCCTATCACAACAAATTTTATAAAGCAAAGATTTTTTAGCTCGGCTAATGGCAAATGGAAAGGGATTAGGTAAGAAAAGCAGAAAAGCACGAGAACAAGAAGGTCATGCTCATAAAAATAAATATGAAGATCAAAGTAAAGCCGCACAAGTCGCGGCAAGACTTGACGCCGAAGCCGCAAGAGCCACATCAACTTCTGCAGAACCTTTTGCAAGCCCTCCAAGGAATTATGACGGAACAACCACCAGGATTCAACAGCAATACGCAGAAATGAGAAGAAGAAACGAAGAACTTAGAAGAAATGAAGATATCTACCACCGATAATTGATTTGTCAAGTACTATTATTCTTAGTCCAATTTATCATTAACCTAATCACCCCCAAAATCTCCAGACTCATCATCAGGAGCACTATCATCGCCTTCATCAAAGATAGATTCTTTTATTCTATTATGGCCATACCCTTTTTTTCTTTTACCCCCTTTTCTTCTCAACTGATGAACCTTAGAAGGTGTTGAAGGTTTCTCAACTTTCTTTTCAGTTTTCTTAACTCCAATACGATTTCTAATTCTCTTCTTTCCATCGTACGGAGGATCCCTTGCCTCAACAAAATCAGCCCTGCCATCAATCATCCCTACAAGAGCATCAATAACTTTTCTATCAGTAACTCTCTCACCATAAGTCAGAATCGAGGATTTACTTCTTCCCTGTGAAACCCTAACTAAAACATAAACTTCCAGGGGTCTTTTCACCCCATAAAGAAGCATATCAGAAATCTCTCCATTTGGAATAATATACTCTCTTTCATCAAAATCATAAATATCAACAGTTCTAGGTTCAACAACTTTCCCGTAAAGTCCTTTGTTATTAGCCATAAGAATCAACCAAATACATTCAATTCAAGGACTTTTAAATGTTTATACACTAAACTTTGGCGAAGAAAATAATTCTTCACTTTTTTGGTAATATCACATCAGTTCACACACTTGGCAACTCATGAATTATTTATAACTTGCTATCTTAGTTTCTTTTTGAATCACAATCTTAGTTTTTCTTTTGAAAAACCAATTTGTTTCTTTCTTGAACCACCTCTCTTAAAGGAAGGTTGAACAACAAGGGAACCTTGGTTCTCTTATGTTTCTAAAGAAAGAAGAGTGTAAGAAAAAGAGTGTATTTGTATGTAAAATACTCAACAACATAAAACTGCTCCTAACAACCACCTTAGCACATCAAGTTACCAAAAACATTATCCCGCAGGATCCGCTTGAGACTCATACAAAACATCAAAGGAATATATTCTATTAGAATTATCTTTAACAACCAACGGAGTCACACCAATATTATCAGACCAAAACTGTCTTGACTGATCGGCATTATAAATCCCTCCAAAAATCATTTGTGCTCCTGGAAGTGTTGAACTCAAAACAACTCTCGTTCCAGGTTTATACGCAGCAGCAATAGGAGCATATCCTTGTGCTGCTGTATCAACATTATAATAATTTGGAGGCAATTCAATATCAATCATTTCAGTTCTCTGCCCAGGAAAATATCCATGCTCAGTCTCAGGCTGCCACACATCTGAACCATCATCTCTAGTAAAAAACGCATACATCATATCCCCCGTACTTCCATTTCCTCCAGAAAGTAAAGGAACATCTTCAAGATGATTAGAAGCAAGTTTATACAAATTCAAATCTCCGCTAGCAACACCTAAAGACTTGGACAAAGCAATATTATAAGTTCCATTTCCAGAAACCTTTTTCTCTAGAGGGTTATATGAAAATAAATTATATGAACTCCAAGTTCCATAACTCGAGCTTTTACCTTGAGAAACTTTTCCATGCGCATATACCTCAATTCCATCTTTTCCAATTAACCATCTATCTATGACTGTGTTCTTTAATTCCGCTCCAGCTAAAAACGGCTGCATGTAAAGTGTGCTTCCCCACCCATTAACATCCGTTCCGGGATGAGCCCTCAACGCAAAAGCCCCCCATGAATTCATCATAGTCATAAAATGCTGCTGACCCTTATAAAAAAATCTTCCCTCCGTAACCCTATTCACAACCTTTCTTTCACCAGAATAAACCGGAACAAAGGTTTCAATATCATTTCCATTTTCACTAAAACTGGTAGTTTTATTTATTGTAATTCTTTTTTTTCCAATTGTAAGTGTAAACGGATCAGTATTCACTCCATAAATTTTAGAATTACTCATTAAACCACTAGCTTTTACACTTCCAATCTTGCTAAAATCAACACCAAATCTCCCATCATAATCTTCAAAAGTTCCAACATTAATTGTTGAAGAACTAATATTTTTAGCAGTCAAATTGCTAAGAGTTCCCCAATTTTCTCCACCAATACCAATTGTAGAATAATATAAATCAGCAACAGAAACAGTTCCAATTGCATAATCTGCATCGATACTAGAATGAGCTATGTTTCTCCCACCAGTATTTATAGTCTTTATAGTCAAAGCATGAATATTTGTTCTAACCATATCAGGGTTATATCCCACGGGATATCCCAAAGTAGATGAACCTGGAGGAAACGCCTCATTTGGAACTCTAGCAAAAACTCCCTTTCCCAAAGTTATAGTTCCAATAGTTCCTTCAACAGAAATATTAGTTTCAGGATCATAAGGCTCTTGAACAGTTGGATCCCCTGGAGAATAATCATTCCTCCCCCCAAGAGAGTCTAAAGTAAAAGAACCAAGATTTCCAAAAACACTTAAATTTCCAACAAAAGAATGTCCAACAAACAGTTTAGTAAGATTTCCTGTGAGTGTTTTTATATCGCCTGTATAACTTCCCTTTATTGTTATTGTTCCAGCACTTCCACATTCTATACTATTCAAATGACTTGGACGTCCAGGAGAAGGAATGAGACCAGCATAATAACCCTTTATACTCTCTAGACTAAGACTTTCAATATTCCCTTCAAAATCAACATGAACTTCACTTCGAATTTTTCCAAGTTCTAATTTTTTAGCACTCGCTCCAATAACATCAAATACTCCATCAGTCCATCCATCTCCCCTATTTTGTATTTTCAAAGAACCATTATTAGGAACAACAATTTTACCTAGAGCAGAAGTTTCACCATTTTGTATCCGAACTCCGCCAGAATCATAAGGAACCCCTCCAGTCACAACAACCAAATCTGCAGGATCAGATACATGTTCATCAGGAACATAAAACGTAGTAGTTGGCACAGCAACACTCAGGAGAACTCGGCCCTCGAGGCCTTCAAACGAAGGAGGATTTATCCTTTCATTCATAAACTAAAAACAAATCACATGTTTATAAGTATTATCAATATGCAGTATATAGTTCAAAATCAACTTGCCCCAGGCCTAACTGAATCAATATCTGCATCACGACCACCAGAAACAGGGTGAGAACGAACACGTTCTCTAGCAGCATAAGCAAGAAGTTCTAAAACCAACCTAGTTTGGTCCGCTCTAATGGGCCTTTTTCCATGAAAACGAGTAATCATTGCCCTATTGTGGTCGCCATTATACTCCGCAGTCCCAACGCGACTAACATGCTCTTCAGAAGGAAAAACAACGGCGGTGCCGGATATTCTTTTAAGCTCTTCCTTATCAACACGATAAACATCACTTCCAATAAAAAAATATCCAGAGGCCCTATGATAAAGCGCCTTTCCAGGATTAAAAAACCTCACTCGACTTGCCATAACAACAAAATGAAAACTGCGTTCTTAAACACTTATATTATTGAAAATATGCTTCAATATTGACGCTCTTCTCTTTCTCGTCTATTCTTCACTTCCATAACCATCGCTGCAGAAGCAACAGCAAGCCCCACTAATCCCCCCGTCCCCGTGTAATTATTTACACTAATTCTAGGTGGAGTTCTTGCAAAATACTCTTCAGGAGAACTGTACCTTACTCTCACCTGTTCTCCAGTAAGTACACCAAATCCTGTCAAGATGGGAACTACCAAAAATCCAACTGCAATATTTTTCAAAGTTCTTCTGATGTTCATAAAAATTCTTCAATTTTCAAGGTTATAAGGATTATGATACTGAAATATTCAACGACAAAAACAACTGCCACACAAAAACCTTCGCAATTACATTACCAAATGAAATTCAAACTCCAGAAACCAGAAGTCTTAAATCAAATTAAAAAATTCTTTTTTTACTTTTCCAAATGTTTCTTTATCTATTCTTCCGACTTTCTTTATCACAATACCTTGTTCAAGAGTAAACAGCTTGTCTATTTTAACTCTGCTTTTAGCAGGAATAGAACCTTCTAACAAATTAGAATTATCAATTAAAACAGAGTATTTTGAATCCTTTAAGTTGGATGTGATACCGCAAGTAATAATATCCTCACACTCTCTTGAATAAG
>CAIKMX010000003.1 GCA_903828655.1 uncultured archaeon | reverse complement strand
GCGCAAAAGGGATTAGATACCCCTGTAGTCCTAGCAGTAAACACTGCACACTAAACATTGGCACCTCCTCGAGAGGTATCAGTGCTGTAGGGAAGCCGGAGAGTGTGCTACCTGGGAAGTATAGTCGCAAGACCGAAACTTAAAGGAATAGGCGGGGGGGTACTACAACGAGTGACGCGTACGGTTCAATTAGATTCTACACCGTGAACCTCACCAGGATCGACAGCAGAATGAAGGTCAGTCTGAAGGGCTTACCTGACACGCTGAGAGGAGATGCATGGCCGACGTCAGCCTGTGTCGTGAGATGACCAGTTAAATCTGGTAACAGGCGAGACCCATGTGTACATTTGCAATGAACAATGTACAGACTGCCGTGGTAACACGGAGGAAGGTGTGGGCTACGTTAGGTGAGTACGTCCCTAATCCCCTGGGCTACACGCGCGCGGCAATGGTATGTTCAATGAGATGCGACACCGAAAGGTGAAGCTAATCCCCTAATGCATATCTCAGTCCAGATTGAGGGCTGCAACCCGCCCTCATGACGCTGGAATTCGTAGTAATCGGATATTAGCACTGTCCGGTGAATGCGTCCCTGTCTCTTGCACACACCGCCCGTCAAACCAACCGAGTTATGTAAGATTGAAGTTCGTATGAAAAGAAATTTTGCATGACAAGGTAGGTTAAGTCGTCACAAGGTATCTGTAGGGGAACCTGCAGATGGATCACCTCCTAAATTTTTTCAAATTTATTTGAAGATTTTAAATTTTATAAACGAAAAGAAACTGGCTCTAGCCTCAATCACACTCTTCTTTCTTTAGAAAAGAAAGAATTTGTGTTTCAAGAAAGAAACTACAATAGAGAAGGTGAATTGAAAAACAAAAAATGGCGTACAACAAACTAAAAATATGATCAAAGAAACACGTTATCGAAACAACGTTTCGATATGATAATCAATAAGCTTAAAAATGCTACATGCTCAATAAAATTAATTGTAAGCAAAAATTGCTTCGCAATTAACATCACAGGGCTTGTAGTCTAGTAGTAAAACACTTCGTTTGCACCGAAGAGTCCCGGGTGCGATTCCCGGCAAGTCCACTTAATTCTAAGTGGAAATCACATGCAAAGAAATTTGCACATCATACTCAATCGTTCACGATTGACAAATCAATAATGATGAAGCTCGCAAACAACGTTTGCGGGTGGAGTTTGAGACTTAATAGTCAATGAGAACAGCATAGAAAATCCTAACAAGACATTTCTATGTCTCGAATTTATTCGAGCATAGGAATCAATGATATATATAATATATAAGAGTAAAGGAAGATAAGAATCCTATTACACTGTTAGACGGATAGCTTGGCTTGAATTCTGAAGAAGGACGTGGCAAGCTGCGATATGCTCGGGCGAGTTGCATGCGAACTTTGACCCCGAGATTTCCGAATATGAAACATATCTTTAGATATCCCGAGAGGGAGAATGACGCCGGGAATTGAAACATCTTAGTACCGGCAGGAAAAGAAAATAATAATGATTCCCTGAGTATCAGCGAGAGAAAGGGGAAAAGGGCAAACCGAATTTCCCGTTTGAAAAGACGGGCAAGATGTGGTGAGATAAAAGGCTAAGTCGACGAGTTGAAGTTTTCTGGAAAGAGACACTTTAGAAGGTGATAGTCCTGTAAACGAAGTCGATATGCTGGTTCTCAAAAGAGTAGGGCTTCTTGGATTAGAGGTCTGAATACGGCTCAATTAAGAGCTAACCCTAAATAGTAATTCAAGTCCGATAGCGTACGAGTACCGCGAGGGAAAGCTGAAAAGTCCTCTCACAAGAGTGTTAAAAGACTTGAAATCTAACAGTTACAACCTTGATACTGCTCTACGGAGTTGTATCATACGTTTTGAAGAACAGGCCAGGGAGTTTATATTCGTGGCGAGGTTAATACATGAAGCCGAAGCGAAAGCAAGTATGAAAATGCGTTAGTCACGAGGATAAGACCTGAAGCCAGATGATCTATTCTTGAGCAGGGCGAAGTTTTTTGAAAGAGAAATGGAGGCCCGAACCAGTGTTGCGTGCATGCACTTGGATGACTTGAGATTAGGGGTGAAAAGCCACTCGAATCTGGCGATAGCTGGTTCCTGTTGAAATATGCTACGGTATAATTCATCATAGTTTGTTGATGGGGTAAAGTACGGATAAAATTTGCAGAGCCTAATGGCTACGGGATTTTTTCCAACTCAGAACCTGCCAACTGCGTAGTGATGAAAACAGCGATGGCGTGTAAGATGCTATTGCAAAACCCGATTAAGGGTGCCCGAAGTTAAGGTCCCTAAATATTTACTAAGTGTATCGAAAGGAGTCTCTATCCTGAGACAGTAGGGATGTAGGTCTAGAAGCCGCCACCTTTTAAAGAAAGCGTAACAGCTCACCTATTGAGGATAGAGGCCCTGAAAATGGACGGGGCTAAGTAAATTACCGAGACTTCGGACATGTCCGGATGGACATTGTGGTAAACAGGCGATTTTATTGCGCAGAAGGTTTCACGTAAGTGAGGCTGGAGCGATAAGGTATGAGAATCCTGGCGGGAGTAGGATCTGATCTTCCTGAGAATCGGAAGATGTCGAAAGAGCGCGGTTTCCTTAGCACTAACAATTAGCTAAGGGTTAGTCAGCACCTAAGTCATATCTTAACTGAGTATGACGACGGACAACAGGTTAATATTCCTGTACTGATTATTTTTGTTAAGTTCTTGAAACGCTTTCGGATAAGTGGAATACCGAGAGGTATAACAATGAAGAAGTTTGTGGATCGTAATGAAAAGAAGCAAGCAAATTTTTGTGTATCCGCTGAGTCCAAGAGTCAGTGAAAAATTCAAGAAATAGAAAGTAATTAGCTGTACCAAGAACTGGCACTGGTGCTCTAGCTGAGAAGGCTAAGACATGAAGGGTTAAATTAGTTAAGGGAATTCGGCATAAATAGTCCCGTATCTTCGGTAGAAGGGATGTCTATTCTTTTGTATGAATTTTTATATGGGGGAGTAGATCACAGTAACAAGGATGGCCCGACTGTTTACCAAAAACGTAGCCAAGTGCTATTCCGAAAGGACGTGTATACTTGGTGAAGTCTGCCCAGTGGTGGTGTCTAAATCTCCTTTTCAAGGGAGTGAAAGCCCATCAAACGGCGGGCGTAACTATGACGCTCTTAAGGTAGAATAAACGCTGCTTTACGGATTTTGTTGAAAAACAAAATACGCTTCAAGAGTTATAGTTAAAAGGTAAAAGTCAAAGACTATTTAATAATAAAGTTAAACCAATGAAGAAAATCGAGCCATATGCTGGAATATCTGAGAATTCCATGTTACGACGACAGAATTAAAATAAAGGTTTATAATTTTGGTTCGCGTGAAAATACAATGGATGCAGACAATCAGCAGGAAAGGCTAGATGCCAAATGGATTGTTGGTTTTACTGATGGAGAAGGATGTTTCCATATCTCTATTAATAAACTAACAAAAATGAGTTTGGGATGGCAAGTTTTACCTGAATTTAGAATTGTTCAACATGAGAAGGATGAATTAGTTTTACACAAGATTAAAGAATACTTTGGTTTTGGCGATGTAACAATTAATAGAACAGACTTTCATGGAACAAGAAAAGAATTTAGGGTTAGGGGTTCTGAGAATCTAAACAAGATTGTAGAATTTTTTAAAATGAATAAACTACAAACTTCTAAAAGAAAAGATTTTGAATTCTTTTCTGAAGTTATAGATTTAATGAATAATAAAGAACACCTGACAAAAGAAGGACTTGACAAGATTGCAAAAATCATTTCCCAAATGAATAGAAAACCAAATTTAAGGTATCTAGAATCCTCAGAGACTTTATGCTCGACACAAATTAATTTGTGAAGATAAAGTCCGAACTTTATGGCGACATAAAGATTAACAATAGACAGAAAACAATTTTTAATTGAGCGTAATGCCTTGTCGTCTGAATGGCGACGTGCATGAATGGCTTAACGAGGTTGTCACTGTCCCTAACTAAATCCCTCCGAAATCATTGACCGGTGAAGAGACCGGTGTCGCCTAGTGGGAAGCGTAGACCTTGTAAACCTTTACTGCAACCTGTTGTTGTGATTTTATTGTGAGTGCCTAGAGTAGGTAGGAGCGTCGATGCCTAGTTCCGGCAAAGGCGGAGCAAAAGTGTAACACTACCCATTTTCAATAAAACCACTAACCTTCTTGGGACAGCAATTGGCGGGCAGTTTAGCTGGGGCGGCATCCCGTAGAAAAGATATCTATGGGGCCTAAAGACAAGCTCATCCAGGTCGGAAATCTGGAGTAGAGTGTAAGGGCAAAAGCTTGTCTGACTGTATTTTGAAAAGCAAAAAATGCAGGAGTGAAAGCTGGGCCTAACGAACCACCGTAGCTTTTTAATGGGGCTCGGTGATGGCAGAAAAGGTACTTCAAGGATAACAGGCTTGTCGCGCCCGATAGTTCACATTGACGGCGCGGTTTGGTACATCGCTGTCGGCTCTTCCTATCCTGGTCGTGCATAAGCGGCCAAGGGTGCTGGAGTTCACATATTAAAAGGGATCGTTAGCTGGGTTAAGAACGTCGTGAGACAGTTTGTATGATATCTACTAGGCGTGTTATTGTTAGAGTGGAAGGATTCTCTAGTACGAGAGGAACGGGAATTCGGAGCCTCTGGTGTATCGGTTGTCATGTGGCAGGCCGAGCAGCTACGCTCTGTGTTGATAAGTACTGAAAGCATCTAAGTACGAAGCAACCCGCAAAACGAGACAATATAGGCCATCGCAAAAGACGATGTTGATAGAGATGGGGTGTACGTTGGAAGACAACGACCAACTCAGCCCGCATCTACTAAAAGCTTTATTTTTTATCGACCTTTACTTTATTAGGATTTTCTATGCTGTTCTTTTTGTTATTATGATAATAACTATTTTTATGAACATTATTTAGAAAAAATTTATGACTTAGCGAGAGCGCTAGAAGAATTATCTTTAACCAAATAGATTACTAAACCAATTCATTATCTTTTGCCATAAGCTGCCGCTTACGTTATCTTGGTTTCCATATTCTTCTTCAGGAAGAGCTATAGTGGAAACGTCTTTGACCGAAACACTATAAGATGGGCAGTCTTCAAAATATCCTCTGCTTTCATCTTCCTTTGAAAAATGAAGATTGCTTGCGTTGTCTTTGTTTCCAAACATTTGTTTATATTGGACTATATCTGTAGGAACACAATCTATTCCAACTTGAACCCAGTTTCCTTTAAAATCATGAATACTTTTATCTGCATCTGCTAAAGAAGACATAGCATCTATCTTCTCTTCGGATAGCTCAATTACATTCAGTTCTTTTAAATATCTTAAATCAGTATTCACAGATTCATTCCAGTTATAGTCCCCTGGAGAGATGTGGGTAGAGATTATTTTACATCCTTTTGAAGGTTCATAAGCATAATCAATGCACGCCTGATTGGGTTCGTAAGGCAATATTGTTGTTAACCGTAAGGTCTCGTACGTTTTTGTTCCTTCTGCATTTGTAGTAGAATCATACTTCAGAATTAAAGCAACTTCGGAATCATAATGAGACCGTATAGTAACTGTCTTCCATCTATGAGAGTAACTAGAGAGATTATTATTTTCTTCTCCTTCATTTATGATGCAACTCTCTCTGATACATAGGTTAATTACATCTGTGATAGTCAGATTAGGATTAATCTGAAAATTATTTATTTCAAAACTAGACCCATAATCGGGGATAATTTGCGTTCCAGCAGAAACAATATTTACTACACCTACGAGTAAAAGTAACCCTGCAAATGTCAAAATTATCTTTTTCATAATTTCTTTAACTTTAACCTCTTTTTAAATGCTATTTTGACTTCAATCTGATTTGAAGTCTTCCTTGATTAGTTAACAATTAACTAGTTTAAATAGCTTTTCCCTGAGCGCTAAAATATTTCTGAAACATATAACAAAGCAACGCCGAGAATTATTATTAGTATTGCTCCGAGTTTTGGAAGAATCTTTTCATCTTGGGACATTTTGCCGAAGGCTTTGTGAATTATTTATCAAATTAGTATACAAATTGATTTAAATGTGTAAAAGAGAATTTTAAAATGGTGTTTAAAGACTTTGATAAATTGAAAATAAAAGTTTATGATATGTGGGATTTGTTTCTGCATGTTAATCAGTATCCTTATCTTGGAAGGGCTTATGCCTGGGCAAAAAGAGATGATGCAGAGACAGTTTCAGATATGTCCCCCCAAGAAAGAGATGAACTATTTGCTTGCGTCCTGCCGGAATGGGAAAGGGCCGTGAAAGAGATATTTCAACATGACTTAACTAATCTTGCTTGTTTATGCAATACTGCAAAGCATTTGCACTGGCATTTTATCCCAAGATATAATGCTCCAAGAGTTCGGGGAGGAATTGAGTTTGTTGATCCGAATCCTACCGGAAACTATGCCCCTTATCCTAAAAAGGATTTGAGTGAAGAATTTCTCTTTGCAATAAGAGATGAGATGATTGAAAGAGTTGGAAGATAATTAATTACGCAATCGCAAAAATACCTGAAGCAATGAATCCTGCTATCCCGCTAATTATCATCTCTGCGGCGATTGCTACTAGTATCATACCTAAGATCTTTGAGATAACCTCGGAACCTTGTTTGCCGATTACCCCGATTATCTCGTCAGAATAACTGAATAGAATGAAGTTAAGGACGAGATTAGCTATTAACGCTATTAGAGGGATTGCAAAACCATAAAGCCCTGTTAAAACTATGACTGCAGTTATTGTTCCTGGACCTGCGATTAATGGTGTCGCCATAGGAACGATTGCAATGTCGCTGTATTCTTCTTTATTTGAGCCTTCCACGCCCAAGACAATCTTTAGACCAATTATAAACAATATTATTCCGCCCGCAATCTTAAAGCCAGAAATTGTTATACCGAAGAAGTTCAGTATCCATACCCCAAAGAATAAAAATGGCAAAAGGATAACTGTAGCAATTGCTACTGCTCTTCTTATGTTCTTATGCTTGTTCTTTTCAGAATAGCGATTGTTTAGCGTAAAAAATAATGGCAAATTTCCTAAGGGATCAAGAACTACGAATAATGCGATGAAACACTTAATAAAAGTTGCTAAAATTCCAGATTGCACAAGTTCAGACCAAATCATATTTTCCACTTCCCGTTTTCTTGAACGACTTTTCCGTCAAGGATTATTTTTGCTTTATGCATGTCTTTTACAAGATCCCAGTGTATGACCGAATCGTTTCCGCCACCATTTTCAACATAGGCCATCCCTAATGCCAGATGAATTGTTCCGTTCATTTTCTCATCAAACATAAGATTGTTTGTGAATCTGTTTATCCCGGGATTTATGCCTATGCCGAACTCTCCTACGTATGAAGCATTTTTATCTGATTTTAATGCGGTGTGAAGCATATTCTGATTTTTTGAGGCTTTTGCTTCTACAACTTTTCCTTTTTTTAATCTCAAAAATATGTCTCTAATTTCTTTGCCATTGTAGATTGATGGAAATTCGAATTTAACCCACCCATTTACACTATTTCTTACTGGAGCCATGAATATTTCTCCTCCAGGTATATTATCTTTTCCATTTTCTAAAATTGCATTTTTGCCCCTTATCGAAATTTTTAAATCAATATTTTTTCCAATTAGGTGTACTTCTTTGCCCTTATCAAAAACCTTTTCAACTTTTTTATATCTTTTAGTAAATTTATTCCAGTCGATTAAACAGGACTTAAAAACAAAATCCTCCCACTCATCAAATGACATGTCTGCTTCAACCGCGTGAGCTGGACAAGGATAAGTTACTTCAATGCTATGGATTTTCTCCCTTTTGTTATATATAATTTCTTCAATTCTTTCTATAGCTTTCATTCTCATTGCAATCTTTTTTGGATCACAATTTGAAAGTTCTCTTGTATTGAAAGAAGTATCAACAATTATGTAATGTCCTGCATTTTTGACCATCTCAAGCCAGTATTTTGGAAAACTTTTGATCTGACTTTTATTAGCTTTTTTAAAGAAAAAATAGTCAACATTTTTTGGATTGATTTTTACAATAGGGTTTGCTTTGGCTAAAATAATTTGTTTGTACAATTCTTCAATAAACTCTTCTGCTTCTGTTGATCCCGCGATTACCACATTTTCTTTTGGTTTAACGTCTAAGCAATAATTAACTATCAGCTTTGCTAATTTTCTTGTTCTT
>CAIKMX010000002.1 GCA_903828655.1 uncultured archaeon | reverse complement strand
TACTACCGCTCGCCCTTCGGGCTCGCTTTTAGGTAACTGATATGCTAGGGGGGGCAATTTTTATTACTTGAAAATTAAGGTTTTTAAACAAATTATAATAAAATATATATTCAACCGCAGATATCTATAAAAAGAGGATAAGGGTGGTTATTTTATGGCTTACGGAGAAGAAGAGGGTGATGAGTTTGGAAGGGATTCTGAGTTTGAAAGTTCTACGAATGAGCGTCCCGGACGTGGCGGGAGCGGCGGAGGCGGTTTTAAAGGTGGTGGTGGCCGTGGAGGCGCAAGCGGAGGAGAGGGCGGAGGAGGAGATAATGGACATGGAGCAGGAACAAGTTCTTCTTTTGGTGCTAATGAAGCAAACATGCCTGAGAGGATAAATCAGGATGAATTTCTAAACGATGCAAAAGAATTTTTTGAGGCACATAAAAAAGATGTTGGACAGGGAACTAAAGAGGGAGATAAAGTTGTAAAAGTTGATTTTCATGCTTTGAGTGAACACTCTCCGGAACTTGCTGAGCATTTGCTTGTAAGGCCCGAAGAAGCAGTACAACTTCTTGAGGTTGCTCTTGAAGAGCTAGAATGGGCACCAAAAAATGCTCGTGTAAGACTTATAAGTATTTCTAAAACTCAGGAAGTAAAAATAAGAAACATAAGAGCAAAACATCTTGGTAGTTTGATTGGGATTGAAGGAATTGTCCGTCAAGCAAGCGAGGTTAGACCACAAGTAACAAATGCAAAATTTGAATGCCCTTCTTGTGGGACAATTATTTCGGTATTACAGATAGATAAAAAGTTTAAGGAGCCATCAAGATGTTCTTGTGGAAGGCGGGGAGGTTTTAAGGAACTCTCTAAAGATATGGTTGATGCTCAAAGATTAATTATTGAAGAGAGCCCGGATTCTTTAACTGGAGGAGAACAGCCAAAAAGAATGACGGTTTTCTTGAAAGAGGACTTAGTAGACCCAAAAATGGAAGAAAGAACTACGCCGGGAAGTAGAGTTAGAATTATTGGGGTTTTAAAAGAAGTTGCAATTACTTCTACAACCGGGACGTTATTAACAAGATTTGATCTTGCCGTAGAAGCAAATAATACTATCCCTTTAGAGGAAACTTTTGAGGATGTTAATATTTCTGATGAGGATGAAATAATAATTAAAGAGATGGCTGCAGATCCAAAAATTTTAGAAAAAATTGTTAAGAGTATTGCACCCTCAATATGGGGACATTCTGAAGTTAAACAGGCTTTATCTTTGCAATTATTTTCAGGGGTTAAGAAACAAAGAAGTGATGGCACAAAGACTAGAGGAGATATTCATATTTTACTTGTGGGTGATCCCGGAGTTGCTAAGTCAGTTATGTTAAAGTTTATTTCAGAAATTGCACCAAAGGGAAGGTACGTTTCTGGAAAATCCGCAACTGGCGCAGGTCTTACTGCGACGGTTGTTAGGGATGAATTTTTGAAGGGGTGGAGTTTGGAAGCGGGAGCGATGGTTCTTTCAAATAAAGGATTGGTTTGTATTGATGAGTTTGAAAAGATGGATGAGGGAGATCGTTCAACGATGCACGAATCGATGGAGCAGCAAACGGTGACAATTTCTAAAGCAACGGTTCAGGCGACCTTGCGTTCTCAGACTTCAGTTCTTGCTGCGGCAAACCCTAAATTTGGAAGATTTGATAGTTCTGAATCAATTCCAAAGCAGGTTAATTTACCTCCGTCTTTGTTGAACAGATTTGACTGTATTTTTATTATGAAAGATATTCCTGATAGAACAAGGGATGAAAATATTGCATCACACGTTTTGCATGAACATAAACAGGATGTTGTTTATGATATTATTGAACGCGATTTACTAAGGAAATATATTTCTTATGCAAAGCAAAGATTTAATCCTGTTCTGACTGATGAGGCCATGGATGCAATGAAAACTTTTTACGTAGATTTAAGAAACCAGATTACGCTTTTTGAATCTCCTGTAAAACCTATTCCTATTTCCGCAAGACAATTAGAAGCATTGATTCGTATGGCTGAAGCGCACGCAAGAATTAGATTAAGTAAAAAAGTTACAAAGAGGGACGCCGTTGTCGCAATTGATTTGATGAAATACTATCTTATGCAAGTTGGTTACGATGAAGAAACAAAGACAATAGATATTGATAGAATAAGCGGAACTTCGGCTGCATCTAGAAATAAGATCCATCTTGTTAGAGAGGTTATTGAAGCAATGGAGAATAGAATTGGGAAGTTAATTCCTTTGGAAGAATTAAACAAGGAATTAAAAGAAAAAAAGAATATGAAAGATGACGAAATTGAAGAGGCGATTAATAAGTTAGTAAGGGCTGGAGATTTGTTTAGACCGAGGAAAGGTTACATACAGAAGATGTAACCTCGCGATTATTTGGTTTCACAAAATGAATCGGAAGGATACATATAGAAAATGTAGGATTTTAATTATATCTTAAACACCTTATCTTTCGCAATTACATCATCAAACTGTCTTGAAAGTTCAACTAATTCTAGTCCTTGGTATGCAGGAAGAATTCTTCTACTAACACCCTCAAGGTATAATTGCTCGGCGATAGAAGTAAAATGATAGTGACCTCTAAATTTTTCTGCTAAAAACAGTGCACCTTGCGAGCGAAGACGGGCTATCGCATCAGTAAGAGTGGAGCATTCTTCGCTATTCCCCTCTGGAAGTTTCCAGTAGCCCAGCAAACTTGGAAAGGCCTCTTGTCTATCTCTAAAAAAGGTATTTACGTCATGGGTACCATGAAAACTGCCCCTGTGGGTTGGAATATTGTGAGCTATAACTATTAAAGTTTCTGCAGGAGTTAGTCTCCCTGTAGGTGTTTCAGTTAGGGTTGCCATAAAAAGATTATAAAAAGTGTATTCTTAAGTCTTGTTATTTAGGTACTATAACTCAACACCAATAATACTTAAAAAGCCATGTACTTTTGCTAAAACATGGTGGCAGATACGACAGGGATAGGGGGTGAAAGTGGGGTTAACACTTCTGGAAGTTTTGGAACTATTGGAAATGAGCCCCGGAAGAGGAATGTTGCTTACAAACTTAGAATCGGAGATATACTTAAGGCAAAGCCGATTGTTGCTGATGGGAGATTTCTTTTTTTGGAGCTTGGAGATAAAAAGGTTGTTCGAGTAAACGTTCTTGCAAATTGCGTTGACAAATATGTACAAGAGGGGGAGAAGAAATATGCTTCGCTTACTGTTGACGATGCATCAGGACAGATTAGAATCAAGGCTTTTGGAGATGAGATTGAGGGGTTGAAAAATATTTCGCAAGGAGATACATTACAAATAATTGGCAATGTGAGGGAGTGGAATTCAGAACTTTATTTATTGCCGGAGATTGTTAAGGCTGTTGATCCAAGATGGCTGCTTGTAAGAAAATTGGAGATACAAAATAACAAAAAGGATTTGCCTTTGAAAAGTAACGCACCATTGAGAGATATTTTGCTTGATAAAATAAAAACGGCAGAACCGAATAGTGGAGTAGATATTGATAGTTTAATTATGGATATAGAATCAAAACCCGATATGATAAACAACGAGATAAAGAAGTTACTTGAAGAGGGTTTGATTTATGAACCAAGACCTGGAAGATTAAGATATCTAGGATAGTTCTAGGAAGATTGAGATAAAATTTCTGAATGCGTCTGGCCGTCGTATCTACAGGAAGTGTTTCTGCAGTATAAAACTCCCCGTTCTTCACTGTATGACCTTCCACAACCAAGACATGAGTCTCTTAGCTCTGCTTGAGGAGGAATAGGAAACTCCGGAAGAGGATCTTCAAGTGGTGAGGACTCGGCATCTCTCACATCCATAGAAACGGGAAATGCTAAAACTCTCCGATCTTGCAGCTGAAGGCTTGAATGGTGAACCACCAACCGTGGCATTCTTATAACCTGTGAAGGCATTTCGCTCATGTTTATTCTATAACTGCCGGATATTTAAATATAGTGATAAATTTGTTTAACGTTATTCCTCGTCAAATAGAATCTCCTCATCGTCACCTAAAAACTCTTCTTCTTGCTTTCTTTTTCTTAACTCTTTTTCTCTTTTCTCTTTATCTTTTTTTATTTTTACCAAGTCGTGTAGAGTTACATCTTTAAGTTGATCTCTTCTTGAAAAATCCATTTCACCAACCTGGATTTTTTGGATTTTTTCTTTTTTTTCCTTTGAATCTTCTAGTTGTTCCGGTTTTGGTGGCACGGGTTTTTTTGGGATATTCACTGGCTGGTGTCTTTCTGGATTGATAGTTACAAATTCGTCATCATTATAGACATCAACTCTTTCGTGTTCAGGTATTTTTGAAAGATAATCCATGTTCTTTTTAACGCTACTTAAGATATCTTTTTCTCGGTCTATTTGATTCTGTTGCCTTTTGAAGATAATCTTTGTATCTCTTGCTTTGAGGAGTTTTATTTCTAAAGCAACTTCTAATTTTTCCATTATTCCTTCAAAGTTTTTTGGAAGCTGAGCTTTTTCTATATCTGCCATCTCATTTTCTGGAATTCCGATCTGCTTGGCAAGCTGTGATGTGGTAATCTTCATTCTTCTACGAGCCATTTGTATTTCCCAAGAATAGTTTTCAACAAGCATTTCGCTTGATTGTTTTGGTAATGGCATTTTCATCTTGGCAAGATTTCTTTGAGCAATATGCTGCTCATGACTTATTCTTTGTGCCTTAGGAATCCCAGAAAGCCTTTCCATTCTTTCCCTTACTGAAGGGCTTTGTTCTGCTGATTTAAGGTTTTCAATTGAAGGTTTTCTTATAAGGGGGATATTTTCTTCGGATGCGCATTTTTTACAAACTGGAATCACTTTAAAGCGATTAATCCCCCTCAAGAGTTCTGTTTCAATGTCAGATTTACCACATATAGCGCAATGCATGAAAAATTAAGAGGGCTACGGCTTTTAAGTATTATTGTGGTGCGATGTATATTTCTTATTTAATGTTCAGAACAGATTTTACCTTATAAACATTTGAAATATCTGTTATAACAAGTTTTTCATCAACAATTATCGAGGTACTGTTTATCTTATAGTTGCTTGCTAGCATATCTAGTGAGGAAATATCTAGGTTTCTTGCTATAGGGATAAGGATTACATCATCCCCTTTATCACTCTTGAGTTCTTGTAAGAATGTTGAAAAGACTTCTTGTTTGCTCTTTTCTTCTAGAGTTTCTGGAAGGTAGTCGTAAAGATATACTACCGTATGCAAGGCATTGTTACACTTTGCCTTTATTTTTATACTATTTATCCAGAGGATTGTTCTAAGTAAATCATATTCTTTATGTCTGTCAACTAGTGAAGAAGTGATTCTGTTTGCGTCTTCATATTTTTGAAGTGTTAGGGCGTCTTCAAATACCTTATCTCCGAATTCTATGTTTTTCTTTATAGCTTGGGGACAATTAACGTCTTGTAAGTTCAAAATTTCTGTTTGCGCTTTTACATCTAAAAGATTTAATTCAGATTTGGAGTACATATCTGAAATCTCTGACGCACGATTAGTTTCAATCCATATCCCTATAAAAACACCAGTACCAAATATAAAAACGGCTATTACTAGCGCTTCCCAAAAAACATTCTTTTGACTTTTTAGTATTCTTCTTTCTTGTTCCATGTTTACCAACTCATATCCCTCCGCATCAATTTAAACATTGCGGTTATTAGGATAAATGGATATATTGCAATATAAACTAGAAGATAAAACAGTATTTGGAAAATTTGGTGTACTTTGAATATATCCTCTTTCATAAGGTAAAGAACTAGGAATGTGAATACTGTTCCCATTAAGAATAAAACTAATCCGAGGTAGTTAAGAACTGAAGGAGTAAAATAAAATTGATTTAGAGATACGACTGCAGTATTTGCTGCGATAGAAAATTTGATTAAAAGGTATCTTGTAATTAGTTTGGAGGTAATCATATAACCAAATATAGATAATCCTACTAAGCCTAAAAATGTTGAAAAGATAAAGAATGGTAGAATAAAATTCCCAATCATGGTATCTCTTTTGAAGAAATGTTTTCGGTATTTCCAAAGGGTTTGCATACCTCCCATACTCCATCTCTGCCTTTGCTTGAACCATTTTTTGAACCTATTTGGAACTACGGTTGTAACTCTTGTGTCAAGGCACATTTTTCTTTGCCATCCTGCGGCAGTCAGATGCCAGGTTATTTCAATGTCTTCTGTGAGATTTTTATTGTCGAAACCACCTACACTTTCCAGTGCGGTTTTTCTATAAAGAGCAAGAGGCCCGGGAGTTACGTAGATTGCATCAACGCCCTCTAAAAGTTTTCTTGTGAGTGCAATAACTGAATACTCTATTGCCTGAAGCTTTTCGAAGAATTTACTCCTGTTTCTTGCTAAAATCGGGACTGTTGCGGCTCCAACTTTGGGGTCTTCAAAGAAACCGACCATCTTACTTATTGCATCTTTTGCTGGAAATGAGTCTGCATCAACTATGGCTATAAGCTCTGATTTGGAAAGTTTTATCCCCAGATTTATTGCGTTCGCCTTTCCCTGTACTTCTGCAAGAATATATTTTACTTTTTTGTATTTCTTCTCTAATTTTTTAGATATCTCTGCGGTTTTATCCTTGCTGTTATTATCTAAAATAAAAATTTCTTTTATGTTATCATAATCTGAATTTAAGACTGATTCAACTGTATTTTGTATTGAATCCTCCTCGTTATATGCAGGAATTAAAACTGAAACTGAAAAGTGTTTTTTTAGTTCAGGGGATTCAAAGAGTGTTTTTCGGTTTCTCAGATATAAGAGTAAATAGAAAACTAAAAAATAAAGCGAGATGAAGATGTATCCAAGGTAAACGTAAGGGAGAAATTCCATCATTCTGAAGATTGCGATTTAATTTCTTGGTCTTCTTCTATTCCACTATCTGCTTTCTCTCCCCTTTTATGTACGTTAAAATATTCATAAAATTCTTCACTTAGATTCAATTCTAAAGTATGACCTACTTGTTTTGCATGTACTAAGCCAATCTCTCTAAATTTTTTAATGTGGTCATAGGATTTATTTCCACGGATATTTATTATAACAGACTGCTTTACGGGTTGTTTATAGGCTATAACCGCTAGAGTCTCTTGTTCAGATCTTGTAAATTCTGCGGCTCCTGTTGCAAGTCTGTTTATAAGAAAATGATACTTTTCTGCTACGTCCATTTTCCATGATTCGTTCCGAGTTAGTAAACGAATTGCTCCACGAGAGTATTTCTTTTCAAGTTTCTTTAGGGTTTCTTTAAGCATGATAGGATTTATATCAGTTAACATGATTAAGTCTTGTAGATTTAGAAATCTTGCTGCGATGAATAGTGCTGCTTCAACTTTTTCCTCGCTCTCACGCTCTTTATCTTCAAACTCTGTTTCTATCTCTGCAGCGGTTGAGTGAGTAATAACTCTTTCTTTCTTCTCTGATAGTTCCTCTTTGGTTTCCATTTTATTCGTGTATCGCAAATCTTAAAATTCCCCCGATTCCTCCGAGATTATCGAATTGAACGCCCTCAGGGGTTTCTTTTGTTACAATATGGACTTCTGCGGATGTTTGGCTTGCTAAAGACTCATAGAATTTTATTTTTTCTCTTTCTAGAGATTTTGAAACTATTAACTTTCCAACTGCACCTTGTTTTAATCTTATTTCTGTTTCTGCAGAACCATATGCAACTTTTTCTGGCTGCTTTCCTAGCATTGAAAAGAACTCATCAAGGATTTGTTTTTGTTTTGTTATCTCTTGTTCTGCTAAAACGTCTTGGCATTTTTCTACTAACTCTTTCAAACCGGGAAGACCAGTATCCCCAATGTCCCTTACGGCCATAACTTTATCCTTTAATTTTGTTACAAGCTGTCCTTGAGTTAAGAATTCCTCTTTTGTTGGAATAGGTCCTCCAACTAAAATTCCCTTAAGTTTTGTATTCTCAAAGAAGATGTCTTTCATTCCTTCGGCGACACGTCTGAAAAATTCTTTTGCTAAACCTTCACTGATTCTTCCGAATCGAGCGGCACTTTGGCCCCCAGCTTTTACTTTTCCGGGAATGCCTGAAGTGTAATGATGTAAAATTCTTATTGATTTCCCCTCTAAAATTCCTACTGTTGCTTCATTTCTTTCAATTATTAATAAACCGTAAACTTCATCAGTTTCTAACATTTCTTTTAATGGGTCTAGAACGAAAGTTTGATCGCAACGATACATTCTAATTTTAAGAGGTTTGGGGGGTTCAATTGACCATACCCTTAGGTCTTCTTTTCCTTCTACATCTGAAACGTTTCCTGAAAAGACCGCAAGGCCGTTTTCGGGGGTTCTTCCTACAAGTCTAAGCTGTCTTGCAGCCTTATCTAAGGCGTTTGTTACATTCTTACGGGTTGCGGTAGACTTTATGTTTGAGGCCGTACCTTTTTCATCATCTAGCTGGTTTATTACCTGATTTAGATTGAAACCTGCCGGTACATATACAGTTATAAGCTCAGTGTGTCTTCCACGAAAACCCTCAAGCTCTTTTACAGTCTCCTCTAGTTCGTATTTTTTCGCCTCGTCCATAAATTCTTAGGCAAACCAAGGTTTTCCTAAAGTTCACCTTTCCTATTGAGATAATGTGTGTTTATAAAAGTTGAGAAACAGGAGGTTATATGTCAGTTAAGTACAATAATTCATTTAAAGCTTGCATTTAGCATAATGTGATGTGGCCAATAGATGCAACCTTTTTTGAGAGAGTTTTTGGGGCTAGAGAATTTTTTGAAAATTTAGTTAGAATAAGAACTGCTATTGACCAAGATGATATCGAACATGGAGAGGTTTGTAAGAGATATTGTGATTTAAGAAACTTGGCAAGGGATTATTTGGCAAGGTATGCGCTTGTGATATAAACCGGCTTAGAGGGGATTAAATAAACTCAACTCTGAATTTGCCTTCTTTTATCTCTGTAGAACATGTAACTGCCTTGAAATCCTCTAAAACGTATTCAATTGCTTCCTTTTCTTTCTTTTCTAGAGTTAGTATTATTTCTGCTTTCATAGATTTTTGAGCTTTTGTCTTTTCTTGCCTTACTCTTGAAAGTATTTCACAAATTAAATCAAAATGCTTGTTTGATTCTTCTTTATCTTTTGTTTTTTCTGCTTGTGGCCATTCACAAATATGTATTGACTTTACCTTTTCATTCTTCTTGAAGTATTTTTGATATATCTCTTCGGTTATGAATGGCATTATGGGTGCAAGAAGTTTGATTATAGTATTTAATGAATTGTAAAGAGTAAACTGTGCAGATTCTTTCTTTTGGCCTGAAGAATTGTAAACTCTGTTCTTCACAATTTCAACATAATTGTCTGCAAAGTCGTGCCAGAAGAATTTTTCTATTTCTGAACGAGCTTTGGAGTATTCATAATCTTCAAAGTATTCTGTGGTATTTTTAACTAAAGAATTTAGCTTGTTTATTAAAAGTTCGTCCATCTTTTCAAGTTTAACTTTTTTAGGAGTATACTTTTCTAGATTCATAAAAACAAAGTTTGTTGCATTCCATATTTTTGTTATGAATTTCTTTCCTGTAACGAGGTCTTTTTCTTGATAGTCCAAATCTTCTCCAAGCTTTGAACCTGCTGCCCAGAATCTTAATGCATCTGAACCATACGATTCAAGAACTGTTTGAGGTTGTATAACATTCCCTTTTGACTTTGACATCTTTTCGCCTCCAAGAGTTACAAAACCTGAAATCATAGTATTGTTCCAAGGGGTTTTATTTTCATGAAGATAAGACTTGGTTATTGTGTAAAATGCCCAGGTTCTGATTATATCATGAGCTTGAGGTCTTAGAGAGTATGGAATAGTTATTTTGTTTTTTATTAATGAAGAAGCAATTTGAGGGGTTAAGGAGGATGTTGCCCAGGTATCAAGAACTTTTTCTTCTGGCTTTGCTACTGATTTGCATCTAGGACATTTCTTTTCTTTTTGCATTGGATCTATAGGAAGTTCTTTTTCTTCTGCAATAATTATTTCATTGCATTTTTCACAATGCCATGCAGGTATAGAAACTCCAAAGTGCCGGTCCCTTGAAATGCTCCAGTCCCATTCCAATCCTTCAACCCAGTTTTCATATCTTTTCTTCATAAATTCTGGATGCCAGTTTATTTTCTGACCCTGTTTTATGAGTTCTTTCTTTTTATCGAGAACTTTTATGAACCATTGCTTTGTTGGAATGAACTCTATCTCTGTTCCGCATTTGTCATGAACATTCACAACATGAGTAATTTGTTTTTGTTCTGTGATTAAGTCTTCTTCTTTCAAATCAAAAAGGATTTGTTTCCTTGCCTCTTTTATCTTCATTCCTTGATATTTTCCTGCATGCTGATTTAATGTTCCGTTTGGATTTAGAACAATTCTCGGAGTTATTTTATGACGATTTATGGCATCTGCATCAAATCTATCTCCGTATGAACAAATCATTAAAACTCCTGTTCCTTTTTCGATGTCTGCAGATTCATCAGTTAGGATTGGAACTTCAATATCAAACAATGGAACTTTTGCTTTCTTTCCTACAATATTTTTGTATCTCTTGTCTTTTGGATTAACAAAAACTGCAACACATGCTGGAAGAAGTTCTGGACGAGTTGTTGCAATTAATAAGTCATCATTAGTTTTAGCTATCTTGAATCTTAGCGTTGAGAATAAACTTGGGTGTTCTTTATCTTCTAGTTCTGCTTGGGCTATTGCAGTCTGGCATTCTGGACACCATATTGTTGGAAACTCTTTATTGTAAACTAAACCTTTTTTGAAAAGTTCTATGAATGACTTTTGGGATAGCTTCCTTGAGTTGTCATCTATTGTGGAGTATGCATTATCGTAGTCTGCTGAAATTCCCAATTTCTTCCAGTCTTCAACAAAGTCTGGAGTGATTTCTTTTAGAGTTTTAAGACAGAGTTTGATGAATTCTGAACGAGTCATGTCTTTGCTTTTTACGTTCTTTGTTTTTTCAATTAATCTTTCAGTTGGGAGGCCGTTGTCATCTGTTCCCCAAGGATAAAACACTCCTTGTTTCATTCTTCTATATCTTGCAATGAAGTCTTGTTGTGAGTATGAGAATGAGTGGCCTATGTGCATTTTACCAGAAACTGTTGGTGGAGGCGTGTCAATTGAGTAAGTATTCTTGTTTAGTTTAGAAATGTCCGTAGAATATATCTTTTCCTTCTCCCAAAAGTTCTTTATCTTTGATTCTACTTCAATAAATTCGTAAGCATTTGGGTTTTTTTCTTTCTCTTTTGACTTATCTTGTACGGGTTTTTGAGCCATACTTTGATAAGCCCTGAGATGTTTAAAAAGTTGTTGGGAGGGCTGAAGATTGTTCGTATAGCAGATATAAATGCAAAATCTTCTCAAATGAAACTTTATCCTGATAACTGAATGGCGCAAGTTTGTCTCGGACTACATCAATTCGTTCATCGTGAAGATAGAGATTACAAGGCAATAAACTAATCTTTTTGATGGCAGCATCATGCCTCGCATGGCCATCTATTAATACAAATCTATGATGCATCCCTTTTGGGAGTTCAAATATTGGGACTCTAGGGATATTAATCCAACCTTCTCTTTCAATAATCTCAACTAGGGGCTCTTCATGCACTTTAATATGCCCATTCCAGACACCAATTTGGTGAGGATCTACATCTATTTGTTCCATGATGTCCGAATTGCGTAGGGGATATAAAAAGTTGTTGATAGGAGTTGTTGAGGAATTAGTTGCATTATAATTCCTAAATGATTAAATACTTATCAAGAAACAAAATTTTATGGAATTTGAACATGAACCATATTCAATTTGGAGTGATGACTCTGGGAATTTGTATATTAACGATAGAGAGGAAGGTTTAGTTTTTGTCAGAGGCAATATTGGTCCTGGTAAGTATGATCTAACTGTTATAATTGAAGAAGATAACGACAAATATTGGAGACTCATGGATACTTTATCTCCTGAAGCTCCTTGCGGATTTCAAATCCTTGATGAAATAGCTTCTTCTGAATGGACTCGTTTGGTTAAAGATTATCTTAGACATAAGCGGAAGGGAGTTAAGGAGTTTGATGAATGGCTTAAGGAAAAACTTTATAATCCTCTTGGCAAATTATTGTATGAACAGACCTGGTTTGCCGAATCAATGCCTTCTCCTGATGCTTCTCAAGAAGACTGGGATGATTTTGATAGGGCATATGGCATTGAGATGAATAGACGTGAAAAATTACACGGTTGATTAGGCAATCTTAATCTTTAAAAATATAAAAAGGCCACATTCTCTAGTTTGTTATGGAAAAAGATAAACCTTCAAAATTAAGAATCCTTGCTGCTGGAGACTTGCATGGAAGTCGAGACATTGCTCAAAAGCTGTCTGATAAAGCGGAGAAGAATAAAGTTGACCTGGTAATCCTCGCGGGAGATTTGCATGGGGGTGTTGCAAATATGACTGATTCGATAATTGCACCATTCAAGAAAAGACATCAAAAGGTTGTTTTTGTTCCTGGAAACTGGGATTCCTCTCTTGAAGTGGATATCTTGAAAGAGATTCATAAGATAAAAGATATTGATGGATATTATGTAACCTACAAGGGAGTTGATATTGTTGGAATTGGAAATCCCGACTTTAAGTTAGCCCCTAATGAAAAGAAAACTTTTGATAAATTAAAAAAGAACTTTGATAGAATAAGGACTAAGACTGGAAAGAAGATTTTAGTTTCACACTTACATGCTGCAGGAACCAAGGCAGAGATGTCAGGTATTAGTGGGGATATGGGATTGCGAAAGGCAGTTAATTATTTTCATCCGGATATTTTAATTTCTTCACATATTCACGAAGCTGAAGGAATAGAAGATAAGATTGGAAAGACAAGAGTTATACAGGTTGGAAGAAGAGGAACTATAATTGATGTTTGATAGATATATTAAATGTCATAAATGTTTATAAATCGCTCCCATATGGAATTATTATGGGCTTAGCAGTATTATTGGTAGATGATGAGAAGGGTGTTAGAGATAGTCTTTGTGGATTATTCGAAGATTTGGGTCATCTGGCAGAAAGTGCTTCATCTGGTGAAGAGGCGTTGAGTATGGTCCGGGAGAAAGATTATGATCTTATCCTAATGGATTACATGATGGGTCATGGAAAATTAAATGGGCTTGATGCAACTAAGCAAATAAGGCAGATAAATCCTCGTGTCCCAATTTACATACACTCCTCTAATGAATTTAAAAAAGAACAATTAATGGAGGCTGGTGCAACAGGATATATTCAAAAGGGTTCTGATTCTCAAATGGAAGATATTATGTCTGTTTTAAAGAATTCCAGTCCAATGGAATAAATCTTTCACCTAAATCATGAACATTTCCTCTGAACAAAAGTCTCCATTTTCCTAAAGTACCATAAACTTCGTCTAAGGTTACACCTTCTGCAAACATAAGTCCTGGAGTACATTTTATTCTCCTTTCAACTTGCTCTTCTGTTAAGGGTATATGATTTTGTTCCTTGTATAAATCACATATTACTAAATACGCTCTTGTGTATGCCGAGGGCCTTGGTTCGTAAGTTGTTCTTATGGGCATGGTCTACCTTCCTGCGGATTATTACACCATGTGTTTGAGAGAGTTCCATCGGGAAATAAAGTTAATTTTCTTCCGGACTGATATGCTTCTCTTGTGTCTTCTCCTAAAAAAGTGACCGGACAGAGAGTAACTGGGCAGTTTTGTTGCTGATTTGCTTTAACCCATGAATTTATCCTTTCAAGTTCTTCTGGCGATGGGGCCAAGGTTAGATCTATTTGATCATCATCGCCCCTTATTGGCCAGGCAGAGATATAATCAGCTCCGATAGTTCTCAATGCACTGACTGTTGATGCAAAAAGTTCAAGCGAAGAAATTGTTCTCTTGCTTAAAACAAGGTTTGCCCGCATCAATAGATCTGAATCATGGATTCTTTGTACAACAGTTTTTAGCGGAGGATAACTTTCTACGCCATAAATCTCTGAGTTCTTTCTTTCATTGGCATTATGAACTGTAACATAAACTCTTTTTAGTCCTAATTGTTCCCACGATTTAAGGAAGGTTTTACAAAATTCTGGATCTTCTCCTATTCTTATTCCATTTGAGTAAAGATTTATTCTCGAGTAGGATATTTCTTTTTCTTTTTTTAGCTCCTCTGAAATTTCTAAAACTCTTGTTACAGATTTTGGAGAAAGTGTGGGCTCTCCGCTGCTTGTTATTGAAAATTTTCTCGCACCAAGGACATAACAATCTTCCAGAGTCTTTCTTATTAGTTCTTCATTAACTTCTCCATCTTCTTTTGGGGCATATTTTCTATGTATCTGGCCTGCACAATGTGAACATCGAGCATTGCACTCCCCGGTTCCAACAAAAATTCCTAAGCTATCAACTTTCATTTCATGCATAACGCTCCTTCTTTTATCCAAGAGTATGCTATTGTTCCGTCTTGAAAGACTACAAGCTGACGAACAAAATCTTTTTTTCTATCATGTTTTGTAACGTAATCTGTAATTCTCAAAATGTTTCCCTTAAAATCATAAACGCCCCCACCCCAGGTGTGTCCGTGACACAATATCGCGTTTTTGCTTAGCCATCTTCTAATCCCCATTAACCCCCATCTTGACGGAGTGAATTCGCTTCTTGATCCATCTGGATTTCCTACCGGCCAAGAGGTTATGTTGTCGATACCTTTTTCTATAAGCGTATGTACTGCATCAACATACTTGGCAGAGTTATCTACCCCATGTTTTCTTAGCAATAATGTGCCCCTTACGCCTACGCCCTGCTCTTGAATATTTTCTACAAGACTTTCAAGTTGAGGATAACGAGGAAGATTGTAGGCCCTTGCTTGCTCTTTTTCATCTTCTGAATGTATAGAAATTGCAACATTTGTTAATCCTAAATCTTTCCATAGAGGAAGATAAGTTTTACAAAAATCTTTATCCTCCAAATCAATTCCATTTGTGAATAAGTTAACGTTTGGGAAGAATGCACCTTGATCCGCGCATTTTTTGTAAACCTCCAATGCCCGAGTTACAGAGTCGGGAGTACAGGTTGGTTCTCCACTACTTGTTAAAGAAAATGACCAACCGCCGTATCTCGCGGATAATTTTATTGCAGCTTCTAGATTTCTGTAGTAAAGGGGTGTTTCTTTAGCATCGGGGCGAAGATATTTTCCTGCGCAAAAATCACAGTTTGCATTGCAAGCCCCATTTCCAACAAGTGCGGATACGCTGTATATCTTTTCAATGCAGACCATCTATCACCTCTTCCATACTAAATCAAGGACATGTAAAGTATATACTCTTTTTTGACATTTTTTTGTACACAGTGTTGTATTTTTAGAAAAAGTTAAATAGCTGGGTCTACTTGATAAATTATGCTTAATCAGGATGTGATAAAAAAAATTGAAGACTTTGTATCCGTTAAACCTCGCTCGATACAAGAAGTTGCAAACCACATTGGGAAGAATTGGAGAACTGCGGATAGGTATATAAAAGATATAGAAAAAGATTTTGGAACTATTTCTACGAGAACATTTAGGGAGGGAACAAGAGGGGCATTAAAAATTGTTTATTGGGCAGGAATGGAAAAGGCTGCAAGTTCGGTGTTCCAAAAAGAATTGGAAGAAAAAATAATGACTGGAAAAGAGAAGTATGATTTTTCTGCCTTTGATATTTTTCAGTATGTTGATGATAAAAACAAATCTGCGTGGGTTAGAAAAGGGGAAGATGAGGTTAAATTGGGGAGGCTTACTGATTTTAGCAAGCTGTTGGTTAAAGCAAAAAAACAGATATTGTTCTTCTCAGGAAATTTAAGTTTTGTTAACTACAAAACTAAAGATGTTGATATTTTTACAATTCTTGATGATCTTGTCAAAAAAGGAATAAGTTTGAAGGTTGTTTGTAAGGTTGATGTAACGGGTTCTGAAAATGTAAAAAAGCTTCTTTCACTCAATTATAAATATGGCAAGGAACTTGTTGAAATTCATCATCGAGAACAACCGCTCAGAGCTACCATAATCGATCAGGATTTATGTAATCTAAAGGAAGTTAAAGAACCTACGGGAAGGGAGAAAGAACTTAAGAACAAAACTTTTATGTTTTACAACTTAAACGACAAGGATTGGACCTCTTGGATGACAAGAATATTCTGGAAGATGTTTTCTAGTTCAATTGATGCAAAGAAAAGATTGGAACAAATGAATAAACTTAAATATGTAGATTAGTAGTTCTAGTAATTAAAGAGGTGTCGATGGTCGTTAAAACAAAAAAAATTCTGAGAGGAACTATAAGAATTGGAAAAGATCTGAAAATTTATGAGTATGATGGAAAGTTCTGGAAGATTGATAAAAAATTGAAATTGAGTGAAAAATTTCCTGGTGCAGAAAAGATAATAAAAATGTTTAAGGCCCACGGAAAATTTAAGATTTTGGTTGACACGAAGAATAATAAATTTTTGAAGGGTGAACTTGATGTGGATGGAGAGGCTCGTGGAGCTCGTGTAAATATCCTCCCAAATGGAAAAAAACTTGATAAGGCCTACTGTTTGCTTAATCCGGGACTTGAGATAAATACTGAGACGGGACATAAGGGTCATTGGGATATTATCTATAAAAATAAGGGCGGAACGTATTCGTATGTTTATGCTCTTGAAAAGAAAAAACTAAGATCCAATAAGAAATATAAAACCGTAGAGGATTTTGATAAACACTACCTCTCCCTTGAGAAAAATGTTTTAAGAGGGTTGCACAGTCATGAAGATGATTTCGCCGTTCCAATGCTAACCTTAATGAAGACTTGTATGAGGGTTGGAGGGGAGATTTATTATAAGATACATAAGCATCAAGGACTTGCAACATTGAAGAAAAAAGATATATCTATTATTGGAAATCGGGTTAATTTCAATTTTACTGCTAAAGATGGAGTTGAATTGAGTCTAAGTGAGGTTTTTCCACAAAAATATATTGAGAGATTAAAAGGAATGCTGAGGCCATTAAAATCTTCAGATTTTGTTTTTACAAATAAGAATACCGGCCATCCGCTAAAGGATACGGACTTTGAGAATGCTTTTGAAGTTTATTGTGGAGAGAGATTTTATCCGCATATTGTCCGTTCTCACTATGCGACCGAGACTGTTAAAGATTTCATAAAAAGAAATCCTCATGCTGAAAAGGATGAAATAAAGCAACTTTTCATGGAAATAGCTGAGAAGTTAGGGCATAGAAAGTTTGTAAAGAAACACAATGCCTGGGAAGATTCTTACGGTGTTACGATGCATTATTACATCCAACCGGAGTTGTTGGAGAAGATTAGGATTTAGACTGAATTAGATGAACTGATAACATACTTAGTTGTTAATAAAACTACTAGATTTTCTAAATGCAATTAAGAGGTATACGAAGGATAATATGAATCCTAGGATGCCTATGATGACAAATAAAAGAGGAATAGAAATGAGAAATATTATTGCACTTATCTTCGCTTCCTTAATCTCCTTACCTACACCAAACAACATTACTAGGTAAAGAGGAATTTGACAAACAAGATATATAATTAAAAGAAACATGTAAACAAAGTCTAATGGATTTATTATAAGTAACCCGACACTTATACTTCCTAAAAGAAAACCTAAAGCTAAGATTAGAATTGTGCCAATAATTGAAATTATTGATAGAACTTTTATATAAGTTTTATTCAATACTTTCCCAACAAGATAGAATAAGTAAAAGATTATTAATCCAAATATCCCTGTAACGATAGGAAGAGCATTTGCTGAAAATTTCTCTAACGTTCTTAGCATTTGAATTTTTTCATCAGTGGGGGCTTTTGCAGGATCGGAGAATGTCTGGGCATGACTTGCATAATAGTTAGTAAATAATAGAGCAAGTATTATAATAAAAAATATTGAAAGAATATAAGGACTTGCTTTTAGCAATTTAGACCTCTCCATTGTATTCTTATTGCTTGGGACTTTATAAAATGTGTGTTTAAGCTTTAAAATTTTTATTAGTAACATTTATAAATAAGCATATCTTACTTTCTTACAGTAAGAAATTACTAAATAAACTGGAGAAATGACAAAATGACTGTAGATATGATAAAAATGTCTTCTAAGGGGCAGATTGTGATACCTAGGGGCATAAGGACAGAGATATGTGCTTCTGAAGGGACTATGTTCGCAGTTGTTAGTGGGAAGGATAGTATTGTTCTAAAGAAGGTTGCAATGCCCTCAAAAGAAGAATTAATATGTGAACTGCAGAAGATTGCAAAAGAAGGTGCAAAAAGAGCGGAAAAACTTGGCATCAAAGAAACGGATGTTTCTGGATTGGTGCATAAGGCAAGAAAAAGTAAATAATATTATTTATTGGAGATACCTTAGAATATGAAAATCACAATAGATACAAATTTTCTGATATCAGCAACCCAATGGGATTGCAGTGTTAGCAATAAACTTCTGCAAAAACTAATAATAAAAGATGTTGAGATATTCACAACAAAAGAAATTCTTGAAGAATTTGCAAATGTCTTGGAAAGGGACTTTTTATATGGTAAAGAAGAAATTGAGAATATTCTTGAGAAGGTTTTTCAGTTTGTGACTCTAGTTGCTCCAGATATTGAAGTTGATATTGTTAAAGACGATCCGGATGACAATAAGATTATAAGTTGTGCAATTGAGTCGCACTCAGAATATATTCTTTCGTATGATAAACATATTTTGAATATTAAAGAGTATAATGGGATAAAGATGCTAACTCCAGAGGAATTCTTTAAAATAGACATTTAAGTAACATTTTTATAACATATTTTTGTAGATGAGACATGGCTGCGAGAAAAAAATCAGCTAAAACTGAAGTTGTTATGAAAGAAAGGCCTACACAAGGCATCGGTAAGGCGACTTTGATTATAACGGAAAAACCACAAGCTGCAGAGAAAATAGCCGCCGCTTTATCGGGAGGAACTGACGAAAAGATTTCTACAAAAGACAGAGTTTCTTATTATGAATTTTTTAAGAATGGAAAGAGATACATTGTTGGATGTGCTGTAGGGCATTTATTCGGTATACAGCAAACCGCTGCTCGTGGACCGTTTCCAAACTTTGAGGTTGAGTGGAGACCTAACTTTGAAAGAAAAAGTAAAACTGCAGATTTTACTAAGAAGTATTATGATGTTTTAAAGAAGCTTGTTAAGGAATCAGATGAATATATTGTTGCAACGGATTATGATGTAGAAGGAGAGGTTATAGGATGGAATGTCGTTAGATTTATTGCAGGAAAAAATGCGGAACAGACTGCTAAAAGAATGAAGTTTTCGGCGCTCACGAAAGATGAACTTGACCATTCTTTTGAAAACTTACAACCTTCTATAAACTGGGGTGCTGCTACTGCTGGAGAGACGAGACATTATATTGACTGGTTTTATGGAATTAATCTTTCTCGTGGGCTGATGAAAGCATTGTCTTCTACGGGAACATTCAGAATTTTATCTATCGGACGTGTTCAGGGTCCGGCACTTAAGATTGTTGCTGACCGTGAAAAGGAAATTAAGAGTTTTATACCTGAACCATTTTGGCAGGTTTTTTTGAAAGTTCAGGATATTAAAAAGCAAAGTCTTGAGGTAAAATATCCTGAAGATTTGTTTGAGCAAAAAGATTTAGCAAAATTCAAGTTGCTTAATGGAAGAAAGGGAAATGCATCCACGGTTATAAAAGATGAAAAGGTTACACCACCGGTTCCATTTGACTTAACAACTTTGCAAACTGAATGTTACAAGTTTTTTGGTCTAACACCATCACAATCACTTAAAGTTGCTCAAAGTTTGTATCTTGCAGGAGTTATATCTTATCCAAGAACATCAAGTCAGAAATATCCTGAAGGAATAGGCTACGACAAGATACTAACAAATTTGAAGAAGTATACCCAACTTGTGAAACATGTTAAAAGAAAAGTACCTATTGAGGGAAAGAAATCAGATCCTGCACACCCGGCAATTTATCCTACGGGAGAAATGAAGAAGAATCTTGGAGTACAGGAGAAGAAAGTTTATGATTTGATTGTTAAAAGATTTATTTCATGCTTTTGTGATGATGCTCTAGTTGAAAATAAGAGAGTTACAATAGAGGTTGCTGGATTGAAGTTTTATGCAAGTGGAAATCAAATAAAAGAAAAAGGATGGATGAATGTTTACAAATCAAGTATGAAAGAAGGCGAGGTGCCGACAATGAACGGGGAGGTAGATGTTAAGGAAATAAGAATTGAAGAAAAGCAAACTACTCCGCCAAATAGATATAGCGCCGCTTCACTCGTAAAAGAACTTGAAAAAAGAAATTTAGGGACTAAAGCAACAAGGGCTGCGATTGTTGAAACTCTGTATTCGAGAGGATATGTTCATGATAAGAGTATTACAGTTAGTGATTTGGGAATGAGGATGATTGATGCTTTGGAAAAATATTCTCCAGAAATATTAAATGAAGAATTGACCAGGAATATGGAAAAGGAATTGGAAGATGTTCAAGAAGCAAAGAAGGGTTTTGAGGGGATGGAAGAAAAAATTCTTAATGAAGCCAAAATTGAAGTTACAAAGATTGCAAAGGCTATGAACGTTAATATGGAAAAAATTGGGAAGTCTTTGGCAGATGCGAATGCTTCAGTTATCCAAAAAGAAAGAGAAGCAAGCACTATGAGTGTATGTCCTGTCTGCAAGAAAGGAAAGTTAAGAGTTATGTACGGGAAGAAGTATAAAAGATACTTTGTAAGCTGTGATGCATATCCTACATGTAAGACAATCTATTCTTTGCCTCCTAACGGAATGATGAAACCTGCTACGGACAAAGAAGGAAATCAGGAATTCTGCAAGCAGTGTGATTTTCCCATGATAATTAGTCTAAAGAAAGGAAGCAGACCTTGGAAGTTTTGCTTTAATCCTAAATGCCCTTCAAACGAAGAGTGGCAAAAGAAAAAAGAAGCCTACAAAGAGAAGATGGCTAATGGAAATAGTGTGAATGAAACTGCTGCTGAAGCTGTTTCTGAAACTGAAGTTGAAAAAAAGATTGTGAAGAAAGGAAAGAAGAAATAAACTTTAGAATAGCCCCTTCTTTTTTATTCCTAAATTTGTTATTTCAAAATCTAAATACTTCTCAGGCATTGAACGGTGTTTTCTTAGAATCAAACGGCGTTTGCTGTGATTGTTCTGCAATTCGATTAAACATTTACTCCAATACTTGAGAAGGTCACCGCCAACCATTGAAACTCTTTTTTCTTCTTGATAGTTTTGTTCGTTTCTATCCTTTTGAAACTCACTGTATACTTGGTTTGTTATAATTACTGGAAGGTTTTGTTTTCTTGCTATTTCGTTTAATTGTTTGAGCATGTTCGCGAGGCGTCGATTAACGCTTCGGATATTTTCATCTTCTCTTGATTGGATTGCATCTCCCAACTCTAAGCGATATAACATTGCTATGCTGTCTATTACAATTAAAGAAATTGTGTCATTTTTTACATTCTTTAGAAGCTTTCCAAAGTCTAACTCTTGCTCTTCAAATGTTGTTGGTTTTAACAAGATTATATTTCCAAGGACTTTTTCTGTATCTTCATTATTTCCCTGTAGGAATTGTTTTACTCTATCAATCGAGAAGCCTCCTTCAGTATCCATGTATATTACCTTATTGCCCTTTTTTGCCTGTGAGACCGCTACTAGCATGCATAGATTTGACTTTCCTGAGGCTCCAGGACCATAAATTGTTGTGATTATATCCGTTTCATAGCCTCCAAAAAGAAACTTGTTTAAATCGAAAGAGCCGGCAGAAACCTTGTCTTGTCTTTGAAAATCCATTATTCTAGCAAGAGATTTGATGTTTTAAGGATTATTGTGATGCTGTGACATTTTACAAAATTAAAAAGTTGAACAAGCCCGTTAAAAAATAGACACATTCGCAAAATTGTCATGAGAGCGAGATATTGTGACAAAGTCCAATATCGAGCGACTATTTAGTAATGTCTCCATCCGTTGACATACTTGGCAACTCAAGATGTTATCTTATTATTGGACATTTAAAACTAATAGAAATACTAAAATTATCCTTACTTCATCTTCTTAAATTCTTCAAGAACTTTCTCGATGTCTTTTTCAACTGCTGCGATTGCCTTTTTTAATGAAGACTTTGGATTATCTGCTTCAATGTGTAAAACTGGGTTTTTCATTGGGTGATCTCTCTTCCATGCTGCAACTTTTACGCCCTCTTCATTAAGATATGTTCTCAAAAGCTCAGCTAAAGTAAGATTGTCCATCTCAATATCTAGCTCGTTTTTATCTTCATTAATAAATTTGATTTCCATAGAAATATGTCTTGAATTGGGTTTTTAAAGTTGATGGTTTTTGAAAAAAATCTAAGTTGTTCGCAATTTACATTTGTTATCTTATCTTTATTTGTCAAAAGCGAATTGCTCAGCCTAGACCTTCGTCAGTGGAGATACTAAATTGTTAGTTTAATATTATCGTGCAACGAAGTTGCACTATTTAGAGCGAGCGAAGCGAGCGCTTGTTAGGTAATGTCACAATCCGTTGACATACTTGGCAATGGTTTTTGTTTTTGTGCTTAGGCAACTTGACCCCATTACGCATTTACCTTTTCAACAAAACTCTTTCCGTCTTTCTTTATCCGGATTATATGATCGACAAAGGACTCTATCTTTTGTTCATGGCTTACAAGGATTATCTGCTCTGCATGTAACTGGTCGAAGATATCACGCATTTTGTCTAATTGTTCTGAGGAGAAGCCATCTGTTGGTTCGTCCAATATCACTACTCCCTTTGTTTTTATCTTTGATAATAATGAGTTTAAAACTTGATTTAGAGCTAGACGATATGCTAAAGCAACAGCCGTTCTTTCTCCTCCAGAGAGGAAATCATAACTTAACTCGTAGTCTTGGTTGGTTATAATCGGGGTGAAATCTTCATCTAATCTTACTGTTAGAGGTTCTGGAACTAAGATTGAAAACCACTCTGAAAAGATTTTTGAAAATTCGCTTCTTAACTTAGATAAAACATTCTTTTCAGTCATGATGATTATTGATAAGAATTTTTCTTGCAGCCAGTCTTGTAATCCCCTCAAATAATGGATTTGAGAGAGAGTATTTTCTTTTTTTGCAATAGTGTTCTCTAAATTCTCTAGTTGTTTTTTTAGAATTTCTAACTCTCTATTCTTTTCTGCAATAGAAATCTCTTTTTTTCTTGAAAGTTCATCTAGCTTATCAAACTCCATTTTAGATATTTCAAATGTTTCTTGATTTTTTTTGAATGAATCTATCTTAATCCCTAGCTCGTTTATTCTCATTTCTAGGCCCCCTATTTCATTTGAGGTTCGGTCTAGAATAAAGGCATCAGATTTTATCTTTGTTTCAATGATTTTTTGATGCTCTGATTTTATTTTATCCTGTTGAAGTTTCGTTTTATCTTTTTCGTAGTTTTGTATAAGCTGTTTTTCCTTTTCGAAGTCCTTTAAGGCTTGTTGCTTTTCTATGAGTTTATTTTCAAGCTCGGGGTTTATCTCATCTATGTCAAACTTCGTTCTTTTTGATATTTTGTCTTTATGCTCTTTTTCTACCCTCTGAAAACAGGTGGGACAGTTTTCAAGAGATGTAATCTTTTCATTGAGTTTATAGGATTCTTCTTTCTTAGAGTTTAATACTGAAATTCTGGAGCTTAATGTAATAAACTTCTCATTTAGGTCATTTAGAGCCTTATTGTGCTTTTGGATTAATTCCAAAACCGCACGAAGTCTTTCTTCTGAGAAATCTACTTTTTCTCTTATCTGATTTTGCATTGAAAGAATTTCCTTTGCTGTTCTATCCTTCATATCTTTTTTGCTCTGAAGCATAATCTTTGTTTTTGCTAATTCTGAATCTAAAACTCTTTTTTCCTCAATGCTTTTTTGTATTTCTAGAAGCTTTTTTTCTGATTCTTTCTTATTCTCGATTAATTGTTTATGCTCTATATTAAGATTATTAACTTCTTTGGAAAGTTG
>CAIKMX010000001.1 GCA_903828655.1 uncultured archaeon | reverse complement strand
TTACAAAATTGAAAGAGAGAAATCTTGTCTGCCTGAATGTTAAGGAAGGGAAGCAGTTGTTTTGTGCCTTGCCTACAGATTTGATTCTTACTCTTGAAAGGGATAGACTAGAGGACTTAACTTCTACACTTGATTATATCAAAGCAACTTATGTGTCTGGACAGGTTCCAAAGATTTATACTCTTGAAGGATTAAATGCTGTTAAAAGTCTTTTATTTGGTTTGCTTGAAAAGAAATCTGAGATTTGGATTTATGGACTCGCAGAAAATGAGAATGTAATTAATCTTCTAAATGAAAAACTAATGCATTCTTTTCATATGGAAAGAATAAGGAGACAGATTGATCTTAAATTACTCTTCTATAAACTTCCTGAAGAAGAGGTTAAATTGCTTAGTAATCTAAAATTTACAGAATGTAGACTTTTGCCTAAAAGTCAAAGGTCTAAGGCTTCTCAAATAACTCAGATAGTTTGTGATGGAGTTGTTTATATTACTGTTTGGATTCATCCAATATCTACTATTGTTATAGCAAATGATGTTATTGCTCAAGAATATATTGATCTTTATAAAATTCTTTGGGAACATTCCCAAAAAGTTGTTTAGTTATCTTTGTTAAATAAAGTATGATGGGCTACTGCGCCAAGATATATAGTTTATTGACTGTGCTAATAAGTAAAGGAGGCGACTGAAAATGAAACAATTTTTAAAATCAATCACTGCTGCTGCAGTAATGGCTGTTGGAATTGCCGGTGTTGGAACCGGTGCTGGATGTGATCTTAACATAAACGGAGGGAGGTCTAGGCCCGTTGTTTATAGCGAATCCTCTCCACAAAGTTATTGGGGTTATGATGGAAGAGTCTATGGGAGACATGGAGGAGATTTCTATGTATATGAAGGCAATAGAAGAGGACCTGTAGTAAGGGATAGGAATATTGTGGTTAGAATCCAAAGAGATGGAGTACAACATAGAGATTATGTAGAAGCAGATAAAGGCAGACATGATAAGAAAAACAAGAGAGATTAATCTCAAACATAATAACTTTAATTTTTTTAATTTTTTTTTACAAGAACGTCAGAAGTTCCCGAGGCTAAAACGGAGAATATAATTAATAAGTCTCCTATACTTCCTAGATTTAGTCCTAAAATATTTGTGAGTGATTTTGAGGTTATGAGGACTCCGGCTATAACCATAAGAGTAATTGCCATATAGCTAGATTTTTTTAGGTTTCCTGATTTTCCTAGAATGATAAATCCCGCAATGATAACAAATATTGGCTGAATGTTTGCTAAAAGGGATGCATTTATTGCTGGAACTTCTCTAAGTGCGTATATAAAAAGAAAAGAACTTATTATTGAGAATATTGATACAATAAACATAGTTGAGTAATTTTCTCTTTCTAGTTTGAAAGATTTATTTGTTGCGATAATGTACACTGCAGTAAGAAGAACTATTGTAAGTCCTCGTGTAACGAGGATTGTTGGAAAGTCAGATTCATTATATGCAAATTTTGTTATTATTGTTTCTATTCCAACAAGAATGCTTGCAATTGCTGCAAGTAAAATCCCTTTTTTGTACGCGTCCATATTTTGTATAAGATTTTGTAATATAAAAGGGTTTGGAATTGTTAGAGGGCTCTATTTGGAGGGAGCATATGTTTTTCTAGGGCTTCCTTAACTTTTTCTAAAGCCCTTAGTTCAAGTTGTCTTATTCTCTCTCTTGAAAGTCCTATTTTTGCTCCTAGAATCTTGAACGTTTCTTTTGTTATTTTTCCAGTCCTTAAGTATCTCGCTTCTATAATTTCTCTTTCATTAGCATTTAGGTTTGCGTTTTGTATTGCATATCTTACATCTTCTGCATAAACTCTGCTTGTATGTTCTCTTCCTTTATTGTCTGGGTGTTCCGCTAGGTCTGTGTCCATTCCTGAAATATATCTTGAATTATATTTGGTAATATTTGCTCCTTCTCTTACAAACCCTCTTATCATTGCGGTACATGCATAGGTCGAAAATTTAAATCCTCTGGAGATATCAAATTCTCTAACTGCTTTGATAAGATAGAACATTCCTTCGGCGGCCTGTTCTAAAAACTCTAATCCTTGGACTTTTTGTTTTTTTGTCATAGCGTATACTAGTGGTAAATTGGCATTTGTAATACAACCTTCAAGTTCATCTACTCTTTCTTGGTAGGTATACGCTTCCTTTATTTGTTTTTGTGAAGCATGACCGTTTAAAATAGCTCTCAATGATTTTACGAGTTGAAATCTTGCGTGATTATACTTTATGAACAATTTTCTTTCTTCCTCTCTATCTAACTTTGTTCTTGGAGGGAATGGGAGGTCTTCATCTGGTTCTCTTATAACAAACTCCTCTATTTCGGGGTCTGGTTGGGAGCATAAATCTTGTAGTTCTGATTCTCTACCTTTTTCGGTAAACATTGCATGAGGAATATAATTTTCATCTCCGTAGAGGTTCATAATTCCTCTTGGAACTTCTAATGTTGTTATTGGGACTATGCCTCCTCCATTTGAAAGTTTTTCTGCTAAGGTAGTGAGTTCTTGCTGTCCCCTTGTCGTTCTAACTAGAGGTTTTGTGCTTCTTAGGGCGGTGTTCATTGCTGTGTGTGTTCCGGAGTATGATAGGACCGGTCTAGGTGTTTCTCTTTTTCCTCTCGTTGGAGGTAATAAAAAATGGACTGCCTCGCTTTCGTCTCCAGAATTATCTACGAGCGCTTGCATTCTTTTTGAGGGATTTGTTCCTATTCGCTCTTTATATTCTTCTTCTGATCTTAGGGTTATACTTACTTTCATTTTAGCTCTTTTGCACCTTTAGAAAGCTTATTTGAGGTTTATAAGTTTTGGTTTTTTAACGTCTGCGGGAGAATCGTTTTTAGTATCTCTTGTGGATGAATCGCATTGTCCATTCTAAATGTCAAGTCTTGGCAACTTAAATATCCAATAAATAATAAATCTTTTATATATGAAAAATATTTAAATAGGGGCGTATTAGATATTGCATAATGGGAAAAAAGGTTTGGATTGTTTTGATTATTCTTGTTCTTTTGATAGCATCTGCTGGGGCTTATGTTTATGTTAATTATTTTTCTGCTGGTGAACCTGAGATAGTTAGAGCAGGTTCAGGCAACTCTGTTCCTGCACCTATTTTAACAAAAGAAACTTTGCCGGCATATTTTGAGCAACAAGCTTTAGTTAAAGCATTGCCTAACGAAGCAGTTATTGCACTTGATTTTTTTGAGATTAAAGATGGCGAGTGGGTTGTTGTTGATTCGTATACTCTTAAAAGAGGAAGTGTAACTGTTGGTGAGGCGTCAAATCCTGACTTGGTTATAACTGTGGCCTCTAAATATCTTCCGCAGTTTGGAGATTTTTGCAAAGCTACAAAGAATGCAAAGGCAAATGGGGATATTGCTTTTGATATGAAACTTTCCATAACAAGCATGATGTGGAAGTATAAATCTGTTATGAAGTATAGAGAGTGCTTTGGGTTCTGATTTTTTTGGGTAATGTTTGTGGAGGAGTAGTTGTGGGGGGAGCGGTTTTATGTTGTTGAGCATTTTACATATAAATAATTTGAGTTGCCAAGAATGTGAACGAATGTGATGTTACCTAACCATCCCTCTTATTCATTTTGGAGTTATCAAACAATTTATAAATATCTTTTAATTGTATTAATTATGAGAAAGGTTTTGATGTTGATGGCTTTTGTTGTTTTGAGCTTTGGAATTGCATTTGTGAGTGCTGATGGTGGTGCTTGTACAAAAGATTTTGACTGTAGAGTTTCATGTGGTGCATGCGTGACTACATATCCTTGCAGTTGTCCTGAATTTCATTGTGTTAATGAGGTTTGTACCGAGAATATGAGCGCAAGATATAATTATTGTACAAAAGATTCTGACTGTAAGCTGATTATTGCTGGTTGTTCTGTTTGTGGAAGTTGTAAGGATAGTTATCTTAATGATACAGATGTTATTCCCATTAATAAGAATAATTTCAAGTGTCCTCCTAAAGAAGAGGATAGAAACTGTCTTGCTTGTTCTGGTGCGTTGCATTATAACCCAAATACCGATGCTATTTGTATTAATAATCAGTGTGAGAAAATTAATAAAACACTTCCTGGGGAGGACAAAATGAAAAATTTACCTGCTGTTGCATCAGAGCGAGCACGCGAAAGACTTGGTGAGCTAGGATTTAATGTAACTAATGTAAGTGTTAAAACTTACCAGTTTCAAAATCAATTGAAGTATGCTTATGATGTTGTTGCAGAGAAGGATGCAAGAATATTAGGGTTGTTTAAGGTGAAAGCAAGAGTTTCTGCAGAAGTTGATGCTGAAACTGGAAACGTCACTTCTATGCAAAAGCCTTGGTGGGCTTTTATAGCTTCTGGGATTTGAATTAGGTAATGTAATAATCCGTTTGGTGACTTGGCTAAGTTTTTCTTTATGACTTGGCTGCCTTGAATCCTTTAATACTTTAAGTTGCCCTCTACCTTCAGATGTGTGATTACTTAATATGTTGTTCCTAAAATACCAACATACAAATGTTTATAAGTAAGGAAATTCTTACTTGAATATAGAAACAAAAATCATTAAGGTAACTGATAAGGGTCAAATATCCATACCTATAGAGATTAGAAAATCTGTGGGGATTGATATAGGCGATGAATTAATTGTAATTAGAAATGGGGAAACTCTTTGTATAAAGAAGATTAAAAGAGATGATTTTAAAGATTTGTTAAAACATTCTGAGAAAATCGCAAATAAACTTTGGGATAATAAAGAGGATGAAATCTGGGATAGTGTTTAATCAAGGAGATGTTGTAATTGTCCCCTTTCCTTTCTCTAATTTAACAGGAATTCGACAAAGACCTGTGCTTGTTTTGTCTAAATCAACTTATTCAAGAGAGTGTGAGGATATTATTACTTGCGGTATCACATCCAACTTAAAGGATTCAAAATACTCTGTTTTTAACGATTATGAATTAATAATGGGAGTCCTTCACGATCCGCAAAATCTTTCGCCCACGTCTGAAGAGCACCTTTTTCGACCGCCGTAGGCCGATACGGCCATGGACTGAGATAGACCGCATTGGGAGCCGTATGGGCTCGTCGCCAGATAAGATGTTTCTGCTCAGGACGGAGTGTACGGAATATCTCTTGTCCTTGATGATTTTCCGCAATATTCGCTTTCAATTGAAGACGAAGTTTCTCTTCTACTGTGGGCGCAGAAGCACTTTCCGCCACAAGTCTGGTCATATACGCTTCATACACCTCCCTTCTATGAAGCGTGGCTTGAAACGTGAAATACATGGTCTCTTTGTTCGGCGCCGCAATAGCGTATTCGGCATTGTACGGAAGCGCTATTTGTGACGGACCAGGACACGGCATAAGACGTATACTCGCAACAGACGGATCGTCGTCGAATATCTTCAACGCACGCTCAAGAGCGGCATCATCGGTACGATATTGAAGTAAGAAATCTTCCTGTATCGGAAAAACATAGCGTATCTCCGGTGGTAACGCCTTTGTTGCTGCCAAACGACTCTCTAAAAAATGTTGGTCTGCCTCGCTTAACGGTAGAATGTTAACACGATATCGTGTTCTACAGACATTCACGACAGGGTCATTGGGACATTCGGTTGCTAGAAAAAGGGGCCAATGAAGTTTCTCAGAATAACGCCGTACTAAAAGGAAATGAAGTGGAAGCATATAAAAGTACTTCGGCGTTGTGTTCACAAGATACGCAACGTCGGTTCGGTCCATATGTATATAATACATCTGTACAATACCGATTTAAATGGGGGAAACTTGAATGATTTGTTTTCTCGTTGATAAAAAGAGGCATGAGTCATTTTTATCGTAAAACATATGATGCCGATTCAATAACGCTTCGTACGGTGTACGCCCGTTCGGCAGAGAACAATTTACCGATCTCCTCCATATGTGTATTGACAACAGACGGAGTAGGCGGGACTTTTTGGGCGTCACCGAGCACAACGCAGAACTTCACATCAACGGTCGACGGATTGGGAACAATCGGATATATCAGTTGTTCGCAGTTGGCATCGACCGTGAACGGATTGGGAACCGCGGGATATGTCAGTTCCTCTGATTTGACCTCCACCTTTGTCGGAATGGGACAGTTGTATGTCAGTTCGGCAGGAGCGGGCGTTATTGCAACCGATCTATTCTCCACGGTAATGGGTCTTGGAACCACCGGTTATGTCAGCAGCTCGGGACTCACCTCGACCGTACGCGGTCTTGGAACTGCGGGGTATGTCAGCAGTACAGGACTCGCCTCGACCGTACGCGGTCTTGGAACTGCGGGATATATTAGCAGCACAGGACTCGTATCGACGGTTATCGGTCTAGGACAACTTTATCTGAGCAGTTCAGTCTTCGTTCCAAGTCTTACCTCAACAGTGAAAGGTCTCGGTACGGCGGGATATATCAGCAGTACAGGGCTTGCCTCCACGGTGATGGGTCTCGGTACGGCAGGCTATTTGAGTTCACCGTCCGCATTTTCGTACAGCACAGGAGTGCTGTACACCTCCAGTGTGAACTTATATGATACAAATACCAACGCCCTTTATCGTTTTGCGGTGACCAACGGTTCACCTCTCTTGAACGGACTGCCACTCGGCGATGTTAAGAATTTTGATATTGTTTCTACGGTGGTAGGACTTGGGAACGCCGGTTATATCAGTTCTCCTTCCGCATACTTCTACAGTACAGGAGCACTTGCTACATCTAGCGTTAATTTTATTGATACCAATACAAACGATGTACATCTAATGGCGGTTACATGTAATCACCTGTTTCTCGATGGAACAGAAGTCGGAAGTGGTGGAGGCAGTGGGAATGTGATTGTTTCAAGTATATATACATCTGCTCAATCTCCCTCGAACGATACGGTGGGAACAC